>NZ_CP055481.1:602922-904383 GCF_013705725.1 Klebsiella sp. RHBSTW-00484 | reverse complement strand
CGCTCCGCGATGTTGTTAATCATGTTTGTCATCGAGACCATGGTCAGGGCCATCTGCGCCTCGTAGCCCTCACGCGCCAGATGCCCCAGGTCAACCAGCGTCACGTCCGCTTCCGGCCACAGCTCCCCTTCGCGGTTGAACAGCTCCGCTTCAAAGCTGCCGGCCTGGGTAAACATGCCCAGGGATTCCGCCATCTCCGCCGCTTTCGCCTTTCGCTGGGCATTGCGGACATTGATGACGCCCTCATCGTTGTCAGAGGCAATGGCATATAACGCCTGCTGCAGGTCAGACGGCAGCATCTGCCGCCCTTCTTTATACGTGGCATGCGCCGCCATCAGCAGCGCCTCACGTATCATCGCCCTGTCGGCGCGCTTCAGGTCGGCCTCTTCTTTCGGGTCGCCGCCGGTGATCATCATGCGCGCGGAGATTTCCATTTCACCGAGAACGTCACGCTTGTCATCCTCGCTATCGTCGTCCGTGTCGATATCCGGCAGGTCGCTCTCATCCACGGCCTGGGCGGCCAGGCCTTCTTCCACCAGTTTGTGAGCATCAGCAAACGGCGGCAGACTGACGCCACTCCCGGGTTTGACGCTGATTTTATTCACCGTCAGCCCGAGGCTGTCAAAGAAGTCGGCCAGCAGGCCGAACGAGTTCCCGGCCTCCGCAATAAACAGCCGCGGACGGTGGACGGCCATCAGCTGGGAGAGCGCGGCACACAGCGTGGCCGACTTGCCCGCCCCGGTCGGGCCGAACAACAGCAGATGCGCGTTCTGGGTGCGGTCGAGCTTGTTGAGCGGATCGAATGTCAGGGTATCCCCGCCGCGGTTGAAAAAGCTGAAGCCGGGGTGCCCCGTGCCGGTTTCCCGCCCGGTTACCGGCAAAAGTCCTGCCAGGTGCTGAACCCATGTCAGACGGGTATACCAGTGTTTTTTGTCGCTGTCCGGGTTAAAGCACATCGGCAGCGCCCGCAGCCAGCTGTTCAGCGGACCCTCTTCAAACTCCGGACGTACCGGCTGCAGACCGGCCCCTAGCAGCACGGTGGACAGCTCCAGCCGCTTGCGCTTCAGGCTGGTCATGTCATCGCCGCGCAGCAGGAAGGTGATTCCCGCCCGGTACAACTTGTGCCGGTTGCCCAGATACTCTTTTACCGTCTTCACATCCTGGCGGACGCGGCCCGACTCGGTATTCTCACCGACCGCATTTTTCGACAGCCGGTTAAACTGCTCTTCAAGCCGGTCCTGGGGCTGTACCACCACGGTCATGCACACCATGGTCCCTTCCGGAAACATATCCATCAGGGCATTAATTTTCTTTTCACCCCGGCTTTTCTCGCCGGTAAGGGTGCCCGGCTCCGGCGGTGTACGCAGTTTTTCCACCGCCACCGCGCAGTGCGGCTTGTTGTCAATCCACCACACGCCGTTTTCCGGGTCTGAAACCGGCGGCGTGAACCACAGGGTTTCGGCAAAATCATTGCTGACCGGCACGGTGCCTTCAGGTGTCTCGCGCGGGTCTGCGTAAGCAGCCTGCCGATAGAGCGTGGTTTTCTCCACCCAGTCCGGTGACGGATTGAACAGCCGCAGCAGCCAGCCATGCACCTGCAGGCCGTTCTGCCGGGTGCAGCGGATCCCCGCCCCGCCCAGGGCATTCACGACCCGGTCGCACACCTGATTGAGCATCGCCACCGGCGGCATCGGATCGCGGCTTTTCCCCAGCCAGCGATAAACAACCATCCGGGTGCGGCGCTGCTGCCCGCGCCACGGCTGGCCGGTAATCAGCGAGTCAGTAAAAAGTCCCTCAGGCCGGGAGATACTGCGAATATGGCGCTCCATTTCACCCAGCCAGGCGTCGGTAAACGCCGTGCGCTGTGCATGCGGTTTGACATACCCGCGCAGCCTGTCCAGGTACGCGTCAGTGTCGTCCTCGTCCTGGCAGAAGAACTGCACGACCCAGGGATTCACGTCATGTTCATCAAAGCTGTCCTGAAGCGCATCCTCAACCGAGTCACGGATCTGCTCCAGGCGCTCTTCGGTTCGCCCTTCGGTCGCCACCGGTGTCACATCATAAACGGCCCCCACCGACACGCCGTCATCAAGCAGGAGACACTGCTCTTCATCAAGAAATTCTGCCCAAGGCAAAAAGTCAATGATGGACGGATTGGCGTGATAAACCTTCTCCTCATCCTGGCGCGTCATTTTCCCGGGGCGCTTCAGGGGTTGCCGGCCCTTCACGGCCGCGGTCAGGGTTTCATCTGCCTGAAAGGACTGGCCGTCATCAACCGGCGTCTGCCGGTCGGTGGATTTATTACGCGTAAACAGTGAAAGCATTACAGGGCCTCCGTGCGCTCGCCAGGCATGGCATACTGCGTCTGGCTGTAGAACGGGAACACGGTGCTGTAACCCGGCACAGGAGTGTTACCGTCTGCCAGGTGAGGATACAGGTACATCACCATGTCGGGGTTGGGCAGCCGGGGAAACTGCTGGGTGATTTCGCTTTCCTGAGTACGGCTGTAGCTGCGGTCGGCCTGCGCGTCCGCCTGCGTTTCGCTGCCCGTCAGCGGGCGTCGCAGCGTGTCGCGGGCCGCCGCAGACTGGCGGGAAGTACTGCCGCCACCGTCCGCCCCGTTCCACAGTTCAAGCATGGTGTTATCGCCCGCCGGCAGCATTTCCTCTTTGGAGGTTGAGCAGCCGCTGAGCATCACACAGCTCAGGGCCAGAATGAAAACCGTTCTGTACATTACCGGTATCTCCTTTGTGAGGCGGCCGGATCGTAACCGCCGCAGATAAAAACGAACGCACTGACATTCAGCAGGTGCCCCAGCTCCCGTAATGTCATACGCGGGCAGTAAAGCCGGCGCGGGATTTTCGGGCTGCGCCACGAAACGGCACACTCCCGGGCACTGAGCGGCAGGGAGAACCTGCCGATATCCAGTAAAAGCTGGCCATCGCGCCAGCGCAGTAAAGGTGCGCCGGCAGGCAACAGCGCTATGGGTCGCAGCAACAGAACCGCAGAAGACGCAGGGTTCACGTCAATATGCCAGCCTGCCCCGTCGCTGAACGTCCAGCACACGGATGAAAGAGGGAAAAACGTTATCTGTCCCGCCATGGCCGTGTACTCAGTCCAGTCCGCCGTTGTCACTGACGCCACCCGGCAGGGTGAAGTCGTAGCGCACCTTACGGCCCTTATCTTCATAATCAATGGCCAGCTGACGGGTGATATGCACGGCAAGACGGGCACCGGGCGGCACATAAATGGCATCAAACGTCATCCCGTAACGCTGTTTGATCCAGTCGGTGGTTTCAGACATACCGCCAGAAATGGCTTTCCCCAGCGCCGCCTGTCCGGCGTCGCCGGTCATGGTGGCGGAAATGCCATTCACGTTGTTCTGCGTCGTGTACTGCCCCTGGCTCATCGCTTCACCCGCCGCACCGGCAGCCGACAGGCCAAAAATGGTGGGCAGATAAGTGGAGGCATTGGACTTACGTTCGCCGCCAATGCACGGGATCCCGTTTTCATCCGAAATCCAGCCGATACCGCCACTGGTGCCGGTATCCTGTTTAGCCTGAGCGTTATTATTTTGCCCGCCGGCGTTGTTACTGGTGTCGGGTCTTGGGAGGGTGCGTACCGTACCGTCGGAAAAGACAAAGGTGACGCTGTTAACCTGCCCGCGCACACAGGACAGCGTCCAGTCTCCGCTGGCCGTCCCGGAAACAATCGCCCCTTCGACGTCCGGCAGCTCGATGCCGTTCGCCGTCAGGTTATCCTTACCGATAAGCACTTTGAACGGATAAGGATCGGTCACGGTGCCGTTGATGGGCACCCGGCCAAGCAGTGCCGTCATGGCGCGGCTGCCGACCAGCGTGGAATTTTCCGGCAGCGTGTAAACCGGCTCGGCGCTCTCTTCCGCCCCTTTTTCATTCGTCCGTCCCTTCACTTTCTCCTCATAAGCGGCTTTCTGGCGGGTCAGCTCATTTTCCCCCAGAAAAGAGGTCGGGAACTGAGGTGAGGCTTTGCCGCTGGCCGCATCCCGCGGATCCGTCTCTTTCTGGTCCGTCGGCGCGACCCACATCATGCCGTCGCTGCCCTGAGAAGCGCTCCCCCCGGTGCTGCTGCCCATGCCGTCCAGGCCCAGCCCCAGCGGGATATCGCTGTCCGCCGTTTTTTTCTCGCTGTCAGGCTTTTTGAGTTTGTCAGTCAGCTCCTGGATTTTCGCCGTCAGGCTCAGTTGTTCGTTCTGAAGCTGAGCCTGCCGCTTGTCGTACTGCTCGCGCAGACCATTGACGGCCTCATTCACCTGCCCTGAAACGTCCTGATTGCGCCGGCGCAACCGCTCGTTTTCTTTCACCAAATCCGCGTTCTGCTTATCCAGCGTTTTCTGGCGGTCACGCACATCGTTCAGCCGGCCGATGAGCGTGCGCAGGGTGTCCTCCGGCGTGTCGCCTTCCACACCCAGCGCCTTCAGTTCATCCGGCGAGAGGTTTTTCAGGGAGCCGCTTTGTTTTGCCTGAGGTTGTTCTGCCGGTTCGTTTTTGCAGCTTTTGAGCCCCACGGCCAGCCCGGCAATCACCACGGCCGGCACGATAAACTTCACCAGGGCATTAGATTTAATCTGCATGGCGGGCCTCCTGTTTTACCGTGCGGGCCGCTTTACGCAGTGCAGACGGCTCAGCGATGAATGCGCTCTCCGGACGACCGGCGGTCACCACATATACCGTGGTGGTGTCTTCCGGCGTGCCGGCCGGACCGACCCAGCGGTGCTGGAAGGTAGCGGACACAAACTGTCCCTGCAGCGCGCGCGGATCCAGAACGACTTTACGGCTGCCGGTGTTCGTGAGCCTGAGTGCCACCACGCTGCGGTTTGCCACGCCCCAGCCAGCCACCGGCGTGACCGTTAATGGTTCAGAGGGATACAGCGTGCTGACACGTCGGGGCAGATGAGGATTGACCGGATGAATACCCGGGACCGCCTCGACCGTACGTGCCGGCGCATAAAGGCTTTGAGCGGCATAGCGGGTCAGCAGCACCGGGATGGGGGCGCTGTAGCGGATTTTTTTACGCTTTGCCTGGGTGCCGTCATCGCTGCCGGTGGGAGCCGATGAGCCTGATCCGGAAGCAGCCCGATCTGCACCACCTGGCTGACCGGCCGCATCGCCGGCGTGACTCAGCGTGCTGACATCACCGCTGTAGACCAGACGGACCGGCTCAGTCGGCCCTTTTTCACCGGCGGCGATATCAAACAGCAGAACCTCGCCGCTTTCCACATCCTGCAGCTGCACCCGCGTCTGCGGAAAGGCGCTGTCGGCTTTCAGGTAGACGGCACCCCCGGTGCTCTGCACCCGAAGTTTGCCGTTAAGCGCCGGCGGAAAACCAACGCGGACGTTTTTGTCCACAAAGACCACCCGCTCCTGCCCCACCTTCAGGGGGATCTGCAGCGGAATACGCTCCCATTTCATCAGCTCATCTGCGCCGGCAGGACGTGATACCAGTGTCGCCAGGGGCAGCAGGACGAAGGACAGCGCCATCAGCCCGGCGCGGTAGTGGGGTTTTTTACTCATCACTGAAACACTCCTGACTTCTCCGGTTTAGGTGCAGGCGGTGCCGCCTCCAGACGCTGGGGCACACCGGCATAACAGTCCAGCGCCAGACCGAACGGGTTGCGCTCCGCATCGCCTTCCCAGCGCACCACCTTCAGCGGGTAACGCACCGGGGCGCGTTTGACCGGCTCGGCATGGAAATATTCATCGGCCACCACGTCCAGGCGGGCTATCCAGTGATCGCGATCCTGTACGGTCACGCTCTGTGACTGGTAACCGCGACCGGGCACTTCATACACCACGCGCACGCGGTCGGTGAGTTCCCCGGCGTCACCGCGTTTCTTTGCATCCGCTTTCAGGAAATCCTGACAGGACGGCGTCAGATACGGCGACAGCGCATTGATTTTGGCGGAATAGTCCACCTCGCCATTTTTCGGCCAGGCATTGAGCTGCTGAAAAATGTAGAACGCAAAGGAGTAGACCGTCGGGGGCGGCACTTCCCACCAGGGCCGCGTGCTGCCGGTACGTAAATCCGGCGGGTTATGCACGGTCAGCTTGCTGGGTGCCAGCATCCAGCCGGCACAGGTGAATAAAAGGAAAAAGGCGAGTACGGCGCAGGCGATGCGCAGCGTCTGAATATGCTGGTCACGGTCTTTTACCGCATGGCGAAAACGGCTCATGAGACTCTCCTGTTACGTTTCACTGACCAGCCCCGGGCATCCACAATCAGTTTCGGATTACCCATCCCCAGCCGGCGTTTTTTGGTCTCCAGTCGCTGCCAGAGCCAGTTCTCGGGCTTGCCGCGCTTGAGTCTGGCCATCCAGCGGCCGCCGAACCAGACGAGCAGCAGCGGCATGACCAGCAGGCCGGTGGGAACGACAACCCAGCCGGCAAGCGGGATAAACGGCAGTGACAGGAGCAGACCTGCACCCGCGCCGGCAAGGGCAGCCAGCCCCATCTCATGGGTGGTGAATCCGCGAAACACCACGGGCTCACTGTTGAGACGGTCAGGTAAAAAACGAATGGTCTGCATCGTCGCAGGCTCCTACAGCAGAATGTCGGCAGACTTGCCGAGCAGCCAGATAACGGCAACCAGCAGCACCACACCCACCACCACAATGGCCCCGAATTTGGTCCAGGTGGCTTTCTCATTGCGGACTTCGGTGAAGGTGTGCAGGGCGGCAATGGCAACGTTGATAAAGGCAACGGCCGCCACGACCAGCCCCCCGATAACAATGCCGTCCTGCAAGTAGCCCTTGATTTGTCCGGACAACCCGCTCCCGCCTCCGGACTCAGGCGCTTCAACGCTTGGCAAGTCCGCAAAGGCCGGTTTGCAGGTGAGCCAGCCCAGGAGGGCAAGCGTACCGGCGCGGGTCAGCGTACGACTGCCGAAACGGCGCAGGCGGGCAACAACAGACTCAGAATGGTGCATGGGATTCATCTCCTGACTTAACGTTTTGAATGAGTTAACTGGCAAACATCCAGATACACACAAGCAACAGCAGCACGGTGCGGACGGCAAAACGTCCCAGGGCCGCGTCCCGCACTTTGGTGTTACTCCAGCCGGTCCAGACATCCGACAGCGCCCACGCGGCCCATAAAAAAAGAAACGCCAGCAATGCCCCGATGCAGAGCAGATGAAGGATGTTCACATCAAGACTGCCGGAGCCGGCTTTAAACGCGTTCGTTTGTTCGGATGTCATGGGCATCAGGGCCGCTCCCGCCGGTAATTACCGGCCACAAAAGACGGGTCACGCGGTTGCGCGCGGGAGGGCTCCAGATAGCGGTCAATGCCGCTGCGGATGGTGTTGAGATCGGATGTGGCCTGACGGTAATCAAAGAAAAAGCGGCCACGGTCAGCCGGATCGGCCTGTGCAGCCGCCACGCGGGCCCTTTCAAGCGACGCCTGAACGTGGTCCAGCTGACGCTGAACAGACGCAAGCTCGTCTTTCTCGGATGCCTGTGCAGCAGCTGACACCAGAAAGGTCAGCAATACCAGGCCAGTGATGCCCGGGACACGACGGTTGCGCCGCATGGCCGGACGAGTTGAGTTCATACGCACCTCCAGAAGGATTAAGGGATGCGTACAGAATGCGAAAGGGCAGACGCCGGGTCAGCGATAAACTCTATTTGCCATTTGTGAAATTAATGGGGCAACAGGCTCTGTACTGCCGGAGGCGGGCTGAATCTTAGTTGAGGGAAGTGTGAATTTAAGTTAAGTAGATATCCGGATAAAAGATAATCTGTAGCCGGAATAGTTCACACGGAAGCATGGTGATGGATATAAAAGACCTTTTACTTCTGGCACTCTGTCTGGCCTTGCTTTTTTTTATAGTGAAAGGCATCGATGCGTTTGAACTTCGCCTTCCACTCTGGTTACTGCGAGTAATCTATGCTGCAGGCATTTTTCTTGGCGCATCAACGATCCTGGCAAGTATGTGGTTATTGCATATATCGACATGAGCCATTATCACTGACCTCGGTAAAGTCTTCATCAGGCGTCAGAGGCTCAAATCGTTCGTGAAGTAAATCAAATGTCTCCCTCGCTATATAGAGACTATTTGTCGGCGTTTTATTTCTTTTTTGAATACGTTCCCATGCAATGTCATCCGGGCAGGACAGACGGCAAAGGACTGCCTGACCATTATGAGCTGTGATGATTTCACGCACCCGGACTCTTTCCTCTCTCGACCAGAATCCGAAATCTAGAATGACATTATTGTTAAGCTCAACGCATCGCGTCCATAGGGGCTCCATAACGTTGAACACCCGTTGTGCGTAATCAGCAAAATTAGCCTGCGGGGGATCGATGCCATACAGCTGCTGCATCCATTCATCATGAGTAAAACGTAAAGCGGTATATTTGTGTTCCAGATGTCTGGCAAAAGTCGTTTTCCCACTACCAAGAAACCCATGGAGCATAAAAACCGTTGGTGATTTGACTTTGTTAATGGCCATAAGCCACATGTCCTCCTGAGCCGTCATATAATTATTCATTATTACAGCCAGGACAGCTGACGCGCCAGTAACGGTCGTTTCATGGCTTGTCTGCTGACGGCAGGCGCGCAAAACAAGTTTTGCACGCCTCCGTCCAGCCCTGATTTAAAGATAATGAAATGAGCGCCTCCCACTCTTGCGAACGGTAGGGCGGTAGCGTTGTGATAGAAATGAAATTTTGAATGTCTTGCCAAAGGATAGTTGTCATTTTGTTTCATACGAAACACTACTAAAATAACTGGAATTATTGTGCCAGATGTTGCATTTGCCGCCGAAAAAGGGGGCAATAAAGTTACTAGTTTTGTTTTTGAAATTCCTCATTAAGCCAGTGAGCAAAAGTCATAATCCGTTTTTTGAAATCAGCTATGTCCCCTTGTGGCTCATTACTCATGGCCAGTAAATAATCCATATCCTCTGCTAAAGCTGGATATCGTGCGTTAAATTTAAGGCGATGTTCACTGAGAGTGTCTGGCCAGTCATGGTCAGTTTCTCGGCGAAGGATATTCGTCGATCTGATGATCTTTCGTGCAGCAGCGCGCTGTAACAGCAGCTTTTTATTCGCGTCAACTGATCCCTGCATTCGAGCAGTTAACTCTTCTAATACCGACAAAAAGTCGCCATTGACTGCTAACACAATGGCTTTTGAAGGTTTAAAAGCACTAAATAGACGACTCAGGTCTTCGCCAAAGACGCAGACGCAATGATGCTTAAGCCAGTACCCCCAGCTAAATTTGTTATCCGGATGCAACACCTGTTGTAGCAGACCGCAATCAAAATCAATTTTGCTGACAACAGGATTACTCTTTTCCAGTTCACATTGAAGCGCAGCAAGTTTTGCGGTAGTAGCCTGATTGGGTTCGTAGTTAAAGATGACTGTTAAATCAAGATCGGACCTTCCAACCTTTGCCTTAGATTCAGCTACGCTTCCATAGGTAATGACTCCAACTTACTGATAGTGTTTTATGTTCAGATAATGCCCGATGACCTTGCCATGCAGCTCCACCGATTTTGAGAACGACAGTGACTTCCGTCCCAGCCTTGCCAGATGTTGTCTCAGATTCAGGTTATGTCGCTCAATGCGCTGAGTGTAACGCTTGCTGATAACGTGCAGCTTTCCCTTCAGGCGGGATTCATACAGCGGCCAGCCATCCGTCATCCATACCACGACCTCAAAGGCCGACAGCAGGCTCAGAAGACGTGCGCCACAACCGTCCTCCGTATCCTGTCATACGCGTAAAACAGCCAGCGCTGACGTGATTTAGCACCGACGTAGCCCCACTGTTCGTCCATTTCAGCGCAGACAATCACATCACTGCCCGGTTGTATGCGCGAGGTTACCGACTGCGGCCTGAGTTTTTTAAGTGACGTAAAACCGTGTTGAGGCCAACGCCCATAATGCGTGCACTGGCGCGACATCCGACGCCATTCATGGCCATATCAATGATTTTCTGGTGCGTACCGGGCTGAGAGGCGGTGTAAGTGAACTGTAGTTGCCATGTTTTACGGCAATGAGAGCAGAGATAGCGCTGATGTCCGGCAGTGCTTTTGCCGTTACGCACCACGCCTTCAGTAGCGGAGCAGGAAGGACATCTGATGGAAATGGAAGCCACGCAAGCACCTTAAAATCACCATCATACACTAAATCAGTAAGTTGGCAGCATTACCGCTTCCATAAACATAAAGGCTATGTATTAATGTAGGAAAACAGAAGGTTAACGATTTTACAACATGTTCCAGTACCCGCGAGTAGGTCGGCTGAAAGCTATTGTGATTTGGCAGAGCGATATATCCGTTACAATCAATAGCCATTATCTTTCACCTCTTTAGCGGGGGTTATTATTTTGAATTTGTCGGTCTTCGTAATGCTCAGTTATATAATTAAATGTCCTTTTTGCAAACGAACCTTTACCTGATAGTCCAATATGGCGAGCTTCGGAAGTTATACCGTTCAGAAACTTCCTGCTGCTCGCTGAAGCATATGGAGAAATCCAAAATGAAGCCTATGCCAGTTGGTATCGACATTGCCAAAAACGTAATGCAGGTTCACTTCGTAAATACAGATACAGGCGAAATTTTTAACAAGGCAATCAAGCGCGCGAAGTTTATTGAGTTTTTCACCAATCGTTCACCCTGCCTCATTGGTATGGAAGCCTGTGGCGGCGCACATCACTGGGCCCGGCAGTTAAGCAGGCTCGGCCATCAGGTGAAACTGATGCCGGGCGAATTCGTCAAAGCCTTCAATATCCGTAACAAGAATGATACGGCAGATGCTCAGGCAATCTGGCGAGCCGTTCAGCAACCGGGCAAAGCCGTAGCGGTGAAGACGGAGGATCAACAGGCCATGCTTGCCCTGCACCGGATACGTTCACAGCTGATGAAGTTCCGGCTGATGCAGACCAATGCCCTGCACGGTTTACTCTCGGAATACGGTGAAGTGATGCGTAAAGGACATGTCAGCCTCGTCAGAAACGTCCCCGAGATACTTGCCCGCCTGTCCGGACGGTTACCGGCTGTGCTCATAGACAGTCTGCGCGAACAGCTGGGTGAAGTGAAACGAACTGACACTCGTATTACGGACATCGAAAGACGGATACGCGAACTGAACAAAAACGATCCCGGCGTAAAAGCTATAAGCGAAATCCCCGGCGTAGGACTACTGACCGCCACCGCTGCGGTTGCCTCAATGGGGGATGCGGACACCTTCCGTTCAGGCCGGGAGTTTGCTTCCTGGGTGGGGCTCGTTCCGAGACAGACCGGAACGGGCGGGAAGATCCAGTTGCTGGGGATTCGTAAGCGAGGCGACAAGTACCTGCGAAAACTGCTGGTCAACGGCGCTCACAGCGTCATACAGAATGCCCGTGAGCCGGGTCCCTGGGTCACAGACTTGCTGAAGCGGCGTCCGATAAACGTCGTCTCCGTAGCGCTGGCCAACAAAATGGCACGAATCATATGGGCTGTGCTGGCGCACGGCAGGCCCTATCGGAAGGAAGCTGCTCATAACTGAGTACTTTCATTACGAAATCACAATGTATAAGCAGAACGTCAACAGGTTGCACAGGCAGTGTATGTAATGACAGAACAGGTCAGACCGGGACTCACTAAACCTGAAAGAAGTACCGAACTCCGGGTTCGCAGAGATAATTGAGCGTGGGTCAGCGGATTTCATTAGGGTCAGCAGCCGCTTTCGCAGCTGCTTAAAGACCGGATATATAGCCGCAATCGTCCTGTCCGTCATGAAGTACAAAGCCTGGCAAACGGGAGGCGCTCATATATACTTCTTGAACGACGCAGTGGTCACCGTTACGGCGATCCCCAGCAGAACAGCCGCCGGCAACAACAGCAGATTGGGGTAGACTGCCGTGGGCCAGGAAAGGTACAGCATGGCGGGCACCACAGCGGCCGGTTTGACCAGCTTCTTGGCATGATGATAGACAAACGAACTTTCATACCCCGCGCCGTACCGCCGCAGATCACGCCGCCCCAGCCCCTCAACCAGCGCCACCACCACGACCAGCACAAACAACGGCACGGACAGCACCAGGATGGTGACGCGTACCAGGGTGATAATGCTTATCCATACCGTGGCCAGCAGGTATTCACGCAGGTAGCCGGCAAGCCAGCCGCTCCAGCTGTTGATTTCCCGGGTGACGGCATTGTCACTGTGCATCTGGTGTGCATACTGCCGCCGGACCCAGTCCAGGAAGCCACTGTCCACAAAGGCCCACTGATAGGCAGTGGTCACCCATCGAACGACGGTCACGGAAGGCTCAGACAACAGCAGGCTGCGGGTGAACTCTGTGGACAGCCACCCCAGCTCGGTGTTCATGACCGCTTCACTGTGCGCCGCCCCGGCTTCCGGCCAGAAGAAGGCGATGCCGATATATTCAATCAGCAGGCTCAGCAGCAGCGAGGACAGCACCACGCCCACCAGGGCCCATGGCCAGCCCCAGAGCAGATTATACAGAATGCCGTGCTTGCGTTCCGGCAGCGTCTGCTGCTGTGGGGGACGTTTTACCTCAGCCATTCGCCCCTCCTGTGACCGGCACCTTCAGGGCCGGACCATCCCACCACCAGGATTCGCCGCTGTGATAGCTGCGCCGCATCTCCTCCGCTATTTTCTCAATACTTTCCGGCATCAGCACATCATCAGCATCCCCGGCAGGCAGCGGCATGCGGATTTTCCACAGTTGCCCGCCTTCCAGCAGGGCAAACGCCTGCCCTTTTGGCAGCGTCACGATATCGGCCGGCTCCAGTAGTGGGACTTTTACCGTCCCGACGCGGTCCTGGGTGCTTGAGGTGAAGTCCTGGTCTGCATTGACATCCGCCGTGTCCTGGTGCCCGGAGACCAGCGTTTTGGTGTAAATCTCCACCTGCGGCAGCTGCGTGGTCAGCAGCTCGGCGGTGCGGTTCTCCCTGACGCGCAGCATAATCAGGTTGTTAAAGTTACCCTGTACCTGGGCCGTCTTGGCCGCATTCCCGATGCGTGCCTCAATATCAGAAGACGTCTGGGTATAGGCCGTCACCTGCATGCCGGCACCGCCCCCTTTGTTGATGAGAGGAATAAACTCATCCCCCATCAGCTCGTTAAACTCATCGCAGTGCAGGTTAATCAGGGACTTCCCTTCTTTCCCGCCCGGCAGGCCCGCATTGATACCGTGTTTATAAATGTGCCCGGCCACACTCACCAGATCGGCGAACATGGAGTTACCGACCGCGCTCGCCACTTCACTGTCACTGAGCGCATCGAGCCCCACATACACCACGGCTTTTTTACGGATGATCTGTTCCCAGTCAAAAATCGGCCGCGTGTCGTCAATGTCCTGATAATCCGGCGACAGCAGCTCGGCGGTCTTGCCGGTGGTCAGTTTTTCCAGCAGCGGCAGCAGCGACGCCACGATTTTGTCAAAGTAAGTACGGTCATAACGTACCGCTGACCGCAGCCCGTCAAGGATGGGATCATAGAGCTTTTTACCCTCTTCTGAACTCAGGGCAACCTCAATGGCCCAGATACGTAAGGCATCCGGCTGACCCTGCATGTTACGGGGCACGTCGTCCTCTCCCAGCACCTGCTGATTATTCTCAATCTGCGTCTGCAGAGCCGGCAGCTGCGCCTGGATGATTTTTTCCGCATAGCGGATATAGAGATCGGCGATATTGTTCACGTAGCGCATGATCAGCGTGTAGTCAGGGCGCTCACCCAGGGCGACCAGCGCACGGGCGATGATGTTGACGAACCGCCAGGCAAATTCGCGGAATGCCGCGCTGTTCCCCTCACCCGACAGCTGACCGGCCACGCGGGACGCCACCTCTGACACGCGACCAAAACGCCCGACGGCATTATAACGGGCTGATATTTCAGGCCAGCCAAGATGAAAGATATACAGCTCATCCCCGCGCCCGGCCCGGTGGGCCTCTGCCCAGACGCGTTTCATCAGGTCTGCGTCGCCTTTCGGATCAAATACGATGGTGACTTCACCCCGCCGGATATCCTGGGTGACGAGCAGCTCGGCCAGCCGGGTCTTACCGACGCGCGTGGTGCCGTACACCACCGTATGGCCAACGCGCTCCCCCAGAGCCAGGGTGACGTCTTTTTCGTCGGGCTCGATGCCGTGCAGCGCTGGGTTTCCGCCCACCGGCGGTAACGGCCGCACCGGGTTCAGCGGCGTATCAGCACTCAGCAGCTTACCCAGCCAGGGCAGACGGTGCTCTGTCAGCATTTCGAGCTGACGCGCCCCCAGGTAAAAGCGGTTTGGCTGCAGGTAACGGGCCACTTCAGGGCGCAGCGTATCCTGCAGGCGCTGGGTGTGTTTCTGCGTCCAGCGGAACCCCTGGCCGAGAAACAGGCGACGATGACTGACGGGGATCTGTTTAGTGCTCATGACATAGCGCGGCAGACGGCGGAGATTCCGGCGGTAGCGAATAATCTTCATCCCCTGATGGGTGCGGGTTACTGCCAGCGCCGCAAACCCGGCAGCGGTGACATAGCTGACAGACGGAGCCAGGGCAACAGCCCAGGGTGCCTGCACACAGACATACGCCGCCATGCCCGACACCACGGCGGTATTCAGCTCAACAGCCGGACGCAGCAGGGCCTCAATGACGTAACGGTTACTCATCGTCTGCCTCCTTTATGATTTTAGCGTCGGCCCTGCGGGTATACGTCCCCTTTGCGGAGCCGGCTTCCCTGCAGGGCTGAGAGTGATAACGCAGGGCATCCGCCAGTAAGCGCCAGAGCACATACAGGACATTCGACAGAATGAAAAAAATGATCCATACGGCCCGCAATGACAGCAGGTAATTGTTCGCCGCGGTTTCTGTGGAGACGGCAGTGACGGTGCAGGCTACCGGCTTTGCCTCAGGCGGAGTCGCATTATCAGGCACCGGGCATTCCTCCCACATGTAATGTCCGGGCGGCGCGGTGCGCCATGCCGTTGCCTCCTTCTGCAGTACGTCGTTAAGGTCACTGACCGGATGGCCGAAAACAAGCCAGGCGAGCAGGAGGACACCGACGAAAGCGCAAGGCAGGAAAACGGCATGACGGAATAAACAGAACACAAGCCACAACGCGTAGCGCAGGCTGTTCAGGATGGTGTGCATAAGAGATTCCTCAGAGATACTGCCGGACGTCCTGACCGGCGAGAATGGCCAGCAGGCGTTGCCCGCTGATGATGCGCAGGCGCGGTGACGCCGTGCGAATAGTGCGGCTCATTTTTCCGGTACGGCCCGTGTGGATAAACAGCCCCCGGCGGCCGGACTGCAGGAGAAGCCGGTCGAAGTCCTCAACATGTGCGGGGGAAACAGCACGACTGTACCGTTTGGCCTGGATAAGCCAGTGCTCGCCGTCGATGATGACCTGGCCATCAAGGCCGCCGTCACCGCTGTAGGAGGCATTGCGCACCACGCTCAGCCCCTGACGTTCAAAGGCAGACAGCAACAGCTCTTCAAAGACATAGGGGCTGATTTTGCGCAGATAGGTCAGACGCTGCCCGTCTCCCGGCAGGCTGTTAAGCTTATTCAGTACCCGCCCCGCCGTTGCCCGGTATCGCCGGTGACGGCGGGTGCTGGCTTTCTCACGCCAGCGCAGGTTCAGAAAGGCCATCACCACCAGGAACAGGACGATCAGTATGACCGCCCCATAAGGGTGTGCCATCAGCAGACTGTTGATATCTGGCGCGCTCATTACGGCTTAACCTGCTGCGTCAGGCCGGTATCGGTGATGAGTACCGGATAATGCTCAATCTGCAGGCGACGGGCCAGCTCGCTCCCGGAAGCCGGGGCCAGGCTGACACCCGGTGCCAGTTCGCGCAGCTCGCGCACGGTATCCATGTCTGTGACGTTGACTATCATCCCGGCCGCATGCTGTTCAGCCAGCGCGCCGGCATTGGCCTTCAGCCATTCACGGGACAGAGCATCATCCCCAATCAGAAACAACGCCCCAATACCGGGCAACTGCAGCGGCCGGTCTGCTGTATTCCCCGGGCTCAGTTCAGGTGTGTTAACGGGTAACATTCCCGCCATCCCGTCAGCCAGCGGAACACCGTGGCCCGGCTGGCGTGAAGGCTGTACGTCACTGACGCCGGGCATACCGGGCTGTTTATTAACGGCCTCAAAATACGGCGCAGCATCCTGACCGCCCAGATCAGCAATCACGTTCAGTTCAGCATGGCCGGTCAGGGGAAGGAGGGTAAAAAGCAGTAAGGACAGCGTTTTCATCAGGGTTATCTCCCGGGTTCAGTCCAGACGAAGCCTGGATCGGGGGTGAGCGCAGCAACCGAACGGGGCGCTTCAGCTGCCGGCGCAGAAATGCGGGGTGCAGGGCTGATTTTTGCCAGATGCCCTCTCACAATGGCGCGGTAACGTGCAGCAGGCTGACCACCTGAGGGATGGTGGTAGCAGCCGGCCGCATCCAGCCAGCTGCCTGACTTACGCGCCCAGCACTCACGCAGAATGGTGGCGGCGGCGTTCAGGTTGGTGTAAGGGTCAAACGCATCCCACGTCGAGGCAAAATGATGACCGTTCCAGCCCAGATTGACCTGGGCAATACCGACATCGATGCGCTTAAGCGGGTGACGCTTCATAAAGACCTGCAGCGCCTGCCAGGCCTGCAGGCGCGTCTCATAGCGATACCCTTTGCCTGCCACATTGATGGTCCAGGGCCATGGCCGCACGCCACGGGGAAGTTTGCGCGAAGACTCGCTCAGTGAGACTGAGTAAAGCGCTTCCGGGGGCACGCCATGCGCCATGGCCACGCGGACGTAACCCTCCGGCACCGTCTGGTCAGCATGGCCTTCAGGGACGGCCGCCATCAGTAAGCCCAGCGCCAGCGCGCCGGTCAGAATGCTGCGATTGCCCATTTACCGTCTCCCGCCTGCTGCAGTAAAACCGGCATCAGGCCGTTACCAAAGCGCATCCACCGGCCGCCGTCGTGGTTAAGCGTGATCTGGCGCTTGCGGACCTTTTCCACGGGAATGTGATGGTCCCGCGCCCAGCTGCGAAGCGCATCATCACTGCCCTGGCTGTCGACCAGATAGATGTCCACCGGCCGGTTGTCAGCCAGCACGGCAGACAGTTTCGCGTCGCAGGTTGCGCAGTCTTTTGACCTGACGAACAGCGCCAGCCGGCCGCCACTGTCGTGCGCCACGCCGGAGGCGTTCCCCATATTGACCGGCAGTGTGCCCGGATACAGGCGCTGCCAGGCCGCGTTCACCTCACGCTGGAAATCAAGCTCCTTCCGGGTGCGGGCAAACTCTTCCTTCACCCACTTTTCAGCAAACTTACGGCGCTCTGCCGGCGTCTGCGCCTCGATACCGAGGGTGGAAAGCGGATCGAGACCCGGCGACTGGGTACCCCGGGGTCCCTTCATCAGCTGCTGATAACGCTGATAATCGTCGGCACTGAGTCCCCACTGACCGGCCTGCTGCTGCAGGTTTTGCTGTGCGGAGTCCGCCCGTTGTGTTGATTCCTGTCGGCTGACATCCGTCTGTCCTGATGTGGTCGCGGCCAGGGTCAGGGGACTCAGCAGCATGGCGGCTAAAAAGGTGTGTTTCAGTTTCATCATTCGCTCCGTTATTCTGCTCTGAGCACGGACAGGCGGCCGTTAACCCGAAACGTCGCCTCACCATAACCGGCACTGACCAGCGTCCAGCCGGCAACGGTTTCGCCCTCTCCGACCAGGGCCACCTGCGACAGGCTGCTGTAGCCCCGGGGCGCGATGGCAGCCCAGGACTCTGCCCCCCGCTTCTCCACGCCAGTCAGCACAAAAGGCGCAGTGCGGGCCACGCGAAGGGACGGAGCAGCACGACGCGTGTCAGCGGGACGGGGCTTTTTTGCAGCAGGCGCGTTTTTTTTGACCGGTGCGGCGACAGGTGCGGCGGGTGCGGGTGCCGGCTGTGATTTCAGCGCTGTCAGCTGCTCAGTCAGCGCACTCAGGCGGGTTTCCAGCCCCTGCTGGGCGTCCTGAAGGGGTCGCAATGACTGACGCACGGCGTCGTCGCTGCCGGCCTGTTTCGCAGCAGCGCTCAGCTCCTGCTGCATCTCGCCAAGTTTTTTCCGGGTATCCTGCAGGCCGGTTTTGAGCGTGGTCACATCTGACTGCAGGGCCGCGACTGTCTCAACAGTGGCCGCTGTACTGCCCTGAGATTCAAGGCGTGCAAGGCGTTCATCAAGGTTCGATATGCCCAGACTGAAGGCGGTGTAGCCCAGCGCCAGAATGCCGGCCAGCGCCACACCGCTGGCAGCGCCCCAGATGAGGCGGCGGCGGGGACGCCAGCTGAATCTTTTACGGGCCGGCGCAGGGTCAGTATGGAATGGTTGCTGTTCGCTCATTTTCTCAGAAACCCTCCGCTGACAGGTTTAACGGGGACGGACTGCGGGGCGCTGATGGCCGGTTGTGACACGGCTGACGGCGCAGGCGTGGACCAGGTACTGACCGGCGGCGGAAGCTGGGAGACCGGCAGCTGGTAGCCGTCGCGCAGGCTGTGGCAGACCACCCGCTGAACATCATCCACCTCAAGCTGCCAGGCCGGACCGGCCAGGACCTGCAGGGCAGTACGCAGGCGCATCGGGCCCAGCTGGTACTGGACCGCCGGCAATGCCTGGCGGTAAAGCACGCCGTTGGCGGAGCCTGTCGCGCACAGGGAATAACCGGACTGGCGCAGGGCGTAACGCAGCGCATCCGCCACGGTAGGATGCAGGGATGACGGGATACGGATATCAATAATCTGCGAGAGAGGGTCACGCTGGGCCGCCTGCGGATCGGTGCTGACCAGCAGATAACGATCGTAGCGCACCACATCCGGCGTCCGCGCATACTCGTCCGGAGAGACCGGCTGAACGTTGCGGGTGACGGTGGTGCCGGGTGTCGGGTCGGCAGGCGCACGCTGTTGCAACTTTTGCGGCTGGGAAACACAGCCCGCAAGGAGCAGCAGGGGAAGAACAGTGGCAAGCCTGCCTGGTGAAAATACGTTGTGAGAGGTGTTACGTTTCATCCGGAATTTTCCTGTACAGTGATAAAACAGCCCTCACTGTGCGGAATCGGTCCGGTTTCACTCAATTAACAATTGATTTTCCGTTGATGAAAAAAAACGCCGGCAAAAGCCAGCGTTTTTCACTAATAGCGCGCTGTCAGGCTACTTTATGGGGACGATGGGTCACATCGCCGCGGCCTTCAAGCAAACCCGCAATAGAAATGTCTTCGTCCAGCGCGTCCCAGTGGATACCACGGGGACTCAGTTCATAGCTGTTAAGCTGTTCAGTTGAAGCATGCAATAGGCGTGGAAACCATGCCAGCGGCACACCGATGGTACGGGCGTCGTTGAGTTCAACCCACATCGTGGCCTCATCGAAGCTGACCCGTTTAGCTGAAATAGTCATTCCAGGCCTCCAGAAACAATGCTTGGTTATCATCAACGATCCCCGTCAGTTCTTTTAATACCCGTGAATTAAACCCATCGTTACTGGCCAGTGCCACTGATGGCGTTAACCAGAATTTGGCTTCACTACCTGCTTGCATTACGTGAATGTGTGCAGGTTCGAGCGGGTTACCTTCATTAGAATAAAAAAAGAACCGGAAACCGTTGATCCTCAGTATAACAGGCATGTCAGTTATCCTTAAATGCTGACCGGATTATGTGTAAGTTCAGAGCAACTGCCATAAAGGCTGTTCAGAGTGCATGGATTGCCGATTTTGGTACTCCATACCCGAATCCAATGAACGGTATATCGTCATCGAAGTCCATCGGTGGCGCACCGGCACTGCTGCCGGAAGCCTGGCCACTGTGAGTCGGTCCGGAAGGTTGCTGAGGCTGGCCCCAGTCATTCCGGGAAGACGTATTCTGACCGCTGCCGGACTGGCGACCGCCAAGCATCTGCATAGTGCCACCAATGTTTACCACCACCTCTGTGATGTATTTCTCCTGGCCGGACTGATCGGTCCATTTGCGTGTGCGCAGCTGGCCCTCGATGTAAACCTGGGAGCCTTTGCGCATATATTCACCCGCAATTTCTGCCAGCTTGCCGAAAATAACCACCCGGTGCCATTCGGTCACTTCTTTCTGTTCACCGGACTGCTTATCACGCCAGCTCTCAGACGTGGCCAGAGAAAGGGTGGCAACTGCACTGCCATTGGGAATATAACGCACTTCAGGATCCTGGCCGAGATTACCGACAAGAATCACCTTGTTAACGCCGCGTGAGGACATAATCATTTCTCCTGTAAAATAAAGAAACACCCCGCGGACGGGGTGTGTCAGGTGCGCATCAGAATGAGTTTTCTGCGTAGTTTTGTTGTGCGGCAGAGCCATT
The DNA here is from genome assembly GCF_013705725.1 of Klebsiella sp. RHBSTW-00484. Lineage (NCBI taxonomy): Bacteria > Pseudomonadati > Pseudomonadota > Gammaproteobacteria > Enterobacterales > Enterobacteriaceae > Klebsiella > Klebsiella sp. RHBSTW-00484. The sequence goes on along the minus strand of NZ_CP055481.1, from coordinate 884,053 downwards.
CTGCGGCGGCACGGAGTCAGATTTTTCAGTCTTGTAGACCATGTCCTGGCCTATTTTGATCCAGTCCACCTTTATCAGGCGGGCTTTCAGACTGACACGCTGTTCGCCGGCATGCTCGCCCTTGTTCAGCGTAAATATGTCCGTGGACGGATTACTCAGGTTAAAGCCCAGCAGGACTTTTTTGTCTTCATCGACGGCTTTCTGGCAGCGGGCGATAAGGCTGGTAGCCTCTTTACCTGCGACAGAAATGTCAAAACGGACGTAGGCCGGATTGTCAGTCGGACCGCTCAGTGCATTGATTACGCAGCTGAGGAACGAGCCATTCTGATGGTTAACCTGGCGGATGTTGCTGAGATACCCGATGCCTTTAATAGTCAGGTTGAAGTACTCAGATTTTGCAGATGCAGAAGTATTGTTTGCAGACATGATGTTTTCTCCATGGAGGTAAAAATAGGTACGACGGAGAAACCATCTGCCCTGACGGGAGTGGTTTCCCGTCGGGGGTCAGGATCGGTTGAATCCTGAGAGTCTGGTATGTTGAAGGAACCTTCATCGCCGCGTCGTAATGCGCTTGTACAGGCGATATCTGCTTTCAAAGGTGCGCAGATGTACCAAAGTTTGCTCCCTTTCAGGTTACAGGAGCTTTAGCTGTAGCCACCCGAAGGCGATTCTCACAGGCTACTGAATCATTGGTGGTCGTATGAACGACGGTTTAGCACTTTTATAATTAAACCGTCCTCCCGGAATGTCAACGGTCAAAATGGAAAACGTGATCCGTAAAAATAAAAGGGCACCGTTTCCGGTGCCCTGGGGTCGGTGCCTTAACCTGCGGTCGTCTCATCTGTCTCCGGGGAATAATCCCGACGCGGTTTTCACGGAGTGCATGCGTCTTACAGGTCAGTTAGTGTGCAATAACTTCCTGCCAGGCCTGCTGGGGGTAAATCCCGTTAAAGTTTACCTTACAGCACCGTGGCCAGCGGGGCACCTATGCATCAAAGCCTGGCAACAATAGCAGAACCCGGCCCGGGGTTGTACAGTGAAATAGTTCAATACTGCGCGGATTATTCTGTTTTAGCCTTAACCGATGTTTTTTTACGCTTCGCTGCTTTCTTCTTACCTGTACTGATAATTCCCTCACATTCCGGATAGCGTATGCACCCCCAAAAATCACCATTTTTACCTTTACGTTTACGCGTGGGTCCTTTGCATAACGGGCAGGGAGGCGTGACGGGAGCAGTAATTTTCACACTGTCCTGGCGGCCTTTTTCGACAAGGTGACGGGTCCACTGCAGCTGCTTTTGCATAAAGACCGCAAGCGACATTTTCCCCTGCGAAATATCATCCAGTGCCTGCTCCCATAATGCGGTCATGCCCGGGCTCGTCAGCGTTTCCGGCAGGGCCGCAATCAGCTCCCGGGCCATCTGCGTTGAGTGGATGTGCTTCCCTTTTTTCTCCAGATAGTGTCGTTTGAAGAGGGTTTCAAGCACAGCCGCACGCGTCGCCTCTGTGCCCAGACCGGCGTTATCACGCAGCACTTTCTTGAGCTTGGGGTCACTGACGAAACTGGCCGCGTTCTTCATGGCAGCAATCAGCGTCCCCTCCGTGAACGGTTTGGGCGGACTGGTTTTCATATCCTTAACCTCAGAACCGGTGACAGCGCAAATATCCCCTTTTGCCAGCGCCGGCAGCGCCATACTGTCACCGTCGACGTCCTCTTCATCGTCATCTTTTTCAGCCTGGAACAATGACTTCCAGCCCATCACCACACCGACTTTCCCGCGTGTACGGAACAGCTGGCCACCGATATTGAAAGAGGCCTCCGTCACGTCAGATTCCTGCAGCGGAAGGAACTGGGCGAAATAATGCTGGCGAATCAGCTGGTAGGCCTTCAGCTCATCGGCACTGAGGCGTGACAAATCAAATGCCTGTCGGGTGGGAATGATGGCATGGTGCGCGGTGATTTTTTTGTTATTCCAGACACGCGAGACAAACTGCCTGTCCAGCTGATTCAGTACTGGGGCCACAGCGGGATCGGATTTTGCCACTGCCGCCAGAACGTCGGGTATTTCCTGCTGCATCGAAGTTGGAAGGAAACCGCAGTCTGTCCGGGGGTAGGTGGTCGCTTTATGGGTTTCGTAAAGTGACTGAGCAATGGCGAGCACTTCATTTGCGCCCATGCCGAATTTTCGGGAACAGACCTGCTGAAGGGTGCCCAGGTCAAAACAGAGCGGCGCAGCCGTTTTCTCCCGCTTCTGTGTCACCTCCAGTACCACAGCCCTGCCCTGCTGCTGACAAAGCTGTCCCACCGCCCGGGCTGCCTGGGGATTGATGCAACGCTTTTCCTCGTCACAGTACTGCTCAACGGGCACCCAGCCAGCCCGGAACCGGACGCCCTCTTTTTCAATAAGCGCTTGTACCTGCCACCAGGGCTTTGGCACGAAGGACGTGATTTCATTATCCCTGTTAACCACCATAGCAAGCGTCGGCGTCTGTACCCGCCCGACGGACAGCACTTCTGACACCTCTGAGTCACGGGCCTTAAGGGTATAAAGACGCGTCAGGTTCATGCCGATGAGCCAGTCCGCCTGGCTCCTTCCCTTGCCGGCATCATACAGCAGGGTTGTTTTTTCCCCCGGAAGAATACTGCTCAGTGCTTCCTTCACACTGGCCTCATCCAGGGCTGATAACCAGAGCCGGCGCACCGCGCCACTGTAGCGGCAGTATTCCAGCAGCTCACGCGCGATAACTTCTCCCTCGCGGTCGGCATCGGTGGCGATGACCACCTCAGAGGCCTTTTTGAGCAGCTTACTGATAACGGTGAACTGCGATTTTGTCTGCTCTTTGACGACCATTTTCCAGGCCTCAGGCAGCACAGGCAGAACATCGGCACGCCATGGCCTGCCATACTGCTCGCCATAGGCTTCAGGGCTGGCAGTTTCGAGTAAATGGCCGACCGCCCAGGTCACAACGATGTTACCGCCGCTGATAAATCCCTGCTCACGCTTGCTGATACCCAGCACGCGGGCAATATCCTTTGCCTGGGAGGGTTTTTCACACAGAAAGAGTTGCATGTGTTGCCTCCCGCATCAGCGTTTTTCACCCGCCGCAACAGCGCGGACATCATTCATCAGCTTCGTGACGCCGGACCCGGCCAGACGCTGTGATGATGATGAGCGATAGACAACATAGAGCCTGCTGCCGGACCCGTTTTTCTCGATTTCGATATCCAGGTGATCACGTCCGTTCCAGTCGGAGCCCATTTTGTAGTAGCTGCCCGGCATGGCATCCCAGACGGGATGCGCATCATCTTCAGCCGCCGCCTTCCAGTCCCCGTCATTTGCGGCCTGCCGCAGTGCTTCAAGCTCCTGCGTGGAGATAAATTTGTAATGGCGCTTCAGGCGGGCCGCCGCGGTATCCACATCGACCGGCACGGAGAACGTTTTATCGACGGACTGCAGGGCCTGTTGCCCCGCCGGGCTCATCAGAGGCATCCCGCCACTTTCTCCGCTGCTGTTGCCGCCCAACGTTTTTGTCAGGTTTGCGGCTATGTCACTGACCTGTTTATTAATCGCAGCCCAGTCCGTTGTTGCGCATCCGCTCAGTAAAAAGAAGGAGGTGAGGAGGAACACAGGGCGAATCATATCATTCCTCCTCTGCTATGGTGTTTTTAAGCGGAGGTGAGAACGAAGAACGTTTTTTACCGCTTAACACATCCGGATCAGGTTCGCCATTTCGCTCAATGGCAACAAGCCCTTGCGTGGTTTTTTCTGCAATATCACGGCGAGTCACTGCAAGTGTTCGGTAAGGCTGAATCACGCCATAGACCTGACGAACAGCATGGCCACCATTGTCCAGGATAGCGTCACGTTGCGAACGCGAAATCAGTCCGTAATGAAAAGCCTGGAAAGCTTTCATTGCTAACTGATCATATCCAACCAGAAGCCATACGCACCGGTATCCTAACGGTGAACGGCTGAAAACGCTGACATTTAACGGATCGGCTGATTCAACTTCCGAGAGCGTTACCCCTTTGGGTACGGCTGACAATATGGCATCCAGTGAACTGACGTTTTCATTAATTTTAAGTGTTGCTCGTTGTAGGGCTTCTTCGAGCCGTACCAGAGCCATATCGGCATAGGGATTATCTGCCGCTGAGTCTCGGGAAGCATTACCAGCTCGCGCAATGGCTTGCGGCATACTGATTATTTCAGGCCTCTTTTTTTTCACCCCTGTCTCGTCCGGAGAATCACGTTTCCTGCCCTCCCAAAGCCGGATTGCATAATGTGTATGGAGCAGGATATTAACAGAGGACTGTAGGGCCCCCGCTCGTGAAGCGGTTGTTCCGCCCTTTGTTTTACCATCAGACATGTCTAACGCCTCTCTTTAGTGGGTAATGAGTTTTGACACGCTTGAGATAGTCCGGGCGAGAGGGGTATATGAACAACTTAAAACCAGATCGTCACCGTTACAAATTTGCAGAACCTTCATCTCTTTTATGGCGAAGAAGTATTGCCTGGCTTTCAACCAGTGTTGCCACTGGCAACAGTGCTTACTTTTTAGCCAGTGTTGCCACTGGCAACAGCGCTCACTTTTTAGCCAGCATTTTGCTGACAAAAGTGCAAGACTTCATGCTCCGCTGCCTGTAAAAATCTGCAATCTCATGAATTTATGATTTTTTCCCGAATTTTCTTCACCAGATCCCTGATATTTTCCTCCGATACCGGGCGGGCAGAGGCGCGTGGTTCGGGTTTCCATTGTTGCTGTTCGGGACGCTGAACTGTTTTTTGCCCGACACTGTCAGATATATCGCCACCCTGACGGGGCGCGTATAACCTGCCCTCACGCGCCTTCTTCATCACGGCCAGCAACCAGCCAACCGGGTTGCTGAGCTGCTGGCGTGCCATCACCTTTTGCAGGCTGAGCAGCACAAGTTGTGCCTGCTCCTCAGGCAACGCCTGCAGCTGTGCGGTCAGCATGGCAATATCTTCTGCCGGAACAAGTTCATGCAGACTGTCGGGAAGCACAGGTTTACCCGGTACGTACGTATTTTTATTCACACTGTGTGTGATACTACGTACGTAATGGTTCGGTTTCCGAACCCGGTCATAACCGCCTGTTTTTACTGGCAGTACGGATTCCGAACTCAGTGAGTTGTTGTGCCTTTCTGGACTGAGTTCGGTATCCGAACCCTGTTTTTTAGCGACGATTCCTGGCCGTTTATGACTGAGTTCGGTTTCCGAACCCGGTGCGGGACAGGGTATTCGGTGATGATGTTTCGACATCTGGCTGGGCGTCTGTGGGCTGTCCAGACGCGATTCGATCAGCGCAAGATGGCTGCGATAATGGCGCATGGTGGGGTCGTTTTTTATATCGTCGAGCACTTCGCGGGCGGTCTGGCTGATAGTCCGGTTTTTACTCAGGCAGGCATCCGCCACAGTATCAAGGAAGCGGGGGTCGAGCATTTCCGCATCGCTGAACGTCAGGGGCTCATCGTGCTGAGCATAGATATTCCCCCGCACCCGCCCTTTATCATCCCGCACACGTTTACAGAGGCTGAGCCAGCCGGTTATTCGCAGCATAAGCAGGACGCGGCTTACCGTTTCCCTTGAGGCTTTCCCCTTTCCGGGTGAGGCAAGCTGCAGCTGCAGTTCGTCATAGCTGGGGAAAACCGCCCCCTCATTATTTTGTGCATACAGCCGGATCATCATCCAGCCCATCTTGTCCAGTGGTGACAACCGCGTGTCGAGCAACAGCCGGCGGGGAATGGAATCTTGCACATTTCCGGTAAACAGCAGGCCGTTACGTATCCTGCCATCATCCTGCCGGGGACTCGCCTCAAGGCGGGCATTCATTTTATCCAGCGTATAAGCAATCAGGCTTTCTGCAGGCAGACTCATTATTTTTCCTTTTCGGCCGCCATCGCGGCCGTTCTGAACTGTCAGTATGCTTAGTACTGCACCCGCGTACGGGTGCAGGGTAAACAGGCTGTCATGCTGCTATTTACGTATGGCGCTGTTATAGCGTTCGTGGCTGAGAAGAAGCCATGTCCGGCCTTCGTTGCGACTCAGCAGACGCCAGAACGGGCCGAGATCGATTTTGTAGTAACCGCAGCCTTTCTCATCGAGCCGGGTGTAATTACGCGCCCCCTGCCGGAAACGGCGAACCTGACGTAACGCCTTCTGACAGCATTGCGGCGGCGTACCATGGGGAGCCCGCAGGCCCGGCGCAACCATCCTGTATTTCATGCCGTCTTCCTTACCGGCGTTCGTGCCGGAGAAGGCTGCCGGGTCTTGTGCCAGCCACGGACCGCATGCCAGACGGACGTCAGCGAGACGTTCATCTGTTCTGCAGCCAGCATCATTACGTCCAGCCCGTCAGCACTTTCCGCATCTTCAACGCCGGACTTTTGCCACTGACGCCACAGGGCGGCGTTTTCCTCATCACCCAGTGCGTTACCGCGCCCCGGCCGGACATCGATACCGGCAATACGACGGCGGGCCGCCACGTCCGTACTGGAGAGCCCGAAGTAATTGGCCATCAGTTCAATGGAGCCGCCCAGCGCCAGCGCCCGATCGATACGCTGGAGTCGTTTCTGTTCAGTCCGGGCCTGTTGTAGCATGCGCACCAGATTGCCGTGATTGATGCCCACACTGATGATCGACACTTCGCTGCCGGAAAGGTAGTGAAGCTCTTCGAGCGAGAGCCCCTGCAGCATCTGCATTTCCTCGCGGTTCAGTCCCAGCGATTCGCAGCGGCGCAGATAGCCACTTCTCAGATCCATAACCAGCTGCATCAGCAATCCGTTGGCAGCCTGAGATAAACTGTTCATCCTTCCCCCTTAATCCTGACGGTAACCAATGGCTGCCGGACCCCGGCCGCTCACACCCTGATGAAGACGGGCATTTTGTCCGGCTTCATACCCCTGATAACGTGCTGTATCCGCCCCGCGACAGGCTTTCAGTTCACGGGTTGTGACTGTTTTCATACTGCGGCTTTCCAGCCAGTGGCTCATCACCTGCTGCTCTTCGCTGCTGATGTCAGTCGCCGATATCACCTCACGCACCCCGCATACCCAGCCGTCACGGAACTGCTCCGCTCTCGCCCGGCGTGTGGCCAGTTTCAGCCGCTTACTCTGGGCTTTGAGATAAGAATTTGTGGCATCTTTCAGCTGGCGCGTCAGCACATCAAAGGCATAGGCTGCTATCTCAGGTTTTTCACTGAATCCGTAAAAGGTTACCGAACGGCGATACCCGGCAGAGGTCTGACGCCATGAGTAATAAGCGCGGCAGCCAAAGGCATGACAGACGCCCCGGACAAGGGTCACCATCCATTCCGGAACTTTTTCAGCATCCCAAGGGGCCGTGCGGGAAGACGCTTCGCGCACAGATGTAAGACCGGCGTCAAGCTCGCTGATACCGTATCTGGCCATCAGCTTCTGGGCACGCTGCAGGGCCAGTCCTGCCTCATGGGCATTACTGTTGCTGCGGCCCAGCTTCAGCAGTTTCCTGACTAGATTCAGCAGTCGCAACTGTCGCTGTGAGTTATTCATCACTGTTATCCTCCCCGTACGTCAGACCGCGTTGCAGCTCCCGAAGACGGCGCATAACGCGCATCAGGCGCAGCAGTTTCAGGGCATCTTCATCTGTCAGGACAGGTGCTTCCCCTTCACCCGGGCCGCCGGTGAAAAGCTCCGGCAGACCACACACTCCTGCCGCAGGATGCAGCGCAGGCGCTTCGCCGGTCAGGCCCAGCAGAAATGCGGCGGCTTCAGAACACACCTCACCTGCCCCGACGTAACCGGCAGACATGTCATTGTCGCGTTGAGGAAGAATTTCATCTTCGCAGCCAAGGACCTCACCCAGCTCCCAGGCCAGACGAAAAGCGGTATTCTGCAGGTGTTCGATATCGTCCTGATGGGCCGGCACATGCCAGATGCTGTCATGAGTCACCAGCGCGTCATCCTGCAGGACAACTTCAGGTTCTGGTGTTAAAAGAGAAAGCAGGCCATCCTCCCCATTGTCCTCTTCTCCACCATTCTCTTCTCCGTACCCATCGGAGAGGGTAACCAGCCCGCTAACATCCCCGCTCTCACCTGAAATAACCGGTGCCGCACCGTACATATCTGGCTGAACCTCATGCCGGGGGGGCTCATTAATCGGTGTTTCAGTAGGAGAAGACGCATTACCCGGAACGGGCGTTACAGCCCCTCCTGAGACCTCAGGACGTGAACTGGAGACAGGTAGCGGGACGCCTTCACTCTCATCTGAGCCTGTGGTATGCAGGGCGTGATCAGCATTAACAGGCTTGTTTGCGGCGGGAAAGGCAACCGTCTCCGGCTCGCCAAAGTGATGTCTGCGGTTGCGTTCTTTAGGATCGAGTTCCATCATCCAGCGGTCATAGTCCAGTTCCGGATGGGGTAATGCCTGCAGTAAATCACCAATAAATTCATCGCGAAACATCTCCAGAGACCACAGTTCCGGGGAGTTGAAACGGCCACAACACTGGCCAAAAACGTCGCTGAAGGATTTGTCGCCTGTGTCTGAAATCAGGCAAAACTCACCCCACACGCGTTCCGCATCATGCCGGAGCGCCAGCAGCGCCGTTATCTGCGGCCTGCCGAGCCCGGACTCAAGCAGGTCTGGGATCCACGGATAAAGATATTTCAGCGCATCTTCCATACGGCTGACTGTTGAGTAATGGACTGGCAAACCTTCATGGGTCAGTAGCTCTGACAACTGACGCAACGAAACCGTCTTTCCCATCTGCTCTTCATATATAGAGCGGGCTTTATGGATCCCCTGCGCTTTTTCAATAAAGCTCAGCTCCCCGCGCACTTCATTCTCTGCCAGATGGCCGATAACACACTGCAGCCGTCCCGGCCACGGCTTGAACAACACATGGACGCGGAAAAACCGGTCTTCTCCGGTCTCCAGCCACAGTTCTGACAGGATCTGATAACGTGTATTCCCCCCGTCGCTGAAGATGTACATATCGGGCTCACCATCCGGGTCACGGGTGACTTTGGGTACGGTGTCCAGCCCGCGCGAACGGATGGAAGCCTTGATATCGTCATAACGCGGGTTGCGTGATGTTCGCGGATTATCAGGATTCGGGCTTAACTGGTCGAGCGTCAGGACCATGGGCATTTCAGCCGCCGGCATGACGCTGATATTGCCGGCCGCCTGCGACTGGCGTCCGGGCTGCAGCATGGCAGCCCCCACATTAGAACTTTTACGGCTCATGCCTGTTTCCTCCCGCTGCGGTAACCGAAGTCATAGCTGCCTTCCTGAAACTCCGAAAAGAGGGTGTAACGCCCGTCAAATTTGACTTTTACCGTGCCGGTTGGCCCCTGACGCTGCTTGCCGACAATGATCTCAGCCACCCCGGCATCAGGGGTGCCGGGGTTATAAACCTCATCCCGGTAAATAAACATGATGAGGTCTGCATCCTGCTCCAGCGCACCGGAGTCACGCAGGTCACCATTATTGGGGCGTTTATCGGCCCGCTGCTCCACAAGGCGGTTGAGCTGGGAAAGCGCCAGTACCGGACAGCCCAGCTCTTTACCGAGCGCCTTAAGCGAGCGGGAAATTTCCGCTATTTCCTGCGTGCGGTTTTCCTGCTCGGGGGAGCGGACAAGCTGCAGATAGTCCAGCATGATGAGAGAGGGTCTGCCGTATTTGCGGACATAGCGACGGGCGCGGGCGCGCAGTGTGGCCGGGGTCTGGTAACTGGTATCATCAATGATCAGACGGTTTTTCCATTCAATAATGCGACCGGTAGCCGCTGACACGCGAGCCCAGTCTTCATCATCCATGTTGCCGCTGCGAAGCCGGGACAGCTCTACCCGGCCTTCCATCGCCAGCAGGCGCATCATCAGCTGCTCTGAGGGCATTTCAAGACTGAACACAAAGACGTGATCGTCAGGTTTTGCGCCCACGGCCGCGGTGCAGGCGGCCATGGCCAGCGACGTTTTCCCCATGGAAGGACGGGCGGCCAGCAGAGCCAGATCGCCGGGCTGGAGACCACAGGTCATCGCGTCCAGTTCACTGAAACCGGTCGGTGTCCCGGTGAGGCCGTCACTGGCGGGCATGCTTTCCAGATGCGTCAGCAGTTTATCCAGCGCCTCGTTAACGCCGGTCTCACTGTTAAGCTGCATGGCTCCCTGTTCGGCAATGTTAAACAGCTTGCCTTCGGCCGACTCAAGGATGCCGGCCGAGCTGGCTTTCGGGGCCTGCACATCGGAAAGAAGACTGTTACCCACTGTCATCAGCTGCCGCAGGCGGCTTTTCTCCGCCACCACCCCGGCGTAAGCCAGGATATTGGCTGCAGACGGCGTGTTTTTACTCATTTCAGCCAGATAAGCAAAGCCGCCACACTGTTCAAGGTCGCCTCTGTTCTCCAGCCGTTCCGTAATAGTGATGAGATCGAGCGGTAGCCCTTCTCCGGCCAGCTCGGCCATGACGCGGAAGACCATACGGTGCGGCCGGGAAAACAAATCTTCCGGGGAGATTTGCAGTATCACCTCATCCCACCGGTCGTTATCAAGCATCAGGCCGCCTAATACAGCCTGCTCAGCCTCATAAGAGCAGGGCATCATTATCTCAGACATGGCGCACCTCCCGGGTCAGAACGTCACTGAAATGGCTCTGCCACTCAGGGAACAGTTCACACGCGAGGTCGTGCATGGTGACCGCTGCGGCCGGACCTTTGCGACGCGTTTTGTATTCCAGACGATGCACGGGCTGCTGCTTGACGTGTCCCAGTTTGAAAATATCCAGCGCCTCGATACGGGTATTGAGTAAACGATAAACGTCACGGTTGCCCAGCGCAGAGGCGTCGTAATGTTTTTCGTTAATGATGGCGGCAAGACCGTCCATTGCTTCACGGTCAAGCAGAGTGTTTTCGATACAGTTGACGAGAATGGAAATATCAGGAAGGCGGATACCGTAATTTTCATAGGTTTTCAGGCGGGTAAGCATATGAAGGGAGCCGCGGATAAATTCACGGACATCCGGAAGGATGGGTTTAACAACGCCCATCACATTACCGGTAGAGGAAAGGAGGGAAAGTTCGGTCATGACGCCTGTTGCGCCTTTCGAATCCACAATAATGACGTCATAACGGTTAAAGAAAGGATGCTGAAGTATGTTACGCAGGCGCAGACGGCCGTCTGCAGCGTGGAGCATCGCGGTCGGCAACAGTTCATCCGGGTCGTTAGAGTAGATGACATCGAGATTTTTTATGGCGGTCTGCGAAATGCATTGCGTATGGTCACTGACCATCTGCATCAGCAATTCATAAAGACCGAAAGGGGATTCATGCTCCAGCGCGAAGATACTGCTGGCTGTGGGCTGGGAATAGTCTGCATCCACAAGGAGGGTGTTCAGACCGGCATCGGCAAGAAAACCGGCAAGGTAAGCAGCAAACGTGGATTTGCCTTCTCCACCTTTGGGAGAAATAACGGGAAGTATTTTCATTTTGCACACTCTTTACAGTATGCAAATACGCCTGTTTACAAACTATTAACTTTGACTCAGGGATTGAAAATCCCCGTGTCCTTGGTTCGATTCAGAGTCCGGGCACCACTATTTAGAAGAACCCGCCTATGGCGGGTTTTTGCTTGTGGAAAAACAGACTCTTCATCTAACTACATTCGATTATTCGCCACACAGCGGCTTACCCCTTCGGGGCCAGCACGGCAAACGCGCTGTTCAACGCCTCCGGCAATAGTCCGAGTCTGGGTACCACTATTTTAAAGACCCCCATTTTTGCTTTCGGGGGATGTCGCCCAGATGTGACTCACGAACGACTTATGGTTGAAATAGATGCCATTATATTAGAGACCGAAGCCAGGATTCATAGACCAGAATAATATGCTGCCAGCAATCTGGAATCAGTCCGAAAAGAGCGATAAACGGGTACAATCCGTTTTATCGCTAACAAAAATCACCTTACTGCCTCCGCATCAAGAACAAGCCATTATAAATCACTCAACTTTCATATTTTAATTTATATGGTACTAATCAATACAAACCATTAAGTCCAATATAGATGCAACTTAAAATATCACAGGTATAAACAGAGATTATCTAACTGCACACTTATAAAGCTGAAAATCCGGATATTATAAAAAAATCACACCTAAAAAAATAAATAACATAAAAAAAACCATTTAGGAACATTCTCAACCACATGGACATTGAATATCCCTCACACTCATGACATCATTTTAAGTTATATATTTACAAATCAGATATTGTTTTTACCCTATCGATGAAGGATTTATCGTGAAGTATATAATAAAACCATTAGCCTGTTTTTTCTTACTCAACGCTATGTTTTCAGGCATAGCCACTGCATCTAATACTCTACATGGCTGCGCAGAAAAAGAGTACCGAATCCAAAAACAGCTAGAATATGCCAGAACGTACGGAAATATACATAGAGTCGAGGGACTGGGGAGAGCGCTAAAAAAAACTCGACTCTACTGCACAGATAATAAAATCACTTCCGGATGGCAGGAAAAAGTAGCGGATAAAGAAGAAAAAGTCAGTGAGAGAATGGCAGAACTTCGTCGTGCTCAAGCATCCGGCAAACCGGATAAGATCAGAAAAAAAGAAAGGAAGTTACAAGAGGCAAAAGATGAGTTGAGGGAAGCCCGGTCTGGACTTATTCAATCAATAAACACGCATTAAAGAAAAGATAACGGCTTAACCAGCATGGCTTCATGATTTTTATGAGCACAGAGTAATAACGGGATGGATTAAAAACACAGCGGTCAACAATGACCGCTGTGTTGGCTTTAATTCACACCCAAAATAACATGCTAAATCCAGTCAGGACGATAATACAAGCGATATTCAAAAACAGGCCGGCACGCATCATCTCCTGCTGTTTGATATGGCCAGTGGCGAAAACGATAGCGTTTGGTGGTGTCGCCACGGGCAACATAAAAGCGCATGAGGCCGCAATGGCAATCAATACCGACAGAATGACGGGAGACATACCGAAAGCTTCGGCAACTGAGGCAAACACAGGAATGAGCAAAGCGGCGCTGGCCGTATTACTAGCAAATTCCGTTAAAAATACCACGAATGTTGCAATCACCAGGATAATGATAAATATCCCCATATGAGCAACCATCCCGCTAATCTGGTTTGCCAGAAACAGGCTGGTGCCCGTCTCTTTCAACACATTACTTAAGCAGATACCACCGCCGAATAATAACAGCACGCCCCAATCAGCCGTTTTTTCTATATCCTTCCAGTGAACCACCCGGGCGAAATTCACTAATATTATGGCGCTTAAAGCAACGATGGTATCAAAAGATTTAAAACCGCCCAGCAGATCGTTAATGGGTCCACTGAATACCCAAAAGAATACCGTAAGCCCAAAAATAGCCAATGTGACTATTTTGCCTTTATCCCAATCGACCTGTTCAGTATTCGTTTCAAAGGTTCCCTTAAGCTCCGGCCTGAACACGAGGTAAAGAATCGCAATAGCGACAGGAAGTAATATGATCATTGCCGGGAAACCGAACTTCATCCAATCAAAGAAGGAGAGTCCAACCTCCGCTGCAGCTATCGCGTTTGGCGGACTACCGACGATTGTCGCCATCCCCCCAATACTTGCGCTGTATGCAATACCGAGGAGCACAAACACATAGGTCGAATGGCTGCTTTTGCCGTTTACTTTACTCAATATACCCAATACTAACGGCATCATCATTGCCGCCGTCGCGGTATTACTGATCCACATTGACAGTAAGGCCGTCACGCCAAACAGCATAAAAACAGCGAGGCTCATTTTACCCCGCGCCATAGCTAATACCTTATCGGCAATGACTTTATCAAGCCCCTGCACATGCATCGCCGCAGCCAGAGCAAAGCCACCGAGGAAAAGGAATATCGTTGAGTTTGCAAAACTATTCAGCGCTGCCTGAGTGTTGAATACCCCAAGCAACACTGCCATAACGGGAACTATCACCGCCGTAACGGTAACGTGTAGCGCTTCTGTCAGCCATAACACAGCGATAAAAGCGAGCATACTCAGCCCCATGACCACTTTTGGCTCATAGGGGAGCGTGTTGTAGAGAACGATAAACAGAACAATATCGAGCAAGATGATGATGCTGTTACGGTTAAAAAACCACTCATGGGTATTGGTGGGTAAAGGACTCATGTCGTTTTTATTCATACTAGCTTCCTTGTAACTGGTTACTATTGAATCATTACATGTATATATCCTTTGGGTATGAATTATGTTCTTATTTTGTTAACTGGATCGTTCCAGGCTATTTTCTTCTGCGTCGCTTTTCCTGGATAATATTTCTGGAATATAGTTTCCTGATACAGGCTATTTATTGAAACAAGTGAGCATACCTTACTGTGCAATTTTTTCTTACCTGAATTGCTGTCGACAGGTATCAATCCGGTATATCCGGGCTTGATATTTACACCAACGTCTAAGGATTCGCCTCAGACTACCATCGATTATTTTCGGCAATCCTTTCCTGAAACAAACATAAAGCAGCGGGTAAAAAACCATAATTAGGTGAAAAATACGCCAAAAAGGCCCTATTCTGGAAATCGACACGCCCAGGCGGCTAACAACCTTTCCCTCTGGACGTCTAAATAGCATCTTATATTACTTTTTGCGCTTAGAAGCAGACAAAAATTCTTTAAAATGCCATTTTTTCAGCCCTACCATTCAAATCATCTTGGTACGAATGGGTAAAATGTCATGTCAGTTTTTCATTCCGTTAGTGACCTTATTGGCCACACTCCCCTGCTCCAGCTGCATAAATTGGATAGTGGCCCCTGTAGCCTGTTTTTAAAACTGGAAAATCAAAACCCCGGCGGTTCGATAAAAGACCGTGTAGCGCTGTCGATGATTAATGAAGCCGAACGACTGGGGAAATTAAAACCCGGCGGCACGATTATTGAAGCCACCGCCGGGAATACCGGCCTGGGTCTGGCGCTGATTGCGGCGCAGAAAAATTACCGCCTGATTCTGGTCGTGCCGGACAAAATGAGCCGCGAGAAAATATTCCACCTGCGTGCGCTGGGGGCGCAAGTATTGCTTACCCGCTCGGACGTCAACAAAGGCCACCCAGCCTACTATCAGGACTACGCCCGCCGCCTTGCCGACGAAACACCCGGGGCTTTTTATATCGACCAGTTTAATAACGAGGCCAATCCGCTGGCCCATACCACTACCACCGCCCCGGAAATCTTTCAGCAACTGGAGGGCAATATTGACGCTATCGTCGTTGGCGTCGGCTCCGGCGGAACTCTCGGTGGGCTACAGGCCTGGTTTGCTGAGCATTCGCCTAAAACGGAATTTATCCTGGCGGATCCGGCAGGTTCCATTCTGGCGGACCAGGTCGAAACCGGGCGCTACGGCGAAACGGGATCCTGGCTGGTTGAGGGGATCGGCGAAGATTTTATTCCGCCGCTGGCCCATCTTGAAGAAGTCAAAAATGCTTACCGCGTCACCGATAGCGAGGCGTTCACCACCGCCCGCGAACTGTTGCAGGTTGAAGGCATTCTCGCGGGTTCTTCAACCGGCACTCTGCTTAATGCCGCCCTGCACTTCTGCCGGGCACAGACCTCCGCCAAACGTGTGGTGACCTTCGCCTGCGACAGCGGCAACAAATATCTATCAAAAATGTTTAACGATGACTGGATGCGCCAGCAGGGCTTTTTGAGCCGCCCTTCGCGCGGCGATCTCAGTGACTTTATCGCCCTGCGCCATGACGAAGGGGCTACCGTCACCGCCGAGCCGGACGACACGCTGGCCACGATCCTCGCCCGTATGCGCCTTTACGACATCTCGCAGTTGCCGGTGTTGGAAAAGGGCTGCGTGGTCGGCATCGTCGACGAATGGGATCTGATTAGCCACGTCCAGGGTGACAGCCGGCGCTTTTCTCTACCCGTGAGAGAAGCGATGACCCGCAACGTAGAAACCCTGGATAAACATGCACCAGAAAGCGCGCTGAAAGCCATTTTCGATCGCGGCCTGGTGGCCGTTATCGCCGACAACGATCGTTTTCTTGGCCTTATTACCCGCAGCGATGTGCTGACCACCTGGCGTAACCGACTCGAACATTAAGGACTTAACAATGACCAATTTGCATACACTGAGCGTACATAGCGGCACCTTTACCGACGAACACGGCGCGGTGATGCCGCCCATCTACGCCACCTCCACCTTTGCCCAGCCCGCGCCGGGCCAGCATACCGGTTACGAATATTCGCGCAGCGGTAACCCAACCCGCCACGCGCTGGAGACGGCAATTGCTGACCTGGAAAGCGGTACGCGCGGCTTCGCCTTTGCGTCCGGACTCGCAGCAATCTCTACCGTACTTGAACTGCTCGATAAAGACAGCCACCTGGTCGCCGTAGACGATGTTTATGGCGGTACTTATCGTCTTATCGAAAACGTTCGTCGCCGCAGCGCCGGTCTGCGGGTGAGCTGGGTGAAGCCGGACGATCTGGCTGGCATTGAAGCGGCCATTCAGCCCGACACGCGGATGATTTGGGTTGAAACACCAACTAACCCGCTACTTAAGCTGGCTGACCTCCGCGCTATTGCCGCCATTGCGCGGCGACACAATATTATCAGCGTCACCGACAACACCTTTGCTTCACCGGTTATCCATCGTCCGCTGGAATTGGGCTTCGATATCGTGGTGCACTCGGCGACCAAATATCTTAACGGCCACTCTGATGTGGTTGCCGGTCTGGCGGTGGTTGGCGACAACGTCGCACTAGCGGAAAAGCTGGGCTATCTACAAAACGCGGTGGGCGGCGTGCTTGATCCGTTCAGCAGTTTCCTGACGCTGCGGGGTATTCGTACCCTGGCCCTGCGTATGGAGCGCCACAGTAGCAATGCATTATTGCTCGCCGAGTGGCTGGAGCAGCAGCCGCAGGTCGAAAAGGTGTGGTTCCCGTGGCTGGCCTCGCATCCGCATCATCAACTGGCGCGCGAGCAGATGGCGCTTCCCGGCGGGATGATCTCTGTGGTGGTCAAAGGCGACGACGGCTATGCCGAACGGATCATCCGCAAGCTGAAGCTGTTTACCCTCGCGGAGAGCCTCGGCGGCGTGGAAAGCCTGGTGAGCCAGCCGTTTAGCATGACCCACGCATCTATTCCGCTGGAGCAGCGTTTAGCCAACGGCATTACTCCGCAGTTGATTCGTCTGTCGGTAGGGATTGAAGATCCACAGGATCTGATCGCCGACTGGCGTCATGCGTTGCGCGACTAAATGCATCGCCCGCCGCAAAGGCGGGCCGCTGTTCTACTGCTGCCCCTGCAGAAGATGCTCAACAAAACGCGTTAGCTTCGGCAGCGGGCGAAAATCTTGCCGCCAGAGTAAATGAACCGGTCTTGGCTGCGGCGTATAATCCTCCAGCACACGAACCAGCTTGCCGCACTCCAGCGCGTCGGCCAGCAGCACTTCCGGCTGGAGCAACAGCCCGGCTCCGGCAATCGCCGCCATTCGCAGGGCATAACCATCATTGCAGCGCAGAATTGCGTCACGCTTCCAGCGGATCCCCTCCTCAGCTCCCGGTAATTTCCACTCGTTGCGCGCGGTCCACACCGTATGCGACAAACAGAGATGATCGACCAGATCGGCTGGCGTATTCGGCGTACCGTGGCGGGCTAAATAGTCGGGCGCGGCGCAGATCGTCATCCGGTAAGGCGCGAGATATTTTGCCACCAGATCGTCGTTATGGATCTCACCGATGCGGATCGCCAGATCGATGCCTTCATCCACCAGATCGACCATTCGATTAGTCAGATCCAGTTCGACCCGCACATCGGGCCAGGCTTGCAGAAAAGTCGCGGTCAGTGGGGCAATGACGCAGGCACCAAACGACGTCGGCGCGCTCACCCGCAGCGTGCCCGCTGGCGCTACCCGTAGTCGCTCCACCGAGCTTTCGGCAATCGAAACCTGCTCAAGGACGCGTTTCGCCTCTTCAAAATAGACTCGCCCGGCATCGGTCAGGCTCTGACGACGAGTGTTGCGCTCCAGCAGACGGGTATTTAGCTGGCGCTCAGTCAGCGCGATGTATTTACCCACCATGACCGCCGACATCTCAAGGCGCGATGCGGCGTCGGTAAAGCTTCCGCACTCCACCACCGTAATAAAGACCTCCATCGCCCGCAGCTTATCCATATTAAAAACTCCTGGTTAGCAATCATCTAACTTTTCGCCAGTTTATCCGATATCTGTTTTATTAAAGAATAGAGGCTCACCACATTAAAGAGCCTATCCCAGTAGGCGTAATTGTTGCCGGTGGTTTGGTCACGGACAGCGCGGAAAAACCGGAGCGTACACGTAGTACGTGAGGATTTTGAGCACTGCCCAGGGCCAAACCAGCAAATAAAATAGCCTAATGAGATAGGTTCTAAGGAGTCTGCTATGAAAATCATCATTATTGGTGCCAGCGGTACCGTTGGCCGCGCCGTTGCGCAAGAATTAAGTCAGCGCCATGAAGTTATTCGCGTTGGCCGCACTCAGGGCGACTATCAGGTTGATATCACCTCGCAAGAGAGCGTGCAGAGTTTGTTTGAAAACATTGGCCGGATAGACGCAATTGTTTCCGCCACCGGTAATCTGTTCTTTGGTCCTCTGGAAACCATGACCGACCGCGATTTCAACCAGGGCTTGCAGGATAAGCTATTGGGGCAGGTTCGTCTGGCGCTGACCGGGCAGCATTACCTCAACGACGGCGGTTCCATTACGCTGATTAGCGGGATAGTTGCCCATGAGCCCATCGCCCAGGGAGTCAATGCCACCACGGTGAACGCCGGGCTGGAAGGGTTCGTTCGCGCCGCCGCCTGCGAACTACCGCGCGGAATTCGTATCAATTTGATTAGCCCTACCGTGCTGAGCGAATCGGCGGAAGCCTACGACGGGTACTTCCCTGGTTTTGAGAGCATCCCCGCCGCCCGCGTGGCCCAGACCTACCGCCGCAGCGTGGAAGGCGTCCAGACAGGGCGAATCTATAAGGTCGGCTACTGAATAGAGCAAAATGACTGCCTGATCAAAAAATAAAATAACATCCTGCTGCCGCGAGCGGGATGTAAAAGATTAATATGGCGAATGATTAATATGACTTAACGTGAGAGAAACAATATATTCCATAAATAAACCTAATCTAATTTCGCCTTGTTTATTTCACAAAAAAACCATCTGGACATAATTCTGTCACAATCCCACCCTATATTCTCAAGCCTTAATAAACAACACATTACAATCCATAAATATCGAGGCTTATTTTGATTCGCTATATTCCTGTTACAGTCTCTCTGGTCACCATTGCCGTCTCTGGTGCGCTATACGCCGCGCCAATAAATACGCCCACGCTCGCTAGCATGGATAATTTTCGTGATATTGCCGGCACTACCTCGATTTATACTACCAGCCATGATGGCACCATGCGCACCGGGGTATTTTATCGCTCTAATGCCCTGGCGTTATCCGCCGCAGACCAGGCTACGCTCAGCACGCTTGGCATCAGCGATGTTTATGATTTACGTACCACCAGCGAAATCGCCAGCAGCCCGGACGTGATGCCCGACGGGGCAACCTATACCAATATTGATATCATCGGCAATGCAGCTTCGGGCAGTAATACCGCCTCGATTAACGTCACCAGCGCAGCTGAAGCAAAAGCGATGATGCAGCAGGCCAACGTCTCTTTCGTCAGCGATGCCGGGATGCGCGCGCAGTTCAGCACTCTGTTTAACGATCTGGCCAGCGCCGACGGTGCCGCCCTGTTCCACTGCACCGCAGGCAAAGACCGAACCGGCTGGACCGCCGCCATGTTGCTGAGTATCGCCGGTGTCGACAACACGACCATCATGGAAAACTACCTCGCCACCAACGATTACACTCGTCAGCGTATTGAGGCGACCCTGGCGATGATGCCGCCAGCTATGGCAGCGATTTACGAGCCGCTGCTTGGCGTCGATGCCAGCTATCTGCAGGCCGGACTGGATGAGATCACCCGCGAGTACGGCTCCGTCGATAACTATCTGAAGCAAGGGCTGGGGCTATCGCAGGAGACTCTCTACGTGCTGCGCGGAAAAATGGTCCATTATGGTCAGCTTCCAGGGCAGAGCGGGCTACGGGGGAATGCGGCACAGGGCGCGGCGCTGCTTAACGCGCTACAAAACAGTGAGCTTTCCGGCCGTTACACCGCTTATAACAACTATCTGCAATCGGCTATTGATGTCGGGACGCTTGGCGGAGTGGAGTCTCAGGTTGGCGGACAAATTCATGCGGATGCCGCGAGTTACCTGCTGCGTAGCGGCTCACGTCTGGATCGTGCGCTGGCACCGAATATCGACAGCCGCCAGCTGCGCGACGGCGAAGGAAAACTGTGGTTAACCGGGCTTAACGGTTATCTGGGTACCGACGGTTCCGCCCGCGCCGCCAGCAGCAATGAGCACACCACTGGTACGCTGCTGGGTTATACCCAGAGGGTGAACTCGCAGTTTAGCGGCTACGGCACGCTGGGATATAGCTGGGGTTCACTAGGCAGCGCCAACGCCGACGCGGATGCTAATACCACGTTGTTAGGTTTCGGTGGCCACTATGCATTCGAGGATCTTAATCACGGTCTCTTTGCCGCAGCCGATCTTAACGCCGGTTGGATTGATTACAGCAGCACCCGCAAGATGGGCGGCGGACTAGGTACCGCCACTGGCGATACCCACGGACAACTGTTCGGCGGCACGCTACGCCTGGGCTACGTGAGCCCGCTCGATTTCGCCAGCGTCGAGTATTCTGTCGGCACCCGATTAACCCATCTGCGCATGGATGCCTTCCATGAGAACGGCAGCGAACTGGCGCTCGACGTCGATCGCGTCAGCGAAAATAATGCCAGCGGCATTGCCAATATTAATTTCGCCTTTAATCCGCAAAACAGTGGCAGCTGGACGATTTCCCCGGCGGTGAATGTCGGCTATGAACATAGCTTCAGCGGCCCCTCGGTGCGCACTCGTGGACAAGTTTATCAATATGAGGTCGTACAAAACTCGGCCTTCAATAGCCGCGATATGTTCAATGCAGGTGCCAACATTGGCGTGACGCGCGGCGCACTGAGCCTGAACCTGGGCGGTCAGGCGGAAATCGCCAGCGGCGGCGACAGCCACGGCTATAGCGGCAATTTAAGCGTGGCTTACGCCTTTTAAAAAACCACAGCAAGCCGTCGTCGCTGGCGGCTTGCTATTCCCCACAAAATTGTAAAGAGGTCAATTTTTGACGCCGAAGATTGGCTCATGCTGGAACGCCGTCCGCAAAATGAAACGCTGGCAGGAAAGGTAAAACAGAAATTATGTTTCAATTGGCTATCGGCAGCCGCAATCATCAATCCGACTTATGATTGCCATTACCATAAAAAGTAGTTGATCTGGTATCAACAAGCTCTTATTTTGCTTCTCAGTTTTTAAACGAGATAAAACTGATGCCGACAATTACAGCCTGTAGTATGAAAGAAGCAAAAGAGTTAATTAACTGTGGGAAATATAAGGAAATCGTTCTAAATTTCGACATTGACGCTGATGATTTTTTCACCCTCGCCACCTCCCAACAAGATACTAAAGTCACCATCACGGACAGAAATAATCACTCATCGGTAAAAGCACAAAAATAATAAAACCCCTGAGGCTCTTCTTATGCTGTTAGTTATTAGTACCATTGCTGTCGCTTTTCTCTCCTCATTGATGCTTATTTGGCTTGACGATCGCATTGCTGAGCAGGATTAACAACCAGGGCTGGCGATAAGCCGCCAGAGCGCCCTCCTCTGAGTTTCTCTCGCCCGCAGCCATCTGCTGCGGGCGGTTCAATACAATGTCATAGCCCCGCGCCGTCCAGCGATGCGATTACAGTGACTTCGCCAGACGCTCAACGGCGGTCATCAGGCCGTCTGCCGATACCGTAGAGTAGGACAGACGCAGCGTGCGGGTATCCGGATTGTCGTTATAGAACGCTTCACCAGGCACGTAGACCACGCCGTTTTCCAGCGTTTTCTTCATCCATTCCATGGTATCGAACGGATAGCGGAAGCGGGCCCACAGGAACATACCGCCTTTTGGTCGGCTGAACTCAAGATGCTCTCCAAGACGAGATTCCAGCGCATCGGCCAGCGCCACACACTTCTTGCGGTAATCTTCGCGGATCAGGGCTATCTGATTTTCCAGACGATTCATACCCAGGTATTCCGTGGTGATCACCTGCGACAGCATATTGGTGTGCAGATCCGCCGCCTGTTTGACGATCACTGTCTGCTGGGCCAGCCAGTCCGGCATCACGATCCAGCCAATACGCATACCTGGCGCGAGGATCTTGGAGAAAGTGGAGGTATACACCACCTGATCTTCACAACCCAATTCAACTGCATATTGATACAGCGGACGATACACTTCGTCTGTGAAGCTGATTTCACCATACGGATCGTCTTCGATAATCACGAAATCATGCTGCTTCGCCAGTTCAACCACACGGCGGCGGCGCGCTTCGCTCAGGGTTTTCCCGCCGGGGTTTCCGAAGGTCGGCACCAGGTAAACGGCTTTGACGCGGGTGGTTTCCAGCAGGTCAGCCAGTTGTTCAACCAGCATGCCGTCATCGTCGGTATCGACGCTGAGAATATTGGCCTGCGCCAACTGGAAGACCTGTAGCGCCGCCAGATAGGTCGGGCGCTCAACGACGATAGCATCGCCTGGATCGAGCAGCGTGCGGGCGATCATATCCAGCGACTGCTGTGAGCCTGAGGTGATATAGACATGGCTTGCCGGGCAGGCAACGCCGCGCGCATGGCACAGTTCGCTCACCGCCTGACGCAGCGGTGGGTAGCCTTCGGTCAAACCGTACTGGAACGCATCGTTAAAGCGCCCGCTCATCACCTGCTGCACCGCCAGGTTCAAGCCTTCGGTATCAAAAAGCTCCGGGGCCGGAATGCCGCCGCCAAGAGAGATAACACCGGGCAGTTTACTGTGCTTGAGGAGTTCGCGGACGGCGGAGGGCTTGAGTTCACCCGCGCGGGCGGCGAGTCGCCGATCGTGCATACTATTTTCCTTTTCTGTCTTGTTGTTGTGATGTTTTATCTATTTTTTACCGATAATTCCCTGGCCGCGCTACGTTTACCGAGAGCTTAGTGTTCATACCCTGGTAGCCCGGACAGATGCGCAGCATCGCCTCCGGGAAATTCTGCCGCCCCTGCGGACTTACCCGGGGGCGGCGCGATGCGCCTTGCCCGGGCTACAAATGCCGCAGGTGGAGAGAATCGCCGCAATCCGGGGCTAAACTTAACGGTTATCTTTGTCTTTTAGCACGATTAACGGCTCAATATCGCTCTCTTTTTTCACCACCAGCGAATCATCGCCGCGCAGGCAGGTGCCGCCATAGTTACCGCCAACGGTAAAGGTGCAAACCTGGATGTATTTTCCATCCACCTTCGGCAGGCACCACAGCTGCTGATAAATATTCTTGCGGTCGAAAAACTGGCCACTGGTTTTATCCAGCACTTCGTCCTGCGGGCCAATCAAGTCAATGTTGTTACCACAGCGGCCTGAGATTGGTTTAACCGCATAGCCAGTTTCCGCTAGCTGCTCATTGACCACAAAATCGGTATCCAGCAGGTAACGATGGTTCGGGAACAGCGACCACAGCACCGGCAGAATCGCCTTGTTGCCGGGGATGACCGTCCACAGCGGTTCAAACACTAAGACTTCAGGACGCAGCAGAACGTCAATCAGGCGCACCTCATTGTTGGGATGCCCGGTGCGAATCGGCACGGCGGCATACTCGTCGGCGCTGACTTCACGCACCTGCTCAATGGCGGTTTCCCATGCCCAGGTTTTCCAGACGCAGTTGACCAGCCGACCGTCGGCGTCAATAAGCTGCCCGGCGGCATCCCAGTGCAGCTCATCAAGGCCGTACAGGATTTTGCTGTCGAAACCGGCCTGCGTCAGCGAACGCTGGATAAACTGCGCGTGATAGTTCTCCTCCAGATCCTTGTCCTGCATGATATGCACGAAAGGGCGCGCCCGGCTGTGCTTCCACGCCCCGGCCAGCTCATCCAGCAGGTTTTCCGCCGGGTTGTGTCCGGTTCCGTAGTAGCCCTGTTTCAGCCACTGTTCGAGGATCAGGCCACCTTCGGTATGGCAAGATGCGGAGTCGGCGTTGTACTCATAAACCTTCAGCCCGCGCTCATCCATACAGAAATCCATACGACCGGTAATCATATGATGCCGACGGCGTTGCCACGAGAGGCGCAGGCGCGGCCAAAGGATTTTCGGAATATCGAACAGCGCCAGCAGGCTGTCATCCTTCATCACCTTATCGGTGGCGTGCAGGTACATCAAATGCAGCTCGTTGGTCGCCTTGATAAGCTCCTGCTCGGCGCTTTCGCTAATGGTGAAATACTGGTAAGGGTCTTTATTGATAACGTGGCCGTTGGCTTCAACGTAGGCTTTTTGCAGCGAATCTTTCTCGTTGAGCCAGTTACCGCGGAACTGGCCTTTATTCGGCAACCGCGCGCCTTTGATAGCCATCGCGTCACCCGGCAGAACCGGCTGCGGCAGGCTGTGCTCGGTATCAGCGGTTTGGATCATCCAGCCAAGGATTTCGGTATCGGCAAAGGTGTCTTTAATCGTGTAGATGCCGTTTTTCACTTCCAGCGTCAGCTCACGGGTCCACTGCTGGCCCTGCGGCAGCGGCGCGTGAATCACGTTCTGCTCGGCGATCCGCACTTTATTCCCGACCAGTTGAGTAATCACCGCCACGTGTCCGGTGTGTTTAAACTCGCCGCCCTTCTGCCAAATCAGTAGAGAACCGGCAATCGGCGGACGGCGGGAGCCGTTAGCGAAAGCCTGCAGCGGTAGAATATTGTCATTGACCACTTCGCGCAGAAAACGCAGAGAGAAGATTTCGTAGGCCATGCCGACGTCGGTAAACACAAAGCCGTAGGTGAGGAACAGAAAGCGGCGTGCGAATTCTACGCACTGCCATTTGTGCCCCATATACTCATTACCGATATAGCTGCGGAACGTGGCGTCATCCGGATAATCTTGCGGATTTAAGCTACTGTAATTCGAAGAATAAATCGCTACGCCGCCCGGCGCGTAGCCTAAAAGTGTACCAAACGGGGCGTCACTGTTTGTCGAACCTTTACTCATTTAGCCTGACCTCAAATTAATGCAGCCCGGGCAGTTGGCGAAACAAAACTCCCTCTTCTTATCCTGCCGCAGGCACTTACCAGACAGAGGTGAAATGATGATACCACTCATTCGATTCGCTAATCGTGCCCTTAAGGAAAATAAGCCTGCGCCGCCAGGCAAAAGTGATATCGTTATTTGATATAAAAAAACAATCAGGAGTCGACAATGAGCACACCTTCGCATCTGACTGCCCAACCGCTGGTCTGGGGGCATGGCCCACGCACCTTTGAGGTATTCCTCGAACCCACCTGCCCTTACTCGGTGCGCGCCTTCAATAAACTTGATGACCTGCTGGATGAAGTTGGCGCGGATAACGTCACCATCAAAATTCGTCTTCAGTCTCAGCCGTGGCATCTGTTCTCCGGCGTCATCGTGCGCTGCATTCTCGCCGCATCCACTCTGCCGCACGGTCGCGAGCAGGCGCACAAGGTGCTGAAAGCCGTCGCTGACCACCGCGAGGAGTTCGAGTTTACCGACCACTGTAGCGGGCCAAACATGAACGTCACGCCGCAGCAGATTATTGAGCGAATCGAACGCTATAGCCACGTCTCGCTGGCTGCGGCATTTGCCCATCCGGAACTGCAAAACGAGATCAAATGGCATAGCAAATACGCCCGCCAGAACGGCATCCACGTGTCGCCGACCTTTATGGTTAACGGCCTGGTGCAGGCGGATCTCGGCAGCGGCGATGATATCAGCGTGTGGGCCGCGCGAATTCTGGCTTAGTACGGCTCCGGCGCTATAGCGCCAACTACACTATTTCAACACCTCATGAAAAAGGCAGGCCAGCATGTCAGAGAATAACTACCAACCACCAAAAGTGTGGGAATGGAAGCAAAACAACGGCGGCGCATTCGCCAATATCAACCGTCCCGTCTCCGGCGCAACCCATGACCAGGAGCTGCCGGTGGGTGAACACCCTCTTCAGCTCTATTCGCTGGGGACGCCCAACGGTCAAAAGGTGACCATTATGCTGGAAGAGCTGCTGGCGCTGGGCGTCAGCGGCGCGGAGTATGACGCCTGGCTGATTCGCATCGGCGAGGGCGATCAGTTCTCTAGCGGCTTTGTCGAGGTTAACCCGAACTCGAAAATCCCCGCGCTCAGCGACCACTCCACCACGCCGCCAACGCGCGTTTTTGAATCCGGCAGCATCCTGCTCTATCTAGCGGAGAAGTTCGGTTTCTTCCTGCCAAAAGATCCGGCAGGCCGCACCGAAACCCTTAACTGGCTGTTCTGGCTGCAGGGTGCGGCTCCGTTCCTCGGTGGCGGATTTGGCCACTTTTTCAACTATGCCCCGGTGAAAATCGAATACGCGATCGATCGCTTTACGATGGAAGCCAAGCGCCAGCTTGACGTGCTGGATAAGCAGCTTGCCCGCGGTCGTTTTGTGGCAGGAGAAGAGTACACCATTGCCGATATGGCTATCTGGCCGTGGTACGGCAACGTGGTGTTGGGGAATGTTTACAACGCCGCCGAATTTCTTGATGCAGGCAGCTATAAAAACGTGCTGCGCTGGGCGCAGGAGGTCGGAGACCGTCCGGCCGTTCAGCGTGGACGCATGGTTAACCGCACCTTCGGCCCGCTCAATGAGCAGCTCCACGAGCGCCATGCCGCCAGCGATTTCGAGACGCAAACCGAAGATAAGCGCCAGGCCTAATGCACTTGCCCACCGGAGGCTTCAGCCTCCGGTTTTTAGCTTTCCAGCCGATAGCCCGCCATAAAATAGCGCATTGACGTGCACGAACTTCCCTCTTTGAAGAAGTCCATCACCATGTCCCTGTCCAGGCCATAGCGACGGGTGAGGATCCCCGCTTCCCAGGCGCTAAGCTGGCGGTCGCCGGTTTTTTCAAACATGCGGTGTGAATAGCCGAGCACGAACCCACGTTTATAGTCGGAGCAAAAATTTGCCGCATGCGTGGCGGTGTCAGCATGTGGCGCCTGTAGCCCCGCCATTAGGCCTTTACCAAAATGGTTTTCCATCGAACTCCCCCCAATCGTTATATACAAAATTATATAGCGATTTTTTGAGCGAGTGGTAGTGCTATTTCAGTCGATTTCACTAGCGCAGATACTTCTCGAACCATGCCAGCGTGCGCTGCCATGCCAGCTCGGCGGCAGTCCGATCGTAGCGCGGCGTGGAGTCATTATGAAAACCGTGGTTAACTCCCTGATAAATATAAGCCTCATAGACCTTATTGTGTTCCTTTAGCGCTTTTTCATAGGCGGGCCAGCCTTCATTGATGCCACTATCCAGTCCGGCATAGTGCAGCAGCAGCGGAGCCTTAATTTTGTCGACTTCGTTCAGCGGCGGCTGGCGACCGTAAAAAGGTACCGCGCAGGCCAGCTCAGGGATCGCCACCGCTGTCGCATTACTCACGCCACCGCCGTAGCAAAAACCGGTCATGCCGACCTTTCCCGTTACCTGCGGATGCTTCTCCATAAACGCTACAGCTGCGAAAAAATCATTCATCAGCTTCACGGGGTCAACTTTCTGCTGCAGCGCACGGCCTTCATCATCATTGCCGGGATAACCGCCAACGGAGCTCAGGCCATCCGGCGCCAGCGCGATATAGCCCGCTTTCGCCACCCGCCGGGCAACGTCCTCAATGTAGGGATTCAGACCACGGTTCTCATGCACCACCACCACGGCAGGCACTTTGTTAGTGATTTTCGTCGGCGTCACCAGGTACGCCCGCACTTCGCCGTGGCCATCAGGAGAGGGATAGTGAATATATTCTGGACGGATATCCGGGTCGGTAAACGCCACCTGCTCCGCCAGAGCATAGTCAGGCTTCAGCAGATTAAACAACGCTAACGCGGTCATCCCGCCGACGGCATATTTTCCCGCCATCTGCAGAAACTCGCGTTTGCTGATTTTGCCGTGAGCATAGTAGTCATAGTACTCCAGCAACTGCTGTGGGAAATCTTTGGCCGTCAGTCGCGTCATCATTCTTCCTCCGTTATTAAGCGCCCTTTAAGCAAAGCAGAAGCTCGGGTATGTGCCAGCGGAGAAGAATAGAAACAGGAGAAAAGAGCCCAGAGAGCGGGCCTGCAGGGACACTAAATTTGTAAGCCGGGTAAGGCGCAAGCCGACACCCGGCAGAAATACAAGCACAATGCCTAAAACAGGTATGCCATCAGCTTCAGTGTTTAACTTTCGTCAGGCGATCGAGATAACCCATTACAAAGGCCGACAGCACGAACGTCAGGTGGATAATGACGTACCACATTAGCTTATTATCGGGGACATTTTTCGCATCCATAAACACCCGCAGCAGGTGAATGGAAGAGATCGCCACAATAGAGGCGGCAACTTTGTTTTTTAGCGAGGTGGCATCCATTTTGCCCAACCAACTGAGTTTCTCCTTACCCTCGTTGATATCCAGCTGCGAGACAAAATTTTCATAGCCGGAGAACATTACCATCACCAGCAGACCGCCCACCAGAGTCATATCCACCAGCGACAGCAGGGTCAGAATCATATCCGACTCACTGACGCTGAAAATATGCGGCAGTATGTGGAAGATCTCCTGAAAAAATTTGATCGTCAGCGCAATCAGCCCAAGCGATAGGCCAAAATAAACCGGTGCCAGCAGCCAGCGCGAGGCATACATAGCGTTTTCCAGAAAGCGTTCCATAAGATCCTGTCGGTTAACATAAACGACCGCCATTATACCGCAACAGAGCAACGTTAATGCAACAGTCGACCACAGGTGAGGCATGGGGGGATGTAAAAAAGGCTGGCACGAGGCCAGCCTGGGGGAGATGCACTGGAGAGGGGGGACTATTTTGCTTTTACGGTTTCTTCGCCCACCAGACCAATCTTCAGATAGCCCGCCTGATGCAAAGTATCCATAACTTTCATCATCGTCTCGTAATCCACGGTTTTATCCGCGCGGAAGAAGACCGTCGTGTCTTTCTTGCCTTCAGTCAGAACATCCAGCGACGTAATCATGCTCTCTTCAGTGATCGGGTCATTACCGAGGAACATGGTTTTATCCGCTTTCACCGACAGATAAATAGGCTTTTCAGGGCGCGGCTGCGGCTGGCTGGAAGACGCCGGGAGATTCACCTTCACGTCTACGGTAGCGAGCGGAGCCGCCACCATAAAGATGATCAGCAGCACCAGCATGACGTCGATAAACGGCGTCACGTTGATGTCATGCATTTCGCCGTTATCATCGAGGTTTTCGTTAAAATGCATTGCCATAAAGCATCAACCTACGCGTAATTTCTGTGCGGTACGGACCGACTTAACGCCGCTGGCGCTCAGGTCGAGGTCACGGCTTTGCAGCAGCAATACCTGGGCCGCAACATCGCCAAGGGAAGCTTTGTAGCTGGCAATCATACGGGCGAAAATGTTGTAGATGACAACAGCCGGGATCGCGGCGAAGAGGCCTATCGCCGTCGCCAGCAGCGCTTCCGCGATGCCTGGAGCAACAACCGCCAGGTTAGTGGTTTGCGTCTGGGCAATACCGATAAAGCTGTTCATGATGCCCCAGACGGTACCAAACAGGCCGACGAACGGGGAGATTGCACCGATAGTCGCCAGATAACCATTACCACGGCCCATATAGCGACCGACCTGCGCCACGCGACGCTCAAGGCGGAAACCGGTACGTTCTTTAATGCCTTCGTTATCTTCCACGCCTGCGGAAAGCTCCAGCTCATTCTGCGCTTCATTGAGCAGTTGCGAAGTCAGGCTTTTAGCATGGAAAGTGCTAGCGATATCGCTGGCCTGGTCGAGAGAGCGTGCTTCAGCAACCTGCTGCTGTTCGCGCTTGAGGCGGCGTTTGCTCGCCAGGATCTCTGCGCCTTTGCCGAAAAAGATAGCCCATGTGACGACCGACGCCAGAATCAGGCCAATCATCACTACCTTAACGACAATATCGGCATGATGATACATACCCCAAACGGAGAGATCCGCCTGCATCAAATTATTACCCACACTGTATCTCCAGGACGTAAATCACAAAATCTGCGCACAATAATATCAAAACGACATCGAATTGATAGTGGTTCTCATTAGTATTTACACTGTGCAGCAAATCACGTTTATTTTCCTTGCGCTTACGCAGTAAAAAAGTTGCTGGCTCCGGCTTTAGGAAAATTTTTACCTGTATCCGTCGATGCCCGGTACACAAATAAGTATTCATGTTAGTTTAGACGTCCAGACGTATAAAAACAGGTTATCTGAACATGACTGATAAACATCTTGATACTGCGCTGATCCACGCTGGCCGCCGTAAAAAGTATACTCAGGGCTCGGTAAACAGCGTGATTCAGCGCGCGTCATCGCTGGTTTTCGAAACCGTCGAAGCCAAAAAACAGGCCACCCGTAACCGGGCTAAAGGCGAGCTGTTTTACGGTCGTCGCGGCACCCTGACTCATTTCTCTCTGCAAGAAGCGATGTGCGAGCTAGAAGGCGGTGCAGGCTGTGCCCTTTTCCCTTGCGGCGCAGCGGCGGTCGCCAATAGCATCCTGGCCTTTGTCGAGCAGGGCGATCATGTTCTGATGACCAACACCGCCTACGAACCGACCCAGGATTTTTGCACTAAAATCCTCGCTAAACTTGGCGTAAGCACCAGTTGGTTTGACCCATTGATCGGCGGCGATATCGCTCGCCTGGTGCAGCCCAACACCCGAGTGGTATTTCTGGAATCCCCCGGCTCCATCACCATGGAAGTTCATGATGTTCCGGCAATCGTTGCGGCGGTTCGCAGCGTCGCCCCCGAAGCCATCATCATGATCGACAACACCTGGGCGGCGGGCATACTGTTTAAAGCGCTGGATTTCGGCATCGATATTTCTATTCAGGCCGGAACCAAATACCTGATTGGCCATTCCGACGGGATGGTCGGCACTGCGGTATCCAATGAGCGCTGTTGGGCGCAATTGCGCGAAAATGCCTACCTGATGGGGCAAATGCTGGATGCCGATACCGCCTATATGACCAGCCGCGGCCTGCGCACTTTAGGCGTACGCCTGCGTCAGCACCATGAAAGCAGCCTGCACATCGCCGAGTGGCTGGCGCAGCAACCACAGGTGGCGCACGTCAATCACCCGGCGTTGCCCGGCAGCAAAGGGCATGAGTTCTGGAAACGCGACTTCACCGGCAGCAGCGGCCTGTTCTCTTTTGTGCTCAATAAACGCCTGACCGACGCCGAACTTTCCGCCTATCTGGACCACTTCAGCTTGTTCAGCATGGCCTACTCCTGGGGTGGGTTTGAATCACTGATTTTAGCCAACCAGCCGGAGCAAATCGCCGCGATCCGCCCGGATGCTGAAGTCGATTTCAGCGGCACCCTAATTCGCGTTCACATCGGGTTAGAAAATGTTACCGATCTGCTGGATGATTTAGCGGCGGGCTTTGCGCGTATCGTGTAGAGTGACAGTGAGTGGCAACATTAGCGGACGTTTTTAAGAGAAGCGGCCGCTTGAGTTGCGCCCGGGATCAAGGTGCTCGGGCCTCTTCAGGAGTACACTAGTCAAAAAATACGGTACCACTTAGGAAAGTCCATGGTTGTCATTCAAGAAATTGTCGCCGCGCTGTGGCAACATGATTTTGCCGCATTGGCAAACCCCCACGTTGTGGGCGTTGTATATCTGGTCATGTTCGCAACCCTATTTTTAGAAAACGGCCTGCTACCCGCCTCATTTTTACCGGGCGATAGCCTGCTGCTGCTCGCCGGGGCGCTGATTGCCAAAGGCGTGATGGGCTTTGTGCCGACTCTTCTGATTTTGACAACGGCAGCCAGTCTCGGCTGCTGGCTGAGCTATATTCAGGGTCGCTGGCTGGGTAATACCGTAACGGTTAAACGCTGGCTCGGGCATCTGCCGGATAAATATCATCAGCGGGCAACCTGCATGTTTGATAAACACGGTCTGCTGGCGCTGCTGGCGGGTCGTTTCCTGGCATTCGTGCGTACTCTGCTGCCCACCATGGCGGGGATTTCCGGACTACCAGGCCGCCGCTTCCAGTTCTTTAACTGGCTGAGCGCGCTGCTGTGGGTTGGCGTGGTTACCGGTCTGGGCTACGCGCTGAGCATGATTCCTTTCGTTAAGCGTCATGAAGATCAGGTGATGACCTGCCTGATGATCCTGCCTATTGTGCTGCTGATTGCCGGTCTACTTGGAACGGTTATCGTGGTTATCAAAAAGAAATACTGCAGCGCCTGATGCCCAATACAGGGCGGCCTTTTTGACGCCCTGAAGTATCTCATGACATTCCCTGAATCATCCTGATTCGCGCCGCATCTTCCCCCGGCGTGGTGCCGAAGTAACGCTTAAACTCGCGGCTGAACTGCGACGCGCTTTCATATCCTACCCGCATTGCCGCCGCGCTGGCCTTCATGCCGTCGTGGATTATTAGCATGCGCGCTTTGTGCAGACGATAGGTTTTCAGGTATTGCAGCGGGGAGGTGCTGGTGACCGATTTAAAGTTATGGTGGAACGCTGAGACGCTCATATTGGCTTCCGCCGCCAGCTGATCAACGCTCAGGTTCTCGGTGTACTGACTTTCAATATGCTTCAACACGCGGCTAATCAGGCTGAAATGGGTCTGTCGACTCACCAGCGCCAGCAGCGCCCCGCCGCACGGCCCGATCAAGACGTGATAGAGGATTTCGCGGACAATCTGCTTGCCAAGAATACGCGCGTCCAGCGGACGCTCCATCACATCCAGCAGGCGTTCCGCCGCGCACAGAATCTCTTCGGACAGCACCGCCGAGTTGATCCCACTTGATGCCATTGACGGCTGAAACTGCTCATCTTCACCAATATCCATCAGCAGTTCTTGCAACTGAAGAATATCGACATTAAGCCTAATCCCCGCCAGCGGCACTTCCGGAGTGGCGAAGGTTTCGCACTCGAACGGCAGCGGCACCGTCAACAGCAGATATTCATTGGTGTCATAGCGAAAGGTCCGCTCGTTAATGTAGCCAATTTTATGCCCGGAAAAGAGAAAAACGATCCCCGGCTGGTACATGACCGGCGTACGGGTACCCGGCTGAGTGCCATACAACAGGCGAATATCCGGCAGCAGGCTAGTGAGTATTTCTTCTTTATCTTTCAGCTGATTAACTTTATCTGTTAATAGCTGGCATATCTCGGCGCGCTTCATTTATCGTGCTTCTCCGAACGTTTTTTTACCTCAGCATTGTGAGTGCTTTTTGGGGATTTCTCCAGCCCTTAAGAGAAATGGGCAAGACAACGGCAGGAATGTGCATTGAGGGAAACGGGCGACAGGACCACAATGTTCGTCATCTGGCAGAGGTATTGTCTCTGTTGGCGGATTTATCTATTTGAGGGCACCAGCCATGAATAATTTCGACCTACATACCCCAACCCGCATTCTGTTCGGCAAAGGCGCGATTGAAAACCTGCGCGATCAAATCCCGGCGGATGCACGCGTGCTTGTCACCTACGGCGGCGGTAGCGTGAAGAAAACCGGCGTGCTTGATCAGGTTCTGAGCGCGCTAAGCGGCATTGACGTCCTGGAATTTGGCGGAATCGAGCCAAACCCATCCTACGAAACGCTGATGAACGCGGTGAAAATCGCACGTGATGAAAAGATCACTTTCCTGCTGGCAGTCGGCGGCGGTTCTGTTCTCGACGGTACCAAATTCATCGCCGCGGCGGCGCACTATGATACCAGCATCGATCCGTGGGAAATCCTCGAAACCTACGGTAGCAAAGTTGCCAGCGCCATCCCGATGGGCTCTGTGCTGACGCTGCCAGCGACCGGTTCCGAATCCAATAAAGGCGCGGTGATTTCACGTAAAACCACTGGTGACAAACGCGCGTTTATGTCTTCTCACGTTCAGCCGGTATTCGCCATCCTTGACCCGGTTTACACCTACACTCTGCCGCCGCGCCAGGTTGCCAACGGTGTGGTTGACGCATTTGTCCATACCGTTGAGCAGTACGTGACTTACCCGGTTGATGGCAAAATTCAGGACCGTTTCGCCGAAGGCATTCTGCTGACGCTGGTGGAAGATGGCCCGAAAGCACTGAAAGAGCCGGAAAACTACGACGTTCGCGCCAATATTATGTGGGCCGCAACCCAGGCGCTGAACGGCCTGATTGGTGCAGGCGTGCCGCAGGACTGGGCAACCCATATGCTGGGCCATGAACTGACCGCAATGCACGGGCTTGATCATGCACAGACGCTGGCTATCGTCCTGCCCGCCCTGTGGAATGAAAAGCGCGACGCTAAACGCGCCAAACTGCTGCAGTACGCCGCGCGCGTCTGGAACATCACCGAAGGTTCAGAAGACCAGCGTATCGATGCCGCTATTGCTGCGACGCGTGATTTCTTCGAACAAATGGGCGTTCCGACTCGCCTTTCTGCCTACGGTCTGGATGGCAGTTCTATCCCGGCGCTGCTGGCGAAACTCGAAGAGCACGGTATGACTCAACTGGGTGAAAACCAGGATATTACTCTGGACGTCAGCCGCCGTATTTACGAGGCCGCACGCTAATAAACATCCTCTCCGACGCGTAAACTCACGCAAAGGAGAGGAGTTTAACTACCGTTTTTAGCTATTTCGTCCAGACTTAATGCTACCCCCCGGCGGAATTTATTCCGCCGGGTTCATTAACAGGAGGAAGGCATGACACATCCAACCGTTATAAAACTACACGACGGTAACCTGATGCCCCAGTTGGGGCTCGGCGTGTGGAAAGCAGGCAACGAGGAAGTCGTCTCCGCCATTCATAAGGCGCTGGAAGTCGGTTATCGCTCGTTTGACACCGCCGCCGTGTACCAGAATGAAACCGGCGTCGGTAATGCGCTGAGCAGCGCAGGCGTCGCCCGTGATGAGCTGTTTGTCACCACAAAGTTATGGAATGACGATCAAAAACAACCCCGTGAAGCGCTCCAGGAAAGTCTTAAAAAACTCCAGCTCGACTACGTCGATTTATATTTAATTCACTGGCCGGTCCCGGCAACCAACCATTACGTGGACGCCTGGAAAAGCTTAATTGAGCTTCAGCAGCAGGGGCTGGCGAAAAGCATCGGCGTCTGTAATTTCCAGATTCATCATCTACAAAAGCTGATTGATGAAACTGGCATCGCCCCGGTCATTAACCAGATTGAACTTCACCCTTTGTTGCAACAGCGCCAGCTTCACGCCTGGAACGCCACGCATAAAATCCAGACCGAGTCCTGGAGCCCACTGGCCCAGGGTGGCGAAGGCGTCTTCAATCAGAAAATCATCCATCAACTGGCGGATAAATACGGCAAGACACCGGCACAAATCGTTATTCGCTGGCATCTGGACAGCGGTCTGGTGGTGATCCCGAAATCCGTGACACCATCGCGCATCGCCGAGAACTTTAACGTCTGGGACTTCCGTCTCGATAAAGATGAATTGAGTGAAATCACCAAACTGGATCAGAACAAACGTCTGGGTCCAGACCCGGATCAGTTCGGCGGTTAATCCTTCCCTCAAGCCCGGTTTCTTCCGGGCTTTTCAGAAATTATTCATTCCCCATCTCCAGCGCCATTGTTAACCTCTCTGATAGCCTTTTACCTCAGGAACATTAACGTGAAATTCCAACCCAAATGGCTATTGTTCAGCGTACTGTGGTGTTTATGCAGTCCTGAGGCATTCGCTGAAGAGACACCGGAAGAGACCGTCAGGAAAATTTATCAGCGCTACAGCAACGGTGCGAATCCTCCCCTTTTCGACGATTTAAGCGACAAATCGATTATCTCTGCGCGGATGAAACGGGCTCTTGCACTGGATAATCGCCTGACCTTACCTGGCGACATAGGCTGGTTGAATGGCGATCCCATCTGCGACTGTCAGGATTACGAAAACCTGGTACTGGAGAATGTCACCGTTGGCCAATTGGATGCTACCCACACTGATGCTGTCGTGCGCTTTCGTCCATTTCAGGAAAGCGAAGAGACCGTCACGCTGACGCTAAAACTGATAGCAGAAAACAAGCGCTGGCTGATTGACGATGTGGTCAACGAATCCGGCAGTCTCTATCAGGGGATGGAGGGTAATAATCAAAAAACGCTTGCCGCGCTAAAATCGCTGCAAAAAGAGCAGCCTCAGGCATTTATCCATGAACTGCTTTCCCGCATGGGAGAGTCAACATGGTCGTGGACTGGCGTGGTCTCGGCAGAATTCAGGCAAACCGTAACGGAATATCAACTGACCCCCTTCTCTTTTGCCGATGATAATTATCTCGCGTTACTTAAGGCCGAGCCAATATGTGATTGTGAAATCACTCAATTCAAAAAAATCGACAGCATCACGGTGATAGAAAAGAAAGGGAATACTGCCCGGATACGCGCACATTTATCGTTCACCAAAGGGCCACGCAAAATGCAGGACTTCCTTCTCCACCTTACCCACGACCAATGGGTTATTGATGATTTTATTTCGTCAGAGCACGGCAGTTTACTTCAGCGGATGCGAGAGGCTATTCGCCGGAATAAACAATGATGGCTGACCTTACTTTCCCTACTGCCATAAGGTACTTAAAACTGCATCATCAATTGGTATTGCAGCAAGATCGCATGCAAACTTCTCTTTGAGCTCATTTTTTTCACTCGTGACGTCTTTATCATAAAGTAGGGATAATGATAAATCAGAGCCGGTCTCGCTGATGGTCAATTTGATCCTGTCGGGAGCCACGAGTGGCACTATATCGCCGATAAGTTCAAACTGCCTGGCCCCAGATTCCTTTATTGTTTGAATGGTTTCAGTGGCGATAAAATCTTGATAATTAATTTTGAGTGTGAGCACGCCTGATTTTTTTAATAAGAGCATACTCGCACGTCCTCCCGGCCACTGTTCAATTCTTTCGACACAAGCAGCGGAGAAACCAGGCGTAGTCCGGTCAGGGAAATAGATCGTTCCATCAAGAAGAGTATAAACAACAGGTCCAGGATGAACGGCTGCGCTATTTCTGGCTGCTCGGGCAGCTTTACATGTTGCACTCGTGGGCCTGCAATGGCTACCTTCACCATCAAAAAGACTAATGATGGTAATAAAAGCGGATAAGCCAATAACTGTCGTCATTATATTTTTCATTAATAAATTCCATTTTATATCTTAAATATCCCAAAAACCCTCAATTAAGGGGGTTTTGATATTACCAATATCCATCCAGGTAAAAAAGATTAATTAATTGCCGCTGCGCCTGCTCGCAGCGGCAAACCGTTCCAGAGATTAGCGAGTTCGGCGTTTTTTTGCCGACGATTCAGCAGGCGTCTGGCGCTGATGCGCCACCGGCGTATGCTTGGTCAGCGCCGGACGGGTGTTACGGTTCTGGCGGCGTGCTTCACGCATTTCATCCAGCGTCGGAGCCGGTACCAGACAATCGCGACGACTGCCAATCAGGTGCTTTTTACCCATGGTTTCCAGCGCCTGGCGGATCAGCGGCCAGTTGGCCGGATCGTGGTAGCGCAGCAGGGCCTTATGCAGACGACGCTGTTTGTCACCCTTCGGCACAACCACATCTTCACTCTTATAGCCAATCTTACCCAGCGGGTTCTTGCCGGTATAATACATGGTGGTGGAGTTTGCCAACGGCGACGGATAGAAGTTCTGCACCTGATCCAGACGGAAACGATGCTGCTTCAGCCACAGCGCCAGGTTCACCATATCTTCATCACGCGTACCAGGGTGCGCAGAGATAAAGTACGGAATCAGATACTGCTCTTTGCCGGCCTGCTTCGAATAGGTATCAAACAGCTCTTTAAAGCGGTCGTAGCTACCCATACCCGGCTTCATCATCTTCGACAGCGGTCCCTCTTCAGTGTGTTCCGGAGCAATCTTCAGATAGCCGCCAACGTGGTGGGTCGCCAGCTCTTTGATATAACGAGGGTCTTCCACGGCGATGTCATAACGCACGCCGGAAGCGATAAGGATCTTTTTGATGCCTTTCAGGTCACGGGCACGGCGATAGAGATTGATCGTCGGCTCATGGTTGGTATCCATATGCGGACAGATATCCGGATACACACAGGACAGGCGGCGACAGGTCTGCTCCGCGCGCGGCGACTTACAGCGCAGCATATACATGTTGGCCGTCGGGCCGCCAAGATCGGAGATAATACCGGTAAAACCGGGAACCGTGTCGCGAATAGCTTCGATTTCATTAATGATCGAATCTTCGGAGCGGCTCTGAATAATGCGCCCTTCGTGCTCGGTAATGGAGCAGAATGAACAGCCGCCAAAGCAGCCGCGCATAATGTTAATCGAGAAGCGGATCATCTCGTAGGCCGGGATGCGCGCATCGCCGTAGGCCGGGTGCGGAATACGTTTGTACGGCAGCGCAAACACGCTATCCATCTCTTCGGTAGACAGCGGAATAGCCGGTGGGTTAACCCAAATGTAGCGCTCACCGTGTTTTTGCATCAGCGCACGGGCGCAGCCAGGGTTGGTTTCATGGTGCAGAATACGCGAGGCGTGAGCATAGAGAATTTTGTCGCCTTTGACTTTCTCAAAGGACGGGAGCAGCACGTAGGTTTTTTCCCACGGCTTAGGACGCGGCGGCTGTACGGTGACGCGTTTGGCTTCTTGCTTCGGCGGCGCAACAGTTTTGTTATCCGCACACGGCAGATCTTCACCATACGGATGCGGGATCGGGTCGATTTTGCCCGGCGTATCCAGACGAGTGGAATCCACCCCGCTCCAGCCCGGCAGCGCTTCTTTCACCATAATGGCGGTATTACGCACGTCGCGGATATGTCCGATAGGCTCACCGGCAGCCAGACGGTGCGCCACTTCCACCAACGGACGTTCGCCGTTGCCGAACATCAGCATGTCGGCTTTAGAATCGACCAGCACCGAGCGGCGCACGGTGTCAGACCAGTAATCGTAATGCGCGGTGCGGCGCAGGCTGGCTTCGATGCCGCCGAGGATCACCGGCACATCTTTCCACGCCTCTTTGCAGCGCTGGGTGTAGACCAGCGTGGCGCGGTCCGGGCGTTTGCCTGCCACGTTACCCGCCGTGTAGGCATCGTCATGACGCAGCTTGCGGTCTGCGGTATAACGGTTGATCATCGAGTCCATGTTGCCAGCGGTTACGCCAAAGAACAGGTTCGGTTTGCCCAGACGCATAAAGTCATCTTTATTGTTCCACTCCGGCTGGGAAATAATCCCCACGCGGAAACCCTGTGCTTCCAGCATACGGCCACAAATCGCCATCCCGAAGCTCGGGTGATCGACATAAGCATCGCCGGTCACGAGGATGATGTCGCAGCTATCCCAGCCAAGTTGGTCCATCTCTTCTCGCGACATAGGTAGAAACGGCGCAGGGCCAAAGCAGGCGGCCCAGTACTGCGGCCAGGAGAAAAGGTCACGATCCGGTTGGATCAGGGATATTGCGCTCATATTGCTTCCGGGGAAAATGATAAAAAAATAATCAAAAGGGCGGCGATTATAAGCCGGAACGATGGGAGAAATGAAGGGGCGTTGAAGAGAGATGGACAAAAGTCTGCCGCTTCAATTCTTTACCTCCGCTCTGGAGCTAAATACATAATTTTGCCATTGCGGTTGGTTTAAAGCTGGCGGTTTCCCAACAAGTGCCGCTACTATTCATGCCAGACACCAGGCATACCTCATACGGGAACAGGAGTACCCTCGGTCGGATATCCACCGGGAGCACTACATATAAGGCTTAGTATGGAACAAGTTATTACAAAACGCCGCTACTACGATATTGGTCTACAGATTGAAGAGTTGCTCTATTCCGGCGTATTTAAATCCGGCGAACGCTTGCCGTCTGAACGTGAACTCAGCGAACGATTTAACACCAGCCGGACCACCATCCGCGATGCGATCATCATGTTAGAGCTGAAAGGCGTGCTGGAGGTTAAGCAAGGTTCCGGGATCTTTTTTGTTGATAATGCGAACAAGTTAAATCAGAACACATTGATGCCCTATTCTGAAATCGGCCCTTTTGAACTCTTGCAGGCGCGCCAGGTGATAGAGAGCAACATTACCGGTTTTGCCGCCACGCAAATTCGCTTCAATGAGCTACTTGAACTTAAGAAAATCATTGTGTTACAAGAGAAAGCCATCGCCGGTGAAAGCGATACGTTTGAGGATTTGGATCATCAGTTCCACAGCATTATTGCTGAATCTACGCAGAACAGAGTGTTAATTAAACAAGCGGCGGAGCTGTGGCGGGCGGTGAGAACCGAAAACCCACGCTGGAAAAAACTTAACTATAAATACCTGCATGAAAAGCATCTGCGTATGCAGTGGCTGGAGGATCATCGAGCCATTTTCCTCGCCCTTCAACAGAAGGATGCGGAGCTTGCCAGACAAGCATCCTGGAGCCATCTGGAAAACAGTAAAAATGAATTAATAAAAATCTTTAAGCAAGATTCTTCTATTAGCGATTTTGATGATTTCTTCTTTGCAACATAGCGCCATGTTCGCTCCATAGTTCGCTCCATACCTGCAGGGCATCATCATTGCACCGATCTTTCCCCGTTGCTCTGCACCTCCCTCTTATCCCGTTCGTTATTAGCACTCGTCTCTTTTCTGCTGGTTCTGCCACTGCCAAATTGGTCTAGTGATTAATTGTAATTGGTATAGTGTTCTGTTACCTCCATCAT
This sequence comes from Klebsiella sp. RHBSTW-00484, assembly GCF_013705725.1. Lineage (NCBI taxonomy): Bacteria > Pseudomonadati > Pseudomonadota > Gammaproteobacteria > Enterobacterales > Enterobacteriaceae > Klebsiella > Klebsiella sp. RHBSTW-00484. The sequence continues at coordinate 843,225 of NZ_CP055481.1, read as the reverse complement.
AAATTTCACATCTTGTGCATTTTTACAAAAATCACCCATCACAGTAAATATATAAAAATCATATTGTTACAATCATTTACAGAGAAGTTATTTTCCTTGTTCTCTGTCCATCCCTGCTAATGTGATTTTGATCTCTTTTTTTGGTCTAGTGATTACCATAAATTGGTATACGCAATTTAACTGTAACCACAAGAGTGATACCACGATGTCAGGAAAGGAAAACATAACAACAGCTCGCTACGATGCCGCCACCAGTTACCCGCGCACCGCTCTGCAAGCCGATATCGTCCATATTGGTTTCGGCGCATTTCATCGGGGTCACCAGGCCGTTTATAGCGATCTCACCAACCAGGTTTCGGAGAAACCGTGGGGAATATTTGAAATAAATCTTTTTGGTACCAAGGACTTGGTCAATGCATTAAACAATCAGGATGGCCTGTTCAGCGTGCTGGAAACCTCCTCATCTGCGAATACTTCGCGCCTGGTCCGTTCCGTCATTGGTGGGCTCCATACCCCGGATAGCGGAATTGAAGCTGCATTAGAAAAACTCCTTGAGCCGCAGGTTAAAATCGTCTCGCTGACGATTACGGAAAAAGGCTACTGCATCGATCCGCAAACCCGGACATTAGATTTCGCCAATCCGTTGATCATCAAAGATCTTGATAATCCACAGCGACCGGCATCGGCGATTGCGCTGATCGTCTGTGCCCTACAGCGGCGTAAAGATCTCGGCTTATCCCCTTTCAGCGTGCTCTCTTGTGACAACATCCCTGATAACGGCCATCTCACCCGCAATGCGGTTATTGGCTTCGCCACGCGCCTTGATAGCGAGCTAGGGGAATGGATTGAAGAAAATGTGACGTTTCCAGGAACCATGGTCGATCGCATAGTGCCGGCAATGACCGAACCGCAGTTTATGATGCTGCAGGAAAAAATAGGTTATGCCGACCCGTGCGGGATCGTCTGCGAAGATTTCCGCCAGTGGGTTATTGAAGATAATTTTGTTAGCGGCCGTCCTGACTGGGATAAAGCAGGCGCAATGTTTGTCGCAGACGTCCGGCCTTATGAGGAAATGAAGCTCCGGATGTTAAATGGTAGCCACTCATTTCTGGCCTACAACGGCAGCCTGGCGGGTTACGAATTTATCTATCAATGCATGGAGGATCCGCAATTTCGTGCCGCCACCCGTTTTCTGATGATTAATGAGCAGGCGCAAACATTAGATCCGCAGCTAAACATTCCTCTTGAGAACTATGCTGATTTACTCCTTGAACGGTTTAGCAACCGCAATGTGAAGCATCGTACTGCGCAAATAGCGATGGATGGTTCACAAAAGCTCCCTCAGCGGGCCCTTACGCCGTGGATAATTTTACATCAGCAGAATAAGAATCCGCGCGCGCTTTCAATATTAGTCGCTGGCTGGCTGCATTATGTAATAAAAAACATTGGCGACAAGCAGAATATTAGCGACCCATTATTACCGCTGTTTATAGAAGCCATATCCGGCCAGCACCCTGCATGGCAGCAGGCGCTCTCATTGTTGAAAATCGAATCTATATTTGGCGAGTTGAATAACGATCCGGATTTTGTCGAAGAAATAAAGAATGCATTTACGCGTATTGATTCATTAGGTATCGAAGAAACTATTGCACATTTATTATCTGGGAAAATTTAATGAAAACCTTAATTTGCCATAATCCTGGCAGCATCGAATATATTGAACGACCAGTACCAGTACCAGAAAACTACGAAGCGTTATTAAAGGTTAAAGCCGTCGGGATATGCGGCACCGATATTCATGCCTTCGCCGGACGCCAGCCTTTTTTCTCTTATCCCAGGGTGCTTGGGCATGAGATCTGCGGTGAAGCTATTTCGACAGGAAAAGAGTGCTCCGGCATAAAGAGTGGTCAGCGCTATTCCGTTATTCCCTGTGTCCCTTGCAACCAATGCGCAGCGTGTAGAGAAGGAAAAACTAACTGCTGCGAGCACGTATCGCTCTATGGTGTACACCAGGATGGTGGCTTCAGCGAATACCTGGCCGTTCATGAGCAAAACCTGGTTGAACTTCCCGAACAATTAAGTGATAGCGCGGGCGCACTGGTGGAGTGTTTTGCTATTGGGGCCCATGCCGTCCGCCGCGCGGAGATACAGTCCGCACAAAATATCCTGGTCATCGGCGCTGGCCCTATTGGTTTAGCCACCTCAGCGATTGCTAAAGCCAAGGGCGCGAAAGTCGTCGTTGCCGATGTTGATGCCAAGCGTCGACAACTGGTCAGCCAAAATATTGGCGTCAAATCATTGGACCCGACGACAGGGGATTTTATTAGTGAACTACGTCACCTGTTTAACGGCGAACTTGCCTGTACGGTACTTGACGCCACGGGCAACAAAGCCTCGATGAGCAACGATATTAATCTCATTCGCCACGGTGGCAAAGTCGTATTTATTGGATTATATATCGGCGAGCTTATTATGGATGACCCCACTTTCCATAAAAAAGAAACCACGCTAATCAGCAGCCGTAACGCCACGCGCGAAGATTTTGAATGCGTCATTCAATTAATGAGTGCCGGATTAATCAATGAAGACATGATGAAAAATACCGAGTTTGATTTTTTCACTATTGGCAATGACTACCAGAAAAACGTAGTCGAAAACAAAGAAATGGTTAAAGGCGTTATCAAATTTTAATGGGGTTAACATGTCTACAGTATATGTAAAAGAAGAGAATTTAAAATCTCTGGTACACACAAAACTATTTTCTGCTGGACTGGATGAACAAACCGCACAGCAGGTAACGAACGTATTAGTGCATGCTGATTTAACCGGCGTACACTCTCATGGCGTCATGCGCGTTGAACATTACTGCACCCGGTTAAAAGCAGGTGGTTTAAATAAAAAAGCGCAGTTTAGTATTGAGCAAGTTTCACCCTCGGTCGCTATTCTGGATTCCGATGATGGCATGGGGCATTCCGCTCTTATCAGCGCGGCCGATCATGCTATTCAGCTTGCCCGGGGCCATGGTCTGGGTTTTGTCGGCGTCAAAAATACCTCGCATTGTGGTGCATTATCCTACTTTGCCGAGAGAGTCGCTCGCCAGGGAATGATTGCATTAGTCATGACCCAAACGGATACCTGCGTCGCACCTCATGGCGGCGCGGAACGCTTTATCGGCACAAACCCTATCGCATTCGGGTTTCCGGTCGAGAATAGTTATCCGATGATCGTCGATATGGCAACCAGCGCAACGGCTTTCGGCAAAATTTTGCATGCCAAAGAAACCGGCAAGCCGATTGCTGAAGGCCTGGCTATTGATAAAGACGGCAACGTCACAACCGACCCACACAAAATTGAAAATTTACTCCCCTTTGGCGGACATAAAGGTTCAGGAATTGCACTGGCGATAGATGCATTGACCGGGATATTAATGGGTGCAAGCTTTGGTAACCATATTGTACGGATGTACGGTGATTATGAAAAAATGCGCAAACTCGCCAGTTTGATCATCGTTATTGACCCGGAAAAATTAGGTAATAATGAGTTTGCTAAAAACATGGCGCAGATGGTTACTGAACTACGCGCGGTCAAACCGGTCCCTGGTGTTGAAAAAGTTTTAGCCCCTAACGATCCGCAGATGATGTATAAAGAAAAATGTCAGCAAAACGGGATCCCGGTTGCGCCCGGCATTTATCAATATTTGTCTGAAAATTAAAAAGAGAAAATATCGGCAGAAAGCGATGGTGCCTATCGCTTTTATTAAACATATTAATAAGGATATCATATGAAAACCTCTGACTTGTTAAAAACATCCGTAATGCTACTCGTCGGCTGTATATTAATCTCGAACTCTGCATTGGCCAAAACCACGCTAAAACTCAGCCACAATCAGGATAAAAGCCATGCCGTGCACAAGGCCATGAGCTATTTAGCAGAAAAAACAAAAGAGTATTCTAACGGTGATTTAATTATTCGTATTTACCCGAATGCAACGCTCGGTAATGAGCGAGAGTCTCTTGAACTGATGAATTCTGGCGCCCTGCAAATGGTGAAAGTCAATGCAGCATCACTGGAATCTTTTGCTTCTGAGTATAGTCTATTTAGTCTTCCTTTCTTATTCAAAGATCGCGATCATTACTATCGGGTGCTGCAAAGCGATCTGGGAAAAAGAATTTTAAAATCTTCTGAAAATAAAGGTTTTATCGGCCTGACCTATTATGATGGCGGTGCCCGAAGCCTTTACGCCAACAAGCCTATCACCAAACCAGCAGACCTGGCTGGCATGAAAATCCGCGTTCAATCCAGCCCAAGCGCGATTGCAATGGTTAAGGCATTGGGCGGTGTAGCAACGCCTATGGCGCAAGGCGAATTATATACCGCGCTCCAACAAGGCGTGGTTGATGGTGGCGAAAATAGTACCGTCGTATATGCGGATATGCGCCACGCTGAAGTCGCGAAAGTTTATTCACGCGATGAGCATACCATGGTTCCTGATGTTTTAGTCGTGAGCACCCAGGTACTCAGTAGCCTGAGTGATGAAAATCGTGAAGCCTTATACAAAGCAGCGGATGAGTCGATGCTGCAAATGAAAGATGTCATCTGGCCAGCAGCAGAAAAAGAAGCTTACGAGAAAATAAAAGCGATGAACGCCACGGTGGTCGATGTCGATAAGTCAGAGTTTAAACAGCGCGTTAAACCACTCTTCGATGAGTTCCGTGCTAAAGATGCACAATCAGCCAAAGATCTGGATCAGGTAGAAAATATGTAAATCTATGGGCAGGTTATTCCTGCCCTTTACAGGATGTTATATGCAAACGCTAACTAATTCCCTTAATAGAATACTTGCTGGGTGCTGCTGTACTATTTTAGCCATCATGGTGACCTGCGTCTCATGGCAAGTCGTCGCGCGCTTTATATTTAACTCGCCCAGTACAGTGATCGATGAGTTCACACAAATCCTCTTTATGTGGATAATATTACTTGGAGGTGTGTATACCGCTGGTATTAAAAAGCATTTATCAATTGATTTATTAGCTCAAAAAGTATCACCAGCAACTGCGCGACGACTTGATAGCTTCATCCAGGTAGTTATCGCGATTTTTGCCATTACGTTTATGATTTACGGTGGAAATATTGTCGTAGAAAAAGCAGCGCACGTTAATCAAATCTCACCCGTATTAAAATGGCCTATGGATAAGGTCTATTGGGTCATGCCGATCAGCGGCGTAATCCTGCTCTTTTATACCATTTCAAATATCTTAGAAAACTATCATAACCAGCATTCTCATTGATGAGGGAAGTATGGACTTCGAATATATTTACCCTATAATTGTTTTATTTGGCAGCTTTATCGTAATGCTGGCTATTGGAGTACCAATTACATTTGCCATTGGCCTTTCCTCATTATTTTCAATCATTATTTCCTTACCTCCTGATGCCGCAATTTCTGTCATTTCACAGAAAATGACGGTAGGTCTTGATGGCTTTACGTTATTGGCAATTCCATTCTTTGTATTAGCTGGGAATATTATGAATACCGGGGGAATAGCCAGACGGCTGGTTAACCTGGCACAGGCTCTTGTTGGTCGTCTTCCCGGCTCGCTGGCTCACTGTAATATCCTGGCTAATACATTATTCGGTGCTATATCTGGTTCGGCAGTCGCCTCAGCCGCGGCGGTAGGGGGTATCATGTCGCCTCTACAGGAAAAAGAAGGCTATGACCCGGCTTTCTCTGCAGCAGTTAATGTCGCCTCAGCCCCAATAGGCCTGATGATCCCACCTAGTAACGTACTCATTGTTTACTCTCTGGCGAGCGGCGGTACCTCGGTTGCCGCTTTGTTTCTGGCAGGTTATATTCCCGGCATTCTTACCGCACTGGCATTGATGGCGGTAGCCGCACTACACGCGCGTCGCCATCATTATCCTGTTGCCCAAAGAATTAACCGCCACCAGTTCCTGGCCGTGTTCCGCGATTCAATACCCAGCTTACTTCTCATCTTCATTATTATTGGCGGTATCATTTGTGGTGTATTTACGCCAACTGAAGCTTCAGCAGTAGCGGTTATCTATAGTTTGGCATTAGCGATAATATATAAAGAAATTAATTTCAAAAAAATTCACAGCATCCTTCTGGATTCTGTCGTTACCAGTTCCATTGTATTGTTGCTGGTTGGTTGTTCGATGGGAATGTCGTGGGCGATGACCAATGCTGACATTCCTGAGTTCATTAATGAAATGATTACCAGCATGTCTGAAAACAAGTGGGTAATATTATTTATCATTAATATTATTTTGCTTTTCGTTGGCACATTTATGGATATAACGCCTGCCATACTGATATTTACGCCGATATTTTTACCGATAGCTCAACACCTGGGGATAGATCCTATTCACTTTGGCATCATCATGGTATTCAACTTGACGATTGGGCTTTGCACACCGCCAGTAGGGACGATTCTATTTGTGGGTTGCAGTATTGGGAAAGTGAGCATTGATCGGGTGATAAAGCCTTTATTACCCATGTTTCTGGCACTATTTGTTGTTATGGCGATTATCTGTTACTTCCCGCAGGTGAGCTTGATGCTACCAACGCTATTTGCGCCATCCTGATAATGCTGTCGGGCCTGAGCATATCAGGCCCGTTTTATGATTTGATGATTTTACGGTGCTGGATTCACCAGCATTTGGCCAATTGAACCACGGTCGGCAAGCTCCAGCGTCTGGCTTAAGTACTGGAACGGGAAATGCGGCCAGGAAGGCTGAGCGTAGTACACCAGCAGTTCCACTTGCCCATCGACCCAGACGGTATCTTTCCAGCCACGGTCTTCCGGGAACGGCGCTGAGCCGTTGACGTTACGCACCTGGAACATCACCCCTTCAATATGGAAGGATTGCGGCCGGTCGGCACGCACCGTCCAGCGCTCCCAGGTTCCTTGCTGAGCAGTAATATCGATACGCTGTGGATCCCACAGCTGGCCGTTAATGCCCGGATCGTCGCCCAGGCTAATGTCTCGGCTGCGAATCGGCGCACCGGTCAGGATTTCCGTCGGTAGCAGACGCACCGGCAGGCTATCAGTCACTAACGGTAGCAGGCCTGTCGGGCGCAGGGTCAGGATAAGTGTCGAAATCAGGATACTCGACGGCTCGAAGAAGCCGCGAATACGATCGACAATGCTTGCCGCCTCCCCGCAGGTAATCGACACTTCATCGCCGTTGGTCATATCAACCAGAATTTCTCGCCGCTCGCCGGGAGCCAGCGACAGCTGCTTGAGCGAAACCGGCGCGGGGAGCAGCCCCTGATCGCCAGAGATAACGTGCAGCAAACGGCCGTCGCTCATCTGTAGCTGATAACGGCGAGAGTTGGAAGCATTCAGCAAGCGCAGACGTACCCAGCCGCGCGATACCTCAACAAACGGACCTTGCACGCCGTTTACCAACAGCGTATCGCCGACAAAGCCGCCGCTGCCGGGTTCACTGTATTCCGGCGTACCAAAGTTATCCAGACGCTTGTCCTGGATAATCACCGGGAAATCATCAACGCCATAGTGATTAGGGATCGGCAGGTTCTTACTGACGTCATCTTCCACCAGCCACATCCCGGCAAGGCCGTTGTAGACCTGTTTCGCCATATGATTTGGGGTGTTGGCTTGATACCACAACGTCGCCGCGCTTTGACGAATTGGCAGCACCGGAGCCCAGTCAGCGTTGGCTGACATCATGCGCGCCGCGCCACCAATTAGCGGCCCAGGAACCTGCAGGCCACGGATCGTCATCGCGACGTTTTCCGTTAACCGGTTGCTGTAAATCAGCTTCACATCGTCGCCATTCCAGACGCGAATGGTCGGCCCCATATAGCGACCGTTGATGCCCCATACCGATGCACGGGTGCCGGATGTGAACGACCAGTGCGCACGCTGGAGAGTCAAAAACAGCGGCTGACCGCGCCGGGACTCCAGCAGCGGAGGGATCGGCAACGCAGGCTGCTGGCCAGCGGCCTGTGCCTTCAGTGGCGCGGCGCCTGCGCACAGCGCAACGCCTGAAGCCTTAATAAACTGACGCCGACTGAGTGACATATTAACTCCGTGAGATACTGACTAATCAATAAGGGAATTCGTTTCCCGCCAGCAATACGCCTGCGATTCGCGGCGTTTCCTGTGTTATTTCTTTCCTGCTGCTTCGCGCTCAGCAACTTCTTTGTCCAGCTCAGCAATTTTGGCGGCCATCAGCTCGCGACAGTGCGTCGCCAGCGCGCGAACGCCATCTTTCCCGTACTGGCTGGTATCAACCGGCGGCAGCATTTCTACAATCACCAGACCATTGTTCAGGCGATTGAGGTTAATCTTATTCGATGTATTGGACACGCACACTGGAATAATCGGCACGCCAGCGGCAATCGCCGCATGAAAGGCACCGGTTTTAAAAGGCAACAGGCCACGCCCACGGCTGCGGGTCCCTTCCGGGAACATCCAGAAAGAGACGTTACGTTCTTTAAACGCGTTCACGACTTCCGCGATGGTGCCGTGCGCTTTCGCCCGGTTGTTACGGTCAATCAGCAGATTCCCCGTCAACCAGTAGAGCTGGCCGAAAAACGGGATCCACGCCAGGCTCTTTTTACCCACTGTTACCGTCGGCGGCTGCACGATTTTCGATGCCGTCACCATATCATAATTGTTCTGGTGGTTAGCGATATAGATGGCCTTGCCGTAGCTTTCCGCATCCGCAGGCTTACGCAGTTCTACCTTCAGGCCGAACACCGGCGACAGTTTGCCAAACAGATGGCCGAAGGTCGCAACATGTTTAGGATTACGCGGGCTGAAAAGACAGTAAATACAGCCGAATATGGAGACCAGAAGACAATAGATGACAACGATAATTAGTCGAAAAATAAATAGCATAGCTACCTCTAAAACCCAAACCGCTTAGAATTATACACATCATCCTTCAAACTGCCTCTTTGTTGGCTACGCTCAGAAACCCCAGTCACATAGCTATCTATGCTCCAGGGATTTCCTCACTTGCCGCCGCGATGCATCCTGAATGATTTTGTGTATGACTCGCTGTTTCGCAGATTGCAGGCACCGGAAATCATGGCAAAGCGCATTGAGCATCTTGAATGATTTTGTGGATATTGTTAATCGCAATGCCTGAATAAACAACGATTTTGCGGCAAATATTCGCCTTCCTCACTTAACCGCGAGGAAGGCTCACTTTACTCTACTCTTCACTGTCGCCTGTTGAAGGGCGACGCGGCGAATCAATCTCCACCCGGTCAATTTTCTGCAGTCCGCGCATCAGAGAACCGCGACGACCACGCTCGCCGGTAACTTTCTGCAGTTCTTCCGGACGCAGTTTAATTTTCCGCTTACCGACATGAATAGTCAGCGTACTTTGCGGCGGCAGAACAAACAGATGCGCCAGGCTATCCTGACCGGAAGCCGCTTCTGCCGACGGAATATTGATAATCTTGTTACCTTTACCTTTCGACAACTGCGGCAAATCGCTGACCGGGAACATCAGCATACGCCCGGCTGCAGTGATGGCCAGCAGCATATCGGATTCATCCTCAATAACCAGCGGCGGCATCACGTGCGCGTTATCCGGAAGGCTAATCAACGTCTTACCGGCGCGGTTGCGAGCGACCAGGTCGTTAAAGGTACAAATGAAACCGTAGCCTGCATCGGAAGCCATCAACAGCTTCTGCTCGTCGGACTCCATCAGCATATGTTCAACCGTCGCGCCCGGCGGCAGCGTCAGCTTGCCGGTGAGCGGCTCGCCCTGACCACGAGCGGACGGCAAGGTGATCGGGTCAACCGCATAGCTACGCCCGGTGGTATCAATAAACACCACAGGTTGATTACTTTTGCCTTTCACGGCCGATTTAAAGCTATCACCGGCTTTATAGTTCAACCCCGGCGCGTCGATATCATGACCTTTGGCGCTACGCACCCAACCGCTTTGCGACAACACGATAGTCACTGGCTCTGACGGCAGCATGTCGTGCTCGCTCATCGCCTTCGCTTCTTCACGCTCGCGCAGCGGCGAACGACGCTCGTCGCCAAAGGCGTCGGCATCGGCCTGCAGCTCTTTCTTCAGCAGATTATTCATCTTACGTTCAGAGGCCAGAATAGACTGCAGATGGTCGCGCTCTTTTTCCAGCTCGTTCTGCTCACCGCGAATCTTCATCTCTTCCAGCTTGGCGAGATGGCGCAGTTTTAACTCCAGAATCGCTTCCGCCTGGGTTTCGCTGATACCAAAGCGCGACATCAGGGCCGGTTTCGGTTCATCTTCATGGCGGATAATTTCGATAACTTCATCGATATTCAGGAACGCTACCAGCAAACCTTCAAGGATATGCAGGCGCTTGAGGACTTTCTCCAGACGGTAGCTCAGACGACGACGTACGGTATCGCGACGGAAGGTCAGCCATTCAGAGAGGATTTCCAGCAGGTTTTTCACCGCCGGGCGGTTATCCAGACCTATCATATTCAGGTTGATACGATAGCTCTTTTCCAGATCGGTCGTCGCGAACAGGTGGTTCATCACCTGCTCCATATCTACGCGGTTGGAGCGCGGGACGATCACCAGACGGGTCGGGTTTTCGTGATCCGATTCGTCGCGCAGGTCATCGACCATCGGCAGCTTCTTATTGCGCATCTGGGCGGCGATTTGCTCCAGCACTTTTGCGCCTGAGACCTGGTGCGGCAGGGCGCTAATCACCACCGCGCCGTCTTCTTTGGTCCACACCGCACGCATGCGCACGGAGCCACGGCCGTTCTGGTAGATTTTGCGGATCTCGGCACGCGGAGTAATGATTTCCGCTTCCGTCGGGTAATCCGGCCCCTGCACGATATCCAGCAGCTCATCCAGCGAGGTCTGTGGTTTTTCAATCAGGGTGATCGCCGCCCTGGCCACTTCGCGCAGGTTATGCGGCGGAATATCCGTCGCCATCCCGACGGCAATGCCGGTGGTGCCATTCAGTAGAATGTTTGGCAGACGCGCAGGCAGCATTTTCGGCTCCTGCATGGTGCCGTCAAAGTTTGGAACCCAGTCAACGGTGCCCTGCCCCAGTTCGCTCAGCAGCAGCTCAGCATACTTCGACAAACGGGATTCGGTATAACGCATCGCGGCGAAGGATTTCGGATCGTCCGGCGCGCCCCAGTTCCCTTGACCGTCTACCAGCGGGTAGCGGTAAGAGAACGGCTGAGCCATCAGCACCATCGCTTCATAGCATGCGCTATCGCCGTGCGGATGATATTTACCCAACACGTCGCCGACGGTACGGGCGGACTTTTTGAACTTCGCGCTAGCGTTCAGCCCCAGTTCAGACATCGCATAGACGATGCGACGCTGGACCGGCTTCAGGCCATCGCCAATAAACGGCAGCGCCCTGTCCATGATGACGTACATGGAATAGTTCAGGTAGGCGTTTTCCGTAAATTCATGTAGCGCAAGGCGCTCTGCCATATCGCTCATTAATCGTAATTCCTCAACTAAAAGCCAACCATCTAAGGGGCAATATTGCCGCAGATAGTACCTTATCTGGCGCGTCGAGTCACAAGAGTTCGATAGTTTACCGCCGCCGAAAAACACCTGACGGCGGTAAAATCAGTACGCTTTGATGTACAGCTCTTTGCTGTAAACGTAATCCTGCGGATTATGTAATGGGAAACCACCAACATACGGTTTTAGCAGTTTAATCATCGGCTGATAGTAGATAGGGATCAACGGTGCCTGCTGGTTGATGATCATTTCCGCTTGCTGATAAAGCGCATTGCGTTTTTGTGCATCAGCAGTCTTCGACGCCTGCTCCAGTAGCGCGTCATACTGCGCATTTTGCCAGCGTCCGACGTTGTCCTCGCTGGTGCTGGTTAAGGTATTGAGAAACGTCGATGCTTCATTCCAGGTCGCATCCCACGACTGGCGCGACAGCATAAAGTCTCCTGCGCGGCGGGCATCGAGGTAGGTTTTCCACTCCATCGAACGCAGCTTCACGTCCGCGCCCAGCCACTTTTTCCATTCAGAAGAGAGCGCAATGGCGGTTTTTTCGTGTAAATCGTATTTGTTATAAAACAGCTCAAAACGCAGCGGGTGCGCAGCGTCATAACCCGCTTGCTTGAGCAGCGCCTGGGCCGTTGCGGCTCGTTCGTTCATCGGCTGCTGCAGCTCTGCCAGAACCGGCGCATTAAACCCATCGACCTGTGGTGGCGTTAAGGTGGTTGCTGGCGTGCGTAATCCCAGGACTTTTTGCGCAATTAGCGCACGATCGACCGTCAGATAGAGCGCTCGACGCACGCGTACATCGTCAAACGGCGCTTTGCGAGTATTGAAGTTGTAGTACTCGCTATTGAGCCGTGGAATGATTTGCAGCTCGCCGGGCCGCTCCTTCTGAATGGCCGGGATCTGCTGGGCTGGAACCCAGGTTAAATCGACTTCTCCAGCGCGATAACGGTTGTAGCCGGTGACGGCGTTATCCAGCGCCAGATATTCTACCTGCTGCAATACGGTATGCTGCGCATCCCAATAATGCGGATTTTTACGGGCCACAATTTTTTCATTTACTACCCATTTATCCAGCACAAACGCGCCGTTATAAACCATGTGCTCTGGCTTACTCCAGGCATCACCATATTTTTTAATCACGTGTTGCGGAACGGGAAATAGCGTCGGCCAGGCCAGCATCGTCGTAAACCAGGGCACCGGCTGCGTGAGGGTCACCTCCAGCGTGGTGTCGTCAATCGCCCGAACACCTAACGCACTGACATCGGCTTTACCTGCCATGATTTGCGCCGCATTTTCAATATGCGCTTGCGCTAAATATCCGGCGAAAGGGCTGGCGGTTTGCGGTGCCACGGCGCGCTGCCACCCGGCGACAAAATCGCCAGCGGTCAACGGCTGCCCATCTGACCATTTGAGATCTTTGCGTAGGTGAAACACATAGCGTTTACCGTCATCAGACACTTGCCAGCTTTGCGCCTGGCCAGGCTGGACGCGGCCATCGCTATCCATCCACACCAGCCCCTCGAACAGATCGATCACAATCTGCGCTGCTGTATTCTCTTCAACTTTTTGCGGGTCAAGCGTGCCGGGATCGCTATGATTGTTGTAACGAAAAACCTGCTTTGCGGCGAGAGATGTATTGGCGGGAACGTCTGCGGCGTACAGAGGAGAAACGCCTACCAGGCTGACCAGCCATAATAATGCATGAGATTTCATGGTACTCCTTACCAGACCAATAATTAGCGCAAACACAATACGCTTACCCCTGCGATGCTCATACACATCGAATGCGATAATGCTCACTGTGGCACAAATTATTCTGCCCTTATCTCATGCCTGATTATGGCCCTGAGCCATCTGATACGATTGGCTCAGGGAACGGGCTTTACGGCGTGACTTTACGAATCTGCTTCACGTCGATTTCTACCGAGTTCCAGTCTTTATCGACTTCGCCCTGAATCTCTACCGTATCCTGCGGAGTCACGGTCACGCCATTCCAGCGCTTATGGTCGATATCCACGTTGACGGTGCCGGAGCTGTCCTGAAATTTATACAGGTCGTCGGAAATACGCTCGACGATTTTACCGCGCAGGGTCACCCAGGTGTCATCACGCAGAGATTTGGCATTAGCCACCGTCGTTACGCTACCGTTCGGGCCGATAAACCCGCCGTTTTGCGTGGTCGTCTGGCTGGTTTGCGTGGAGCCTGGGCCGGAAAAACCTCCCTGTTCAGCAGCCAGGACTGGCATAGAAACTAAGGCGATAATAGCGGTCATTGCGGCGAACTTTTTCATCATGTTTTCTCCCTTTGTGTTTATACCGTCACTATTACACAAGGCAAAACTTAACAACTTCTTAAGCGGAAAAAAGAAATTTTATTGCTGTACAGCGCGCGTGACAACGCGCTTTACTGCTTTCATCTCAGTGGGCCACAGGAGCAGGCTAATGCGCATTTTAGTGGTGGAAGACGACAAACTGATTGGCGACGGTATTAAAGTCGGGCTGACAAAAATGGGCTTCAGCATTGACTGGTTTACCCGCGGTGAAGAGGGGAAAGCCGCGCTGTACAACGCCCCTTATGACGCCATTATTCTGGACCTGACGCTTCCCGGCATCGACGGCCTGGATATCCTGCGCGAATGGCGCGACAAAGGCCGCCATGAACCGGTACTGATCCTCACCGCCCGCGACGCACTCAGCCAGCGGGTCGAAGGCTTACGGCTCGGTGCCGATGACTATCTTTGCAAACCTTTTGCGTTAATTGAAGTCGCTGCGCGTCTCGAAGCGCTGATACGCCGTGCCCACGGCCAAAGCAGCAGCGAACTGCGACACGGCAATGTCGTCCTCGACCCAACCCGACTCACCACCACGCTGAATGGCGAAAATCTACCTCTCAAGCCGAAAGAGTTCGCTTTACTGGAACTGTTAATGCGTAACGCCGGGCGCGTGCTACCACGCAAACTTATCGAGGAAAAACTCTATAACTGGGATGACGACGTCTCCAGCAATGCGATAGAAGTGCACGTTCATCATCTACGCCGCAAGCTCGGCAGCGAATTTATCCGCACCGTCCACGGTATCGGCTATACCCTGGGTGATGTATGAAACGACTGGGCCGATTGAGTTTGCGCGTCCGTCTGACGCTCCTTTTTCTACTGCTGACCAGCGCCGCATGGGGAATTGCCAGTTTTATCGCCTGGCAACAAACCACCGATAAGCTGGATAAGCTGTTCGATACCCAGCAGCTACTGTTCGCTCGTCGTCTTAGCGCGATGAATTTCGACGAGCTGCATACCCTCACTCCACAGGTGCGGGCGAAAAAGAAGGTTAAGCATGGGCATCTCGACGACGATGCGCTGGCTTTCGCTATCTTTACCACCGACGGCAAGATGGTGCTCAACGATGGCGAAAACGGTCAGGATATCCCCTGGGGCATGAATCGTGAGGGATTCAGCGACGGCTATTTACGTAACGATGATGATGAGTGGCGCTTCCTGTGGCTCACCACCCGCGATGGTCGCCATCGTATCGTCGTTGGTCAGGAGTGGGATTATCGCCGTGAGATGGCGCTGGATATCGTTACCTCTCAGCTCATTCCCTGGCTGGTTGCGCTACCGCTGATGTTCCTGCTGCTGATTGTGCTGCTGAGCCGGGAGCTGGCGCCGTTGAAAAAGCTGGCCAACACGCTGCGCGCCCGCGCGCCGGACTCCGCCGAAACGCTCAATACCGATCATGTTCCCAGTGAAGTTCGCCCGCTGGTCGACGCGCTGAATCAGCTCTTTATCCGCACGCATGACACCATGACTCGTGAGCGACGCTTCACCTCTGATGCCGCCCACGAACTGCGCAGCCCGCTGGCGGCGCTGAAGGTCCAGACCGAAGTCGCCCAGCTCTCCATGGACGATGCTCAGGGCATGGATAAAGCGCTGACGCAGCTTCATCAGGGTATTGACCGCGCAACCCGGCTGGTCGATCAGCTCCTGACCTTATCACGCCTGGATTCGCTGGCGCAGCTTGATGATGTCCAGACGATCGCTATTGATGAACTGCTTCAATCGGCGGTTATGGAGATGTACCACAGCGCGCAGCAGGCCGGTATTGAACTGCGTCTGCATCTGAACGCCACCAACATCATGCGAACCGGCCAGCCGCTGTTACTGAGCCTGCTGGTGCGTAATCTTCTGGATAACGCCGTGCGCTATAGCCCCGCTGGCAGCCAGGTCGATATCACGCTGAATGCACGTGAATTTTGCGTGCGCGACAACGGCCCGGGCATCAGCGCCGAAGCGCTGGCGCGTATTGGCGAGCGCTTTTATCGCCCTCCCGGTCAGGACCAACCCGGTAGCGGTCTGGGGTTGTCCATTGTGCAGCGCATCGCCGCGCTACACAGCATGACGGCCAGTTTTGCTAACGCCCGAGGCGGCGGCTTCGAGGCACGCGTTAGCTGGTAGCGGTATTATTGCTAAAAAAGCAAAAGACTTTGCACATTTTGCTCATTTTACCGCTTCACCCTGCGGGGTAAAATCAGCGACAAAATTGCAATCTTGAGGATAAAAAATGAGCAACATTCTGATTATCAACGGCGCGAAAAAATTCGCCCACTCTAACGGCCAACTGAATGACACCCTGACCGAGGTCGCGGATGGTTTTCTGCGCGACGCCGGGCATGATGTTAAGGTCGTCCGCGCCGAGAGCGAATACGATATTAAAGAAGAAGTGCAGAATTTTCTCTGGGCCGATGTGGTTATCTGGCAGATGCCTGGCTGGTGGATGGGCGCGCCGTGGACGGTGAAAAAGTACATCGACGACGTGTTTACCGAAGGCCATGGCGCCCTGTACGCCAGCGATGGTCGTACCCGTTCCGACGCCAGCAAGAAATACGGTTCCGGTGGTCTGATTCAGGGCAAAAAGTACATGTTATCCCTGACCTGGAACGCGCCAATGGACGCTTTCACCGATGAAGATCAGTTCTTCCACGGCGTCGGCGTCGACGGCGTTTATCTGCCGTTCCACAAAGCCAACCAGTTCCTTGGGATGAACGCCCTGCCGACCTTCATCGCCAACGATGTGATCAAAATGCCTGATGTTCCGCGTTATACCGCAGAATATCGCAAGCATCTGGCAGAAATTTTTGGTTAACTAGACGCTTACGTTCTAAGTCATTCGGCTTGCTGAGCAGTCAAAAAATCGGCGACCCGAAGTATGATGAGAATACACACAGAAGGAGTTGAGTTAACCATGTTGACAGTAATCGCTGAAATTCGCACTCGTCCGGGCCAACACCATCGTCAGGCGGTACTGGATCAGTTTGCGAAGATTACCCCGGTTGTTCTGCAGGAAGAAGGCTGCCACGGCTATGCGCCGCTGGTGGATCATGCCGCAGGCGTCAGTTTTCAAACCACATCACCGGATTCCATCGTGATGGTTGAGCAGTGGGAAAGCGTCGCACATCTTGAAGCGCACCTGCAAACTCCGCACATGAAAGCTTACGGTGAAGCCGTTAAAGGCGACGTTCTGGAAATGAATATTCGTATTCTGGAATCGGGCATTTAAGCCATCAAAAAATCGGCCGGTTATACCGGCCATTTTACTATTTATTACCCATCCAACTCGGCCAGATCGCCTTTTTCTTGTAGCCAGTTACGCCGATCTTCGGAACGCTTCTTGGCCAACAGCATATCCATCATAGCGGTAGTCTGCAGCTCGTCCTCATCGCTGACAATCAACTGCACCAGGCGACGGGTGTTGGGATCCAGCGTGGTCTCGCGCAGCTGTAACGGGTTCATCTCGCCCAGCCCTTTAAAGCGCTGTACGTTCGGTTTACCCTTTTTGCGTTTGAGCTGCTCCAGCACGCCCGCTTTCTCTTCTTCCGTTAGCGCGTAGTAAACCTCTTTACCCAGGTCGATACGGTATAGAGGCGGCAGCGCCACGTAGACGTGACCGTGTTTCACCAGCGTGCGGAAGTGTCTGACAAACAGCGCACAAAGCAGCGTCGCGATATGTAAACCATCGGAGTCCGCATCCGCCAGAATACAAATCTTGCCGTAGCGCAGTTGGCTTAAGTCGTCGCTGTCCGGATCGATACCGATGGCGACCGAAATATCATGCACTTCCTGAGATGCCAGAACTTCATCAGAAGAGACTTCCCAGGTATTCAGGATTTTACCTTTCAGCGGCATGATCGCCTGATACTCGCGATCGCGCGCCTGCTTGGCGGAACCGCCTGCGGAGTCACCTTCCACAAGGAACAGTTCAGTTCGATTCAGATCCTGCGCGGTGCAGTCCGCCAGCTTGCCGGGTAGCGCCGGGCCACTGGTCAGCTTTTTACGTACGACTTTTTTCGCCGCACGCAGACGACGCTGGGCACTGGAGATAGCCATCTCCGCCAGCAGCTCCGCCGACTGTACGTTCTGGTTTAGCCACAGGCTGAAAGCATCTTTAACCACACCAGAAACAAACGCCGCGCACTGACGCGAAGAAAGGCGCTCTTTGGTCTGCCCGGCAAACTGCGGATCTTGCATCTTCACGGAGAGGACGTAAGCGCAGCGCTCCCAGATATCTTCCGCCGACAGCTTCACGCCGCGCGGCAGAATATTACGGTATTCGCAAAACTCACGCATCGCGTCCAACAACCCCTGACGCAGGCCGTTAACGTGGGTACCGCCCTGCATGGTCGGGATCAGGTTGACGTAGCTTTCGGTTAGCAGCTCACCGCCTTCCGGCAGCCACAACAGCGCCCAGTCTACCGCTTCAGTATCGCCAGAAAAATTGCCGACGAACGGTTTTTCCGGCAGCAACGGCAGGCCGTTCACGGCTTCACAAAGATAGTCAGTCAGGCCATCGGCATAGCACCAACGCTGCTCGCTATCATTGACCTTGTCACGAAAGACAATTTCGACCCCAGGGCACAGAACCGCTTTGGCTTTTAACAAATGCGATAGACGCGAGACGGAAAAACGCGGGCTATCAAAAAAGCTTTCGTCCGGCCAGAAGTGCACGCTGGTCCCGGTGTTGCGTTTGCCGACGGTGCCGGAAACGTGTAAGTCTTCCACTTTATCGCCGTTTTCAAAGGCGATGCTGTAGATTTGGCCGTCACGGCGCACGTTAACCTCAACGCGTTTCGACAAGGCGTTGACGACCGAAATACCGACCCCGTGTAAACCTCCGGAGAACTGGTAATTCTTATTAGAAAATTTACCGCCCGCGTGCAGACGGCAAAGAATCAGCTCAACAGCCGGAACCCCTTCTTCAGGGTGGATATCCACCGGCATTCCGCGTCCGTCATCGATAACCTCCAGCGATTGGTCGGCATGAAGAATGACCTCCACGCGTTTCGCGTGACCAGCCAGTGCTTCATCCACACTGTTATCAATAACTTCCTGACCCATATGGTTAGGGCGTGTCGTGTCGGTGTACATCCCAGGGCGGCGGCGAACCGGCTCTAGCCCGGTGAGTACCTCAATGGCATCAGCGTTATAAGAAGATTGCGTCATGGTGTGTATTCGTAGGTCGCTCTGAACCGCTTAACGCAGGCCCAGAAAATCGATAATCTGAGTGAAATGATCTTCAAAGCCAACAAATGCGTGATTACCGCCCTCCTCTACCGTTTGACGGCAGGAGGCGAAATAATCAACGGCCTGGCGGTAATCAAGCACTTCATCACCCGTTTGCTGTAGTAACCAGATTAAATCCGGTGCTTCCAGCGGGTCGATTTGCATGACTTTAAGATCGTAAATATGGCGAGACTCTAGCACATATTGCTGCCCTGTGTACGGATTCTCATTGGGGCCGAGGAAATTGTTCAGTAGCTCAAACGGTCGTATCGCAGGGTTCACCACCACCGCTGGCAGCATAAAACACTGCGATAGCCAGGTTGCGTAATATCCACCCAAAGATGATCCGACAACGCCCAGCGGCTCTCCCCCGTGTTCCAGCACCAGAGCTTCCAGATGCTCCGCAGCCTGTGCGGGGTAAACGGGCAGTTCCGGTATCACCATGGAGATATCAGGATAAGTCTGCATCAGCCAATTCTTCAACGCCGTCGCTTTTGCCGACCGCGGTGAACTATTAAAACCGTGCAGATAGAGAAGCGTAGACATCAGTATCCTTCTGAAGCGATATCCGGGTGAAATTTAACGCCCTCAAGGCGACAAACTTCAGTGGTCAACGTGCCGTCAGGATGTAATTCCAGCCAGCGCCAGCCTGGAGAGACGATATCCAGCATGAAGTTAGCGCTATGCGGCTTAAACTGCACACAGGTCGATGGCGTTGCCATCATTCGCCTCCCGTTCCAGTCAAGATCCAGCTCCTGGTGAATATGACCGCACAGCAGATGCTTAACGCGAGGAAAAGCGGCCAGCGCGCAATCAAGCGCCCCGGCGTTACGTAGACTATGTTGATCCAGCCAGCCACAGCCCGACGGCACTGGATGGTGGTGTAACAGTAGCAAAGTGTACCGCTCAGGCACCTCGGCTAACTTGTGCTCAAGCCACTCCAGTTGAAAATCACTCAGCTCGCCATGCGGGACACCGAAAACCTGGCTGTCCATCAGCAATATTTGCCAATGGTCGCCCAGTAATACGCGTTTAGCCGGGGAGATTCCGGATTCCTGTAGCGTGCTATACATCGCTGGCTGGAAGTCATGATTACCCGGCAGCCAAACGCAGGGTGCAGCAAAACTCGCGATGCCTTCAGCAAAATGCTGATAAGCCGCGGAAGAGTGATCTTGCGCCAGATCGCCCGTTGCAACAATCAGGTCGCATTCACGCTGTGAGGCGTGGATGGCATCCAGCACGGCCTGGTAGCTTTCCCAGGTATTGATGCCTAACAGCGTTTCGTGTTTTTCAGCAAACAGGTGAGTATCAGTAATTTGTAAGATCCTGACTCTGGCCTCACCAGCCAAAGGTAGGTTTAACAGGCTTTCCAAATGGTGTCCTTAGGTTTCACGACGCTAACAAACCGGAATCGCCATCGCTCCATGTGCTAAACAGTAACGCAGCCAGTCGGCCAGAAACTGATTAATTTGATGCTTTTCGTCGCGTTGATGCAACTTTTTATTAGGATAATCATACCGCGCTTTGAAGCGAAAGATCTGCTGACTTGAACACACTTCAGCGACCATTGCGTCGTGATAGAGTCGTACCGTCATTGACGGCAGGCTCCAGTAGCTCACCGACGGCGCCGTCTGCTCAATCGCCACTAATGTAGTGTAGCGGGTCGACTCGACGATCGTTAATCGGTATTGCGCATTGCCCACCTGATAACTCGCCATCTCACCCACCGCATCCGTTCGAGGCAGCAAGCGGCGCAACTGAGCAAAATTGGTTTCACACAGTCGCATCATTTCAGGGAAGTCAGGTGTATAACGCTTCATTTTGTCCACTCATTTCGTAAATTGTGATAATGCAATTGCAGCCATTGCAGCGCGATGACAGAGGCCGCGTTGTCGATCTTCCCCTCTTCCACCCACTGGTAAGCCTGCTCCCGACTCACCACATGTACCCGAATATCTTCATTTTCGTCGGCCAGTCCATGAATTCCTTTTGCCGTCGTCGCATCCACTTCGCCGACCAGGATGGATAGCCTTTCGCTGGTACCGCCGGGGCTCGCCAGATAGCTCAGGACCGGTTTTACTCGCCCAACATCAAGTCCCGCCTCTTCAACCGCTTCACGGCGGGCGACATCTTCAGCAGACTCTCCTTCTTCTATCATACCGGCGACCATCTCGAGCAACCACGGGCTCTCGCTAGTATCATACGCGGCAATGCGGATCTGCTCGACAAGCACGACTTCATCACGCACCGGGTCAAAGGGTAGCAAGACTGCGGCGTGCCCGCGCTCAAAAATTTCGCGGGTCACTTCACCACTCATGCCACCATTAAACAAGCGATGGCGAAAACGGTATAAATCGAGCGAAAAAAAACCGCGATAAAGCGTTTCGCGTGCAATAATTTCTACATCGTTTTTAGAGAAGGTAATCCCCTGCTGATTGACGTCACGCATTTCGATATCCTGTAGAATATGAAGTTATGAATTTATAGGGCATGTGGCTACCGTTTTATGGCCCGTATGTTAGATTGGTGCAAATTACCGCCCCATGGCACATAACGCCAACTTTTTACGGTAACAGACTCTATACAATCAGCGATTATTTTTAGAATTTGAGTAGCGCTAAATGCTTCACAACAAGGAATGCAAATGAAGAAACTCTTTCCCATCCTTATCGGCCTGGGCCTGACTGGCTTCAGTGCCATGAGCCAGGCAGAAAACCTGATGCAGGTTTATCAGCAGGCGCGTATCAGTAACCCTGATCTGCGTAAATCAGCAGCCGATCGTGATGCCGCATTCGAAAAGATCAACGAAGCGCGTAGCCCATTACTACCACAGCTCGGTCTGGGTGCGGATTACACCTATACTAATGGCTTTCGTGATTCTAAAGACCAGAATTCCAACGTCACCAGCGGCGCGTTGCAGTTAACGCAGGTTCTGTTCGATATGTCGAAATGGCGTTCTCTGACGCTGCAGGAAAAAACCGCCGGTATTCAGGACGTCACTTATCAGACGGATCAACAAACGCTGATCCTGAACACCGCAACGGCCTATTTTAAAGTTCTGGCTGCTATCGATACGCTCTCCTATACCGAAGCGCAGAAACAGGCCATTTACCGCCAGTTAGATCAGACCACCCAACGTTTTAACGTGGGCCTGGTTGCCATCACCGACGTGCAAAACGCCCGTTCACAGTACGACTCCGTATTGGCGAATGAAGTCACCGCGCGTAACGACCTCGATAACGCAGTGGAAGAACTGCGCCAGGTCACCGGTAACTACTATCCGGAACTGGCCTCGCTGAACGTCGACGGTTTTAAAACCAACAAGCCGTCTGCGGTCAACGCGCTACTGAAGGAAGCGGAAAACCGCAACCTGTCGCTGCTGCAGGCTCGTCTGAGCCAGGACCTGGCGCGCGAGCAGATTCGTCAAGCGCAGGATGGTCATCTGCCGACCCTGAATTTGAACGCCTCCAGCGGGGTATCAAATAACCGCTACAGCGGTTCGAATAGCGTAAACCGTGACAACGATGCTGGGCAGAACAAAATCGGCCTGAGCTTCTCACTGCCGCTTTACCAGGGTGGAATGGTTAACTCCCAGGTTAAACAAGCACAATACAACTTCGTTGGTGCCAGCGAACAGTTGGAAAGCGCCCACCGTAGCGTCGTGCAGACCGTTCGTTCCTCGTTTAACAACGTGAATGCATCGATCAGTAGCATCAACGCTTACAAACAGGCCGTGGTTTCCGCTCAGAGCTCATTGGATGCGATGGAAGCCGGTTATTCGGTTGGTACCCGTACCATCGTTGATGTGTTGGATGCGACCACTACGCTGTACAACGCCAAACAACAGCTCTCCAGCGCGCGTTATAACTATCTGATTAACGAACTGAACATCAAATCTGCACTCGGTACGCTGAACGAGCAGGACCTGGTTGCGCTCAACAATACATTGGGCAAAGCTATTCCAACCTCACCAGATAGCGTCGCGCCGGAAAACCCGCAGCAGGATGCCAGCGCTGACGGCTATAGCAATACCGCCGCAGCAAAACCCGCATCAGCACGCACCACCAGTACCAGCGGCAGCAATCCGTTCCGCCAGTAATCAGTCTTGCGTAGTACGCGCTTCGCTTATCCAGCCGGGTAAGCGAAGCGTTAAACGTAAGGCAACGTAAAGATCTCCTGCTTTCCGCCCCTCTTCGCTTCATTTTCCACCACTCATCCTCTATCCTGAGCGTTAACAAAACGCATACCACTGGGTCCAGGAAGACAAACATGAAACGGACAAAAAATATTAATCACGCCTCCTTCCGCAAAAGCTGGAGCGCACGCCATTTAACGCCGGTCGCCCTTGCCGTTACGGCCGTATTTATGCTCGCCGGTTGTGAACAAAGCGATGAGACGGTTTCTCTGTATCAGAACGCCGACGACTGCTCTGCCGCAAACCCGAGCAAAGCAGCAGAGTGCACCACCGCTTACACGAATGCGGTCAAGGAAGCTGAACGTACCGCACCGAAATATGCAACTCGTGAAGATTGCGTAGCCGAATTTGGCGAAGGCCAATGCCAGCAGACGCCAGCTCAGGCGGGCATGGCTCCGGAAAACCAGGCGCAGGCGCAAAGCAGCGGCAGCTTCTGGATGCCGCTGATGGCAGGTTACATGATGGGCCGAATGATGGGCGGCGGAATGGGCGCACAGCAGCCTCTGTTTAGCTCGAAAAACCCGGCCAGCCCAGCCTACGGTAAATACACCGATGCAGGCGGTAAGAGCTACGGCGCGGCGCAGCCGGGCCGTACCATGAACGTACCCAAAACTGCGATGGCACCGAAACCGGCCACCACCAACACAGTGACGCGCGGCGGCTTCGGCGACTCAGTCGCTAAGCAATCAACAATGCAGCGCAGCTCAGCAAGCTCTTCTTCTTCGCGCTCAATGGGCGGCTAAGCAACATGGAAAGAATCAGCATTACCGAGCGCCCGGACTGGCGTGAAAAGGCAACAGAATATGGCTTTAACTTTCACACCATGTACGGCGAGCCGTACTGGAGCGAAGAGGCCTATTACAAACTGACGCTGGCGCAGGTTGACAAGCTTGAAGACGTTACCGCTGAGCTACATCAGATGTGCTTGCAGGCTGTGGAGAAGGTCATCGCCAGCGATGACCTCATGGCCAAATTCCGCATCCCCAAACATACCTGGGGATTCGTGCGCCAGTCGTGGAAAACCAATCAGCCCTCGCTGTACTCGCGTCTCGATCTGGCCTGGGACGGTGTGGGTGAACCGAAGCTGCTGGAGAATAACGCCGATACGCCAACGTCTCTATACGAAGCTGCTTTCTTCCAATGGATCTGGATGGAAGACCAGCAGAATGCAGGCTTGCTGCCACCAGGCAGCGACCAGTTCAACAGTCTGCAGGAGAAGCTGATTGAGCGATTCAGCGAGCTGCGCGAACAGTTCGGTTTCCAGTATCTGCATATGGCCTGTTGCCGCGATACCATTGAAGATCGCGGCACCGTGCAGTATCTGCAGGACTGTGCCGCAGAAGCGGGTGTAGCGACCGAATTCCTCTATATCGAAGAAATTGGTTTGGGCGAAAAAGGTCAGTTTACCGATCAGCAGGACCAAGTGATTGGTAATTTGTTCAAGCTCTATCCGTGGGAGTATATGCTGCGCGAAGTGTTCTCTACCAAACTGGAAGATGCTGGCGTTCGCTGGCTGGAACCAGCATGGAAGAGCATCATTTCCAACAAAGCATTGCTGCCGTTGCTGTGGGAGATGTTCCCGAATCATCCCAATCTGCTGGCGGCTTACTTCAGCGAAGATGCGCATCCGGAGATGGAGAAGTACGTCATTAAGCCGATCTTCTCCCGCGAAGGTGCTAACGTCTCTATCGTAGAAAACGGCAAAGTAGTAGAAGCAGTAGAAGGTCCGTACGGTGAAGAAGGCACCATCGTGCAGGAGTTCTACACGCTGCCAAAGTTTGGCGATAGCTACACGCTCATCGGTAGCTGGCTGATTAACGATCAACCTGCGGGGATCGGTATTCGCGAAGACCGGGCGTTGATTACCCAGGATCTGTCGCGTTTCTATCCGCACGTTTTCACTGAGTAACACCTAACCCCGACAGCATGACTCTGTCGGGGTTATCACTTCTTTAAGCACCAATCACCACTGACAGCATGCTGAGCGACCCCATCTCAATTCCTTCAACCGGAATAGTAATCGATTCTTCACCATCCCACGCCCCCAGGACATAAAGCAGCGGCAGGAAGTGGTCTGCGGTCGGGTTGGATAGCGATCCGCCTTCATGCGCCAGATAGTTCACCAACGGATGTTCAGCAACCGGTCCTTTCCAGGTCAGGTTCGCTTTCACGTAATCATTAAACGACTCAGCCCAGGGATATGACGTGCTTTCACCATGCCAACGCGCGGTACGCAGGTTATGCACCACGTTACCGCTCGCGATCAGCATAATGCCCTCATCGCGAAGTTGCGCCAGCTTGCGCCCCATTTCCAGATGCCAGGCCGCGGGTTTAGTACTATCAATGCTCAACTGTACCATCGGAATATCTGCATCTGGATGCATCTTAATCAGCACGCCCCACGAACCGTGATCAAACCCCCAGGCCTCTTTATCCAGCGTCACTGGTACTGGCGCCAGTAACTCAACCAGGCGCTGCGCCAGTTGAGGAGAACCCGGTGCCGGGTAATGCGTATCATATAGCGCCTGCGGGAAGCCGCCAAAATCATGAATGGTTTTCGGTGCTTCCATCGCGGTCACTCCCGTACCGCGCGTGAACCAGTGCGCAGAAATCACCACAATCGCTTTTGGTCGCGGTAGCGCTTCACCCAAGTGGCGCCAGGCGCGAGTGTAGATGTTATCTTCCAGCACATTCATTGGGCTGCCATGACCTAAAAACAGCGCGGGCATACGGGTACGGGACATGATGATATCCTTAATTCAGATGAATTTGATGTATTCACATTACGCGCTTTTGCTGCAGGATAAACTCTGATAAGCATGATGATGATCGTCAGAAAATTTGAATGTAAGAGGTGGTAAAGAGTTAATTCTTCCTCTCGCGATCGTCAATTAATACAGATACTATTAATGATAATCATTATCATAAGGAGATGAATAATGTCATCACCAGTTATATTGACCCTGCTGGCAGGGAGCGCCACCTTTATCGGTGCCATTTTCGGCGTTATTGGGCAGAAGCCGTCCAATCGCTTATTGGGATTTTCCTTGGGTTTCGCTGCCGGGATTATGCTGCTGATCTCACTGATGGAAATGTTGCCCGCCGCGCTGAGAACCGAAGGCATGTCACCATTACTTGGCTACGGTATGTTTATTACCGGCCTGCTGGGCTACTTTGCTCTTGACCGCCTGCTACCGCACGCCCACCCGCAGGACCTGATGATCCCTGGTATCTCGCGCCCGCGTAATCTGCAGCGTACGGCAATGCTCCTGACGTTAGGCATCAGCCTGCATAACTTTCCGGAGGGCATCGCCACCTTCGTGACGGCCAGCAATAACCTTGAGTTAGGTATGGGAGTTGCATTAGCAGTCGCGCTACACAATATTCCTGAAGGGTTGGCGGTTGCCGGTCCGGTATACGCCGCCACCGGTTCCAGAAGTAAAGCCGTGTTCTGGGCTGGAATTTCCGGCATGGCGGAAATCCTCGGTGGCCTGCTGGCCTGGCTTATCCTCGGCAGTCTGGTCTCACCGGTAGTGATGGGGGCAATTATGGCCGCTGTCGCCGGAATAATGATCGCGCTATCGGTCGATGAGCTCATGCCGCTGGCAAAAGAGATAGACCCCCAGAGTAATCCCAGTTATGGCGTACTCTGTGGAATGTCAGTGATGGGATTAAGTCTGGTTGTGCTGCAGACAATGGGGATTGGCTAAGCGCCAAAAACAATAAAGCCCACATGAAAGTGGGCTTTGCGAGCAAATAAGCAAGAATTAGCTCGCTTTACGTTCGTGCTCACGACGATAAGCTGATAAATCTTCGATAGTCACTACGGCCATATTATGCTGCTGAGCAAATTCGATGCACTGCGGCGCACGGGCCATGGAGCCATCGTCGTTAGTCAGTTCGCACAGTACGCCTGCCGGTTTGAAACCCGCCAGAGTCACCAGGTCGATAGTTGCTTCGGTATGACCGCCGCGGGTCAGTACGCCACCCGGCTGCGCACGCAACGGGAAGACGTGGCCAGGACGGTTCAGGTCTGACGGTTTTGCGCCATCGGCAATCGCCGCACGCACGGTAGTCACACGATCAGCGGCAGAAACGCCGGTGGTGACGCCTTCAGCAGCTTCAATGGTCACGGTAAAACCGGTGCCGTAAGCGCTGGTGTTGTTTTCAACCATCATTGGCAGATCGAGCTGTTTGCGACGATCTTCAGTCAGGCACAGGCAGACAATGCCACTGCCGTGACGAATGGTCAGCGCCATCTGCTCAACGGTCATGGTTTCAGCGGCGAAAATCATATCGCCTTCGTTTTCACGGTCTTCATCGTCAAGCACCATCACACCGCGGCCTTCGCGCAGTGCATTTAAAGCGTGTTCCACGCGTTCAAAAGCGGTACCAAAAGAAGAAAGGAGCGTCTGATTCATGGTAAAAAAACCTCATTAAAATTATGGTTACCAGAATCAGGGCAGTCTTAGGAGCGCCGGTTTAGCGGCAAAAGTCAACGCAAGCAGATCGAAACCCGACTGAGCCGTTACTCTCTCCCATCCGGACTCTAACCGTCGGCCCCGGAATCACACCGGATCTGCTGACCTTTCTGCTTTCGCAGAAAGCGCTCGCGGGCTTTCAACGCTATGGTTGATTTACCGCCGGTGGGGAATTTCGCCCCGCCCTGAGAATAAGCACAGCAACTATAACGCTATTGACTATCGTCGGCAATGCATAAGCTTCAAACATTTATGGTTTATCGGTACCGACGATCGCACTACAATGAGCAGCAAACCGACCAGATCAGGAAACCACCATGATTGACCCGAAAAAAATTGAACAGATCGCCCGTCAGGTCCATGAGTCAATGCCGAAAGGCCTTCGTGACCTTGGAGAAGATGTGGAGAAAAAAATTCGTCAGGTGCTCCAGTCGCAGTTAACTCGTCTGGATCTGGTAAGCCGCGAAGAGTTTGATGTGCAGACGCAGGTGCTACTGCGTACACGTGAAAAACTGGCTTTGCTGGAACAACGCCTGAGCGAACTGGAAAGCCGCTCGGCGAGCGTATCGGTGACTCCGAACGCAGAAGAGAAGCCGTAAAACAAGCAACGGGCCGAAAAGGCCCGTTGTAGTCTCAGTGCTCCAACTCCGCTTCTGGGCTCATGGCCTTACTCACCTGCTGGCGGTAAAACTCATATCGTTGGCAAAACCACTCGCGATGCGCTTCATCCATGTTACCGACAATGGCCTGAAGATCGACGGGCTGACCTTGTGCGTACATTCTGGCGAAACTCTGAGCCAGAAAATCAAAATTCTTCATCAAATACATGTCTTTATTATTCATCCGCATACTCCTTCAGCCGTTGGTATTCTGATTGGTCATATGCTTTTTACTCACTTCAGTATTTATTCTTACCTTAACTTTTTTTGGGCGAAAAATGCGTTCAAAGTGGCTATTTATTGCGCTAAATCATAATTCTCATCATTAGGTTTTAAAGTGTGATCTCACATCGCTGAACCTCTCTCCCCTTTGCCTCCAGATCCCCTTGGATACTGCACGGTTAAGTTCCATCTGAGCGCATTAAAAAACAAAAGGAATAGCGATATTACCTATTCTATTGCTCGTATTATTGTTAAACTAACAACCAGTATCCGGGTAAAATTTTTATAAGATCTTTCACGAATAAGGAGATTCATGCATTTATTTTCCGAATACAACAACCCTTATCTTTTCGCACTATCATTCATACTCCTTATTGGTCTTCTGGAAGTCATCGCGCTTATTTTCGGACATCTGCTTTCCGGCATTATTGATGCGCATTTAAATCATTTTGACTCTTTAACTTCCGGTAACATCGGCCAGGTTCTTCATTATCTGAATATCGGGCGAATCCCTGCACTTATCGTACTCTGTCTACTGGGAGGCTATTTTGGGTTTCTCGGTATCCTCATCCAGCACGCCTGGGTGAGCCTTATGCAATCGCCGTTGAACAACTTCCTGTTAGCGCCAGCCTGCTTACTGGCCTCTGGCATCGCGGTACACTATACGGGAAAAGCCATTGCGCCATGGTTGCCTCTCGATGAAACCACGGCAATTACCGAAGACGATTTTATTGGCAGCATGGCCCTTATTACTGGCCATTTTGCCGAGTCAGGCCGTCCGTGCGAAGGAAAGTTCACGGATAAATTCGGTCAAACACATTATTTATTACTTGAGCCGGAAGAGGGTAAAGAGTTTAAAAGAGGGGATCGGGTTCTAATTATCCTCAGACTTACTTCAACACGTTATTTAGCTGAGCTAAATCCCTGGCCACACGTTTTATAGTTTTGTTTCTCATAAATAAGGAGGTTACATAATGGATAGCATTACTGGCTTATTCCCCTCATGGATGTTTACGGCGGGTGTCGCCGTCATTGTTCTATTGGTTATCGGTATTATTTTCGCCAGGCTCTATCGCCGGGCTTCCGCAGAACAGGCTTTTGTCCGTACAGGTCTTGGCGGACAAAAAGTGGTCATGAGTGGAGGGGCTATCTCAATGCCCATTTTCCACGAAATAATTCCGATCAACATGAATACCCTGAAGCTGGAAGTTAGCCGCTCCACCGCCGACAGCCTGATCACCAAAGATCGTATGCGCGTCGACGTCGTCGTGGCCTTCTTCGTCAGGGTCAAACCGTCTGTTGAAGGTATTGCCACCGCAGCGCAAACCCTCGGTCAACGCACATTGTCGCCGGAAGACCTGCGCATGCTGGTCGAGGATAAGTTCGTTGATGCCCTGCGCGCCACCGCGGCGCAGATGACCATGCATGAGCTGCAGGATACGCGTGAAAACTTCGTGCAGGGCGTACAAAATACCGTTGCTGAAGACTTATCCAAAAACGGCCTGGAGCTGGAAAGCGTCTCGTTGACAAACTTCAACCAGACTTCGAAAGAGCACTTCAACCCCAACAACGCCTTTGACGCCGAAGGTTTGACTAAGCTCACCCAAGAGACGGAGCGTCGTCGTCGCGAGCGTAATGAAGTCGAGCAGGACGTTGAAGTCGCCGTGCGGGAAAAAAACCGCGATGCCCTGTCGCGCAAGCTCGAAATCGCACAGCAAGAAGCCTTTATGACGCTTGAGCAGGAGCAGCAGGTGAAAACCCGCACCGCCGAGCAAAACGCGAAAATCACCGCGTTTGAAGCTGAACGCCATCGTGAAGCAGAACAAACGCGCATCCAGGCCGAGCGTCAGATTCAGGAAAGCGAAATCGAACGCGAGCAGATTGTGCGCACTAAAAAGGTCGAAGCGGAGCGAGAAATTCGCATTAAAGAGATCGAGCAGCAGCAGGCGACGGAAATTGCGAATCAGACAAAATCTATCGCCATCGCCGCAAAATCCGAGCAGCAGTCCCAAGCGGAAGCTCGCGCCAACGACGCACTGGCCGAATCCGTACGTGCCCAGCAAAATGTTGAAACCACGCGCCAAACGGCGGAAGCCGATCGTGCGAAACAGGTTGCGTTAATCGCCGCCTCTCAGGATGCGGAAACCCAGGCAGTCGAGCTGACGGTTCGGGCTAAAGCAGAAAAAGAAGCCGCTGAGCTTCAGGCAGCAGCAATCGTGGAACTGGCAGAAGCCGCAAAGAAAAAGGGGCTCGCGGAAGCGGAAGCCCAGCGCGCACTCAACGATGCTATCAACGTGCTTTCCGATCAACAGACCAGTCTGAAATTCAAACTGGCACTGCTGCAATCGCTACCGGCGGTTATCGAGAAATCCGTTGAGCCGATGAAGTCCATTGAAGGCATCAAGATTATTCAGGTTGACGGCCTTAACCGGGGCGGCAGCGCTGGCGGCGCGGAAAACGCCACCGTCAGCGCAGGCGGCAACAATTTGGCGGAGCAGGCGTTGTCCGCAGCCCTTTCCTATCGTACCCAGGCGCCGCTGATTGATTCGCTGTTAAATGAAATTGGCCTCTCCGGCGGTTCTCTGGCATCGCTGGCCGGGCCGCTAACAGCATCAATTCCAGGCACCACTACGACGGGTGAAGCCACTCAGGTAAAAACCCCAGCAGCAGAATAAAAAAACGCCCTCCTGGCAAGGGGGCGTATGCAATAAAAAAACCCGGCAACTTAATCGCGCCGGGTTTTGTCTATCATCAGAAAAAACGCTTATTTTTCGCTATCTTTCTGAATCTTGCGGATAATATTGGTCGTCGAACAGCCATCTTCAAAGTTGAGCACCAGCACCTCGCCGCCGTTTGCCCACACTTCTTCACTACCGGCAATCTGCTCCGGCTTGTAGTCGCCGCCTTTCACCAACAGGTCCGGCAGAATTCCGGCAATCAGCCGCTGTGGCGTATCTTCTTCAAAAGAGACCACCCAGTCGACAGCTTCCAGCGCACCCAGCACGATCATTCGCTGATCCAGCGGGTTCACCGGGCGAGACTCGCCTTTCAGACGTTTGGTCGATGCGTCGCTGTTAACGGCAACAATCAGGCGGTCGCCCAGCTTGCGCGCATTCGCCAGATAGGAGACGTGGCCCGCGTGCAGAATGTCGAACACGCCGTTGGTCATCACGACTTTCTCGCCGCGTTTACGCGCCGCGGCCACTGCCAGCTTCAGCTCTTCTTCGTTCATCACGCCAAAGCCCGTTTCTGAACGCCCGCGAACCGCATTTTCCAGCTCGATAGGCGAAACGGTAGAGGTACCGAGTTTGCCCACCACTACGCCTGCCGCCGCGTTGGCGAAGTAGCAGGCTTCTTCCAGCGAATTACCGGAAGCCAGCGTCGCGGCCAGCACGCCAATCACCGTATCGCCCGCGCCGGTTACGTCATAAACCTCCTGCGCCTGAGTCGGCATATGTAGAGCCGGTCGGCCCGGCTGCAGCAGCGTCATACCCTGCTCGGAGCGAGTGACCAGCAGCGCAGACAGCTCGAAATCAGTGATGATTTTCATCCCACGCTCAACGATTTCCGCTTCGTTCTGACATTTCCCCGCTACCGCTTCAAACTCGGAGAGGTTCGGCGTCAGCAGCGTAGCACCACGATAGCGTTCAAAATCAGTGCCTTTCGGGTCGATCAACACCGGAACGCCCGCGTCACGAGCGAGCTTAATCATGGTCTGCACGCTGGCCAGCGCGCCTTTAGCGTAGTCAGATAGCACCAGCGCACCAATAGAGCTCAGCGCCTGCTGAATACGCTCGTGCATCGGCTGCGGATCGACGCCAGAGAAACCTTCTTCGAAATCAAGACGAATCAGCTGCTGATTGCGCGAAAGCACGCGCAGCTTGGTGATTGTTGGATGCGTCGGCAGGGAAACAAAATCGCACTTCACATTGACGTCGGCCAGCGCCTTGCTTAACGCACGGGCAGCATCGTCAATGCCGGTCAAGCCCACCAGGCGAGAAGTCGCACCGAGCGACGCAATGTTCATCGCTACGTTTGCCGCACCGCCAGGACGCTCTTCGATATTTTCTACTTTCACCACCGGCACCGGCGCTTCCGGCGAAATTCGGCTAGTAGGGCCATACCAGTAGCGGTCCAGCATCACATCGCCAACCACCAACACTTCTGCACGTTCAAACTCTGGCAGCGTTACTTTCATTACTTTCTCCTGCGAGACGCAAACTTTGCGCGCGATAATAGCACACCCGTTTTTTTAGTTAAGCCATCAACCACTTCTGCCAGCTGGCGCTGACCTGTTCACGTTCCTGACTAAACGCATCAGGCGCCACGTTCCCCGGCAGTTCCTGCAGGGCCAGGTGATGCAACGCATCGCGTAACGTGGTGTAGGCATGGGTCAATGCCCTCGCCTCTGCATCGTCCATAATATCGTTCTGCGCCAGCAGTTCCAGAATGCGCACGTTATCAGACCAACGCGTGAGCTTCGGCTTATCACTGGCATAGCGTAGGACCAGATACTGGGTAATAAATTCAATATCCGTGATCCCGCCAGCATCAGCTTTAATATCAAAGCGATCATGATGCTTATTACCGAGGTGAGCGCGCATTTTCTCACGCATTTCCCGCACTTCAGTTTGCAGTTTTTCGCCTTCGCGCGCAGTGGTAAGAATATCCCGACGAATCACGTCAAAACGCGCCTGTAGCTCCGGATCGCCATAGACAATGCGGGCGCGAACCAGCGCCTGATGCTCCCAGGTCCAGGCTTCGTTTTGCTGATAATCAGCAAAGGAATCGGTGGTGGTAACCAGCATACCCGCCGCGCCTGAAGGGCGTAAGCGAGCGTCCACTTCGTACAGAATGCCCGAAGGCGTTCGGGTGCTGAAAAGATGCATAATGCGCTGCGTCAGGCGCAGATAAAATTGGCGACCATCAATTTCGCGCTCGCCGTCGGTCATCACTTCCATCGGGCAGTCATGCAGGAACACCAGATCGAGGTCAGAACTGTAGCCCAGTTCCCAGCCCCCCAGCTTGCCGTAGCCAACCACTGCAAAGCCGCGCCCCTGACGATCGTGCAGATGCGTTGGCTGACCATAGCGAGCGACCATTTGCAGCCACGCCTGTTGAACTACCGCATCGATCATCGCCTCAGCCAGCCAGGTTAAGTGATCGCTTACTTTCATCACCGGCAGCGTCCCGGCGATATCGGCGGCGGCAATGTGCAGCAACTGCGCCTGTTTAAACTGGCGTAACGCTTCCAGTTGCTGCTCTTCATCCTCTTCCGGCACGCGCAGCAGATACTGTCGCAGCTCATCACGATAGGCATCGGTAGCCGTCGGTTGATAGAGGGTATTCGGGTCCAGCAACTCATCCAGCAGCAGCGGATGACGCGCCAACTGACTGGCGACCATCGGCGAAGCGGCGCACAGGCTAATCAGATGTTTCAACGCGCCGGGGAATTCGCTCAGCAGCTCAAGATAAGTGGTACGGGTGACGATCCCGGTCAGTAGCGGCGTAATGCGCGCCAACGGTACCGGAGCATCCGCACGTGAACAGATTTCGCTCAGTAGATGCGGCATGAGCTGGTCAAGCACCTGGCGACCGCGCGGGCCAATCGTGCGCCGGTCCAGCTCTTTACGGAAATCGGCGATCAGCGCCAGCACGCTGCGGCGATCGTTATCCGCAAGATGCGCCAGCGCCGGGCTGGTGTCGTCCTCTTCCAGCGCGTCCTGCCACAGTTCGCGCCAGTACTCTGCGAGCTGTTCATCCGGCGATTGCGCTTCATCGTCGCCAATCAATTCATTAAAGACGCGCCGCACGTTGGCCATCTGCTCGGCCAGGCGCGCGCTAAGCGCCTCCCAGTCGGCAGCGCCCATCCCCCACGCCAGCCGGGCGCGATTGAGTTCGTCCTGCGGCAGGGTTTGCGTCTGTTCATCGTTGATACTTTGCAGCAAGTTTTCCAGGCGACGCAAAAATAGATAGGCTTCTCGCAGCCTTGACGCATCACCTTCAGGTAGTAGGTGGAGCTCTTCGATAGCGGCCAGCGTCGGCAACAAAGCACGCTGTTGCAGCATCGGCTCGCGCCCGCCGCGAATCAACTGGAAGACCTGGACGATAAATTCAATCTCGCGGATGCCGCCCGCGCCGAGCTTGATATTGTCCTTCAGCCCACGGCGGCGAACTTCGCGGGCAATCATCCCCTTCATGTTGCGCAGGGACTGAATGACGCTGAAATCGATGTAGCGACGGAAGACGAACGGCCGCAGCATGGCGCGCAGTTCGCTGGCATAAATGCCATCGTTATCGCCCATAATCCGCGCTTTCACCATCGCGTATCGCTCCCAGTCGCGTCCCTGTTCCTGGTAATAATCCTCCAGCGCGGCGAAGCTCAACACCAGCGGACCGCTATCGCCGAACGGGCGCAGGCGCATGTCGACGCGATAAACGAAACCATCCTGAGTGGGCTGATCCAGGACCTTGATTAGACGTTGTCCAAGACGGGTAAAAAACTGCGCGTTATCCAACTCCCGACGCCCACCTTGCGTGGAGCCATGCTCCGGCCAGGCAAAAATCAGGTCGATGTCGGAGGAGAAGTTAAGCTCGCCGCCGCCAAGTTTACCCATCCCCAAAATCAACAGCGGCTGCGGCGAACCTTCAGCATTGCACGGAGTCCCCCATTCGCGGCAACAGGCAACGTAAAGCCAGTCGCGGGCGGCGACAATCAGCGTCTCCGCCAGCACGCTTAGCTGCTGCAAACTGCTCTCTTCGCTGACCAGCGATAACGACTGGGCCCAGGCGATACGCACCATTATCCAGCGGCGAAACTGGCGCAGCTCGCGCATCAACGTAGCTTCATCATTCACCTCTGCAAGACGCGTCTGTAGCCAGTCGGCGTAATGACGCCACTCCTGCGCCTCAGGCGGCGAGCTTTCAAGTTCCGCTAGCCATTGCGGTTGGGCGACCAGACTGTGCTCGACGAAATCGCTGAATGCCATCACCGACTGCGCCTGCTCACTTAATGTGGATACTGGAAAATCCGCCGGTAGCCGGTCTATGACCGTCTGCCAGTGCTGCTGTAATTGCGAAGAAAGCGGCATCTTAGGGGCTCCCTGGCCTGAAATTATCGTTTTCCACTATGCAGCCAGAACGGCTCTGCTGCCAGCGCCTGGCGACGGAAATATTCGAGGACGCTGCTGTCGTTATGCTCAATCGCCCGGTGGATTTCTTGCCAGCTCTCCAACCACGGCGCGGCAACATCTGCATACGCACCAGCCAGAAGCTGAACGCTGTCGATTTCGCGCGCCAGGCGCGGAAGCTGACCGACATACTCATCGGCTGACGGCTGCGCAATCGAATTTTTCAGCTCAGCCGCCGCCCGAGAGAGCTGAATATCAGCAAAACGTTTGAAAGAACCGCTGATTTTCTGTTCACCGGCAGCGTTCATAAAGGGACGCCAGCCGCGATTCACCAGCCACTCGGTAAGCGCCAGCTTAGCGCCTACGCAGGCAACATTAAACAGCGCTGCCTGGGCGTTCTTTTCCTCCAACAACGCAGCTTCAGCTTCGTTCAAGCGCTCACGAAGTTGGGTCGTTGCCTTACGAGGGACAATGCCGCCAAACAACACCAGCGTATGCCGAACGCGGGCAATCGCATGAAAAATCTCGGCTTTCGCTTTTGAATTGCCGCGATTGAGGACTTCATCATGATAGAGCCAGTGCGCCAGCGCGTTTTCCAGCGCCGCCTCCAGCGCCTGCTCCACGCTGGCCTTCGACGTCACACGCAAAACAGATAATGCGGTTAGCGGACGCTCTTCATTGCCCTGCGCCAAATGATAGCCGCGAGCCGCTTTGCTCAGACTTCCCTGACGCAGCACGCCGATATCCAGCAGGCGATGGGCAAGGGTCAGAATATCCTGCGGATCGCCAGACAGCAGCTCCAGTTCCAGCTCGCAGATAGGCTCCTGATGCTCACCAGCTTTGACTTCCCCCCGATCGAGGGCAATTTCAATCTCGCTACCGCCTTCTTTCACTACCCATCTTTCACGTTCGAAATCGGTACTAAAAAGCGGCTGTACGTTCTGCGCAAGCTCGGTCGGCAGCTCGCACTGCGGCCAGACTTCGGCAGGGAGCTTCTCCAGCGCCAGTTCTGGTTTTTCCAGCGCAATATTGTATTCCGGACGCTGATGTAGCCCGCCCACCACGCGACCAGCGATTTTCAGCGTCATTTCATAACGCCCCTGGTCGCCGCGAATACGCAACCCCATATCGTGACGACGCAGCCAGTTATCCGCCGTTTCGTAGTAAATATTCAGCAATTGACCTGCGGGCGTGTGCTTTGCCTCTAACCCGTTAAGATGCTGACGCAGTACGTCTACGCCATCCTGGGCGACAATAAACTTTAATTCGATTTCTTGAGCCATGACTGAATTCTTCCGCTTATATGCTGTGCCGGGAAAATACGGCGAACTAACGACGATATTTCTTGTCAGTAAATAGTATTTTGCGGCGAATCGCCATGCAATGCGCATTTTGCCGGGCCACCTCCTGGATGATTCCGATTGTGGCGGAAAACTTTGCGTCACTACGGTGATGCCACTACTATCGTTCAACTTTTTATGACCAAACGATGACCTGATGCCAAAATTACGCCTTATTACATTTACTTTGCTGGCGCTTAGCGCCGCCACGGCGGTTCACGCGGAAGAAAAGCGTTACGTTTCTGATGAACTGAATACCTGGGTTCGCAGTGGTCCGGGCGATAATTATCGTCTCGTGGG
This sequence comes from Klebsiella sp. RHBSTW-00484, assembly GCF_013705725.1. Taxonomy (NCBI): domain Bacteria; kingdom Pseudomonadati; phylum Pseudomonadota; class Gammaproteobacteria; order Enterobacterales; family Enterobacteriaceae; genus Klebsiella; species Klebsiella sp. RHBSTW-00484. Next base: position 805,853 of record NZ_CP055481.1, on the reverse strand, counting down.
TACCATCAACGCCGGGGAAGAAGTCGCAGTGCTGCAAACCAACGACAGCACCAGCTATGCGCAAGTGCGCGACAGCAGCGGTCGTACCGCCTGGATCCCGCTGAAAGAGCTGAGCAATGAGCCCAGCATCCGCATCCGCGTGCCGGACCTGGAAAACCAGGTCAAAACCCTGACCGATAAGCTGAACAACATCGATACCACCTGGAACCAGCGTACGGCGGACATGCAAAAAAAAGTCGCCGGTAGCGATGCTGTGATCAACGGCCTGAAAGAAGAGAACCAAAAGCTGAAAAACGAGCTGGTTGTCGCGCAGAAGAAGGTGAGCGCCGCCAATCTGCAATTAGATGACAAACAGCGCACCATTATCATGCAGTGGTTTATGTATGGCGGCGGCGTGCTCGGCGTCGGCCTGCTCCTCGGTCTGGTGTTGCCACACCTGGTGCCGAGCCGCAAACGCAAAGACCGCTGGATGAACTAATTCGTCTTCTCTGCCAGACTTACGTATCATCGTGAGAAAACGAATACGGGAGAGTAAGGCGTGAAGGTTTATCTGGTCGGTGGTGCGGTTCGGGATGCGTTATTAAGGCTACCGGTCAAAGACAGAGATTGGGTTGTAGTTGGCGCTACGCCTCAGCAATTACTCGACGCGGGCTACCAGCAGGTAGGCCGCGATTTTCCCGTGTTCCTTCATCCGCAAAGCCGTGAAGAGTATGCCCTGGCGCGTACCGAGCGGAAATCCGGTTCCGGTTACACCGGCTTTACCTGCTACGCCGCGGCTGACGTCACCCTTGAGCAAGACCTGCAGCGCCGCGATCTAACAATTAATGCGCTGGCCCAGGATGCTGACGGCCAGATTATCGACCCCTATCGCGGCCAGGATGATTTACGCCTGCGCCTGCTGCGTCACGTCTCGCCCGCCTTTAGCGAAGATCCGCTGCGCGTTCTGCGGGTGGCGCGTTTTGCCGCCCGCTATGCGCATCTGGGCTTTCGCATCGCTGATGAAACTATGGCCCTGATGCGCACGATGGCCGATGCCGGTGAACTTGCGCACCTCACGCCCGAGCGGGTGTGGAAAGAGACGGAGAGCGCCCTCACCACCCGTAATCCCCAGGTTTTCTTTCAGACGTTACGCGACTGTCACGCGCTCAGGGTTCTCTTCCCTGAAATCGATGCCCTGTACGGCGTGCCGGCTCCTGCCAAATGGCACCCGGAAATCGACACCGGTCTGCATACCCTGATGACCGTCACGATGGCGGCAATGCTCTCCCCTGAAGTGGACGTTCGTTTCGCCACCCTGTGTCACGATCTCGGGAAAGGGCTGACGCCGAAAGAGCTCTGGCCGCGCCATCATGGCCACGGTCCGGCAGGCGTTAAGCTGGTCGAACAGGTCTGCGTTCGCCTGCGGGTACCGAACGAGATTCGCGACCTGGCAAAGCTGGTCGCCGAATTCCACGATCTGATTCATACCCTGCCGATGCTACAGCCAAAAACGCTGGTCAAACTGTTCGATAACATTGACGCCTGGCGCAAACCGCAGCGGGTCAGGCAAATCGCCTTGACCAGCGAAGCCGACGTGCGCGGGCGCGCCGGTTTTGAGGCTTGCGATTACCCTCAGGGCCGCTTGCTGCTTGAAGCCTGGGAAGTGGCCAAATCGGTGTCGACGAAACAGGTGGTGGCTGAAGGTTTTCAGGGGATTGAGATTCGCGAAGAGCTGACGCGTCGGCGGATTAAAGCCGTAGCACAGTGGAAAGAAAAACGTTGCCCTCAGCCGCAAGACTGAGGGCCAGGTCTTATCAGAAGAAGACCACGTAGACCGCTGCCGCGACGACAAAACGGTAGATAGCGAACGGAATAAACGAGATACGTTTAATCAGCTGCAGGAAGGTTTTAATCGCAATCAGCGCGACGATAAACGCGGTGATGAAGCCAACGGCAAACATCGGAATATCGCTAACGCTCAGGAAACCGATGCTCTTGTACATATCCAGCACGGTTGCGCCCATCATCATCGGCACCGCCAGCAGGAACGAGAACTCAGAAGCCGCATAGCGGCTTACGCCCATCAGCATCCCGCCAGAAATGGTCGCCCCGGAACGCGAGAAGCCCGGCCACAGAGCCAGACACTGGAAGCAACCGATCACGAACGCCTGACGATAGGTCATATCGTCAATGCCGACTGCGCGCGGCTGTTTTGGTTTCAGCACTTCCGCCGCGATCAGCAGCACGCCGCCAACAATCAGCGCGTACATCACGTTAACCGGATTGAAAAGAGACTTAATGGAGTCATGGAAAATCAGCCCCAGCACCACCGCCGGGATCATCCCAAGAAGAATATGAATAAGCGATAAACGACCGCTGCCCTGGCCTTCATGCTCTGGAGGTCTGCCAAAATGAATGCCTATAAGGCCAAACAGACGACGCCAGAACATCACGACAACGGCAAGAATTGAACCGAGCTGAATCACCACCTCAAAAGTATTTGCTTTATCCCCCTCAAAACCGAGAAGGTGACCGACAATAATCATATGACCCGTACTGGAAACGGGTAAAAACTCTGTCAACCCCTCAACCACACCCAATATTGCCGCCACCAGCAGCGAGTGTATATCGCTCATCCAATTAAACCCTTTAAAAAGTAAAATGAAAAAAACCAGGAACTATGACCGGTATAAACGCAATTTGTTTAACAAGTATGACCTGAAAAGTTTTGTTTCAGATTAAGGCCACGCTCAATAATGACGCCAACGTTCGTTGCCCGGGCCACCGCGCCAGGCTTGCTGACTTTAATACGTACCCATGGAGATTGGAACTTTTCCAGCAGCAGGTCGGCAATTTCTTCCGCCACGCGTTCGACAAGAGCAAAACGCGCGCCCTCAACATGGTTAATCACCAGCTCGCTGATGTCCGCATAGCTGAGACAATCGCTGACATCATCACTGACTGCCGCTTTGCGGTTATCCCACGCCATTTCGATATCGAACACCAGTTTCTGTTCGATGGTTTGTTCCCAGTCATAAACACCAATAGTGGTGATTACCGAAAGTTGCTCTATAAATACAATATCCATCACGACCTGCCTGCTTTTTGGCTAAACCGGATACCACTTCCGGCGAATTATGCGTATTATCCACAGATGCAAAGACATCCCCTAAATAATTTGCGTTGCGGGAAAGCAGCGACGCAGCAAGCCTTCGGGAACATAGCGCCACTATGCGTCCCGGCAAACCGACGCGCCGACTGTGCGAAGGATCACGGGGATAAACCGACACTTTCAAAATGGAACAGCTGATGAGTGCAATCGCGCCTGGACTGGTTATCCTCGCCTACCTCTGCGGCTCAATCTCCAGCGCCATTCTGGTGTGCCGCCTCGCTGGCCTGCCCGATCCTCGCGATAACGGTTCCGGCAATCCTGGGGCGACCAACGTCCTGCGAATAGGCGGCAAGAGAGCAGCCGTAGCGGTGCTTATTTTTGACGTACTGAAAGGCATGCTGCCCGTCTGGGGCGCGTGGGCATTGGGCCTGACCCCGTTCTGGCTTGGCCTGGTAGCGATTGCCGCCTGCGTGGGTCACATCTGGCCGGTATTCTTTAATTTTCGCGGCGGCAAAGGCGTGGCAACCGCTTTTGGTGCTATTGCCCCTATCGGCTGGGATCTCACCGGCGTGATGGCGGGGACCTGGCTACTCACCATTCTGCTCAGCGGCTACTCTTCTCTCGGCGCCATCGTCAGCGCGCTTATCGCGCCGTTCTACGTATGGTGGTTCAAACCGCAATACACCTTCCCGGTGTCGATGCTTTCGTGCCTGATCCTGCTACGCCATCATGACAACATTCAGCGCCTGTGGCGTCGCCAGGAGACCCGAATCTGGTCCCGCCTCAAAAAGAAGAAGAAAACACCAGAGCAGAAATAACCTTTGCATCACGTAGCCAACGCGGCCACAGCTTGAAGTATGACGGGCATAAGCTTTTCATATGACCGTGATGCTTAGCCCCCGATCAATACTCATCCCTGCTGTTTTATCTTGATTTTGCAGGGGCGCGACATTGCACGGCACCGTGTTATCACAGACCAAAAAAGGCTGGCAGGCCACGCTGGACCTGCAGTTTCAATTTCTCGGCGGGAAAACAACGCTCGCCTCTCGTCGTCATGTCGGTCCCCTCACCGTTCAACGCCCTTTTTATCCTGAAGAAGAGACCTGCCACCTCTATTTACTCCATCCCCCCGGCGGCATCGTCGGCGGCGATGAACTGACCATTAGCGTCACCATTGAGCCTGGTTGCCATACGTTGATCACCATGCCCGGCGCCAGCAAGTTTTATCGCAGCAGCGGCGCTCAGGCACGGCTTGAGCAAACCCTGGCGCTGGCCGAAAACGCAACACTCGAATGGCTGCCGCAGGATGCGATCTTCTTTCCCGGCGCCATCGCATCTCTGCACACCACGTTTCACCTCACCGCCTCCAGCACGCTGCTGGCCTGGGATCTGTTATGCCTTGGCCGTCCGGTGATTGGCGAAGACTTTAGCCACGGCGCGATAACCAATCGGCTGGAAGTGTGGATCGACGGCTCCCCGCGGTTGATTGAGCGCCTGAGTCTGGCCGACGGACAGCTGGCAAGCGTCGCTGAGCAGCCGTGGGTCGGCACCTTGCTGTTCTACCCGGCAAACGAAACGCTGCTGGACGGCGTGCGCGAAAGGCTTATCCCACTGGCTAATTACGCCGGAGCCACGCTTATCGATGGCCTGATGACGGTCCGCTTTTTAAGTGACGATAATCTGCTTTGCCAGCGGGCAATGCGCGATATCTGGCAATTTATGCGCCCGCATCTGACCGGTAAATCTCCGCTACTTCCCCGAATCTGGCTGACCTAAGAGAATACTATGGAACTAACACCCAGAGAAAAAGACAAGCTGTTGCTGTTTACCGCCGCGCTGGTGGCAGAGCGTCGTCTGGCCCGCGGTCTGAAGCTCAACTACCCCGAATCCGTGGCCCTGATCAGCGCCTTTATTATGGAAGGCGCGCGCGATGGTCAGAGCGTCGCGACGCTAATGGAAGACGGACGTCACGTCCTGAGCCGCGATCAGGTCATGGAAGGTGTGCCGGAAATGATCCCCGACATCCAGGTTGAGGCCACCTTTCCGGACGGCTCGAAGCTGGTCACCGTCCATAACCCGATAATCTGAGGCAGCCACGATGATCCCAGGAGAGTATCAGGTAAAGCCCGGCCAGATAGCCATTAACGTTGGCCGCGCGACCTGCCGCATTACCGTTGAGAATCATGGCGACCGACCGATTCAGGTGGGATCGCATTACCACTTCGCCGAGGTTAACCCAGCGCTGAAGTTCGATCGTCAACAGGCCACCGGTTATCGTCTGAATATCGCCGCCGGAACCGCGGTGCGCTTCGAGCCGGGGCAAAAACGCGAGGTGGAGCTGGTGGCACTTGCCGGAACCCGCGCGGTGTATGGTTTTCGCGGCGAGGTCATGGGCAATCTGGAGGCTAGCGATGAGTGAGATTTCGCGTCAGGCCTGGGCCGATATGTTCGGCCCCACCACCGGCGACAAAGTGCGCCTGGCGGACACCGAGCTGTGGATCGAGGTTGAAGACGATCTCACTACCTACGGCGAAGAGGTCAAATTTGGCGGTGGCAAAGTGATCCGCGACGGTATGGGCCAGGGGCAGATGCTTGCCGCCGAATGTGTGGATCTGGTGCTGACCAACGCGCTGATTATCGATCACTGGGGGATCATCAAAGCCGATATCGGCGTCAAAGACGGACGGATCTTCGCTGTCGGTAAAGCGGGAAATCCGGACATTCAACCCAACGTCACGATCCCTATCGGCGCGGCGACGGAAATTATTGCTGCGGAAGGTAAGATCGTCACCGCAGGCGGCGTCGACACCCATATTCACTGGATCTGCCCGCAACAGGCGGAAGAGGCGCTGGTCTCCGGCGTCACCACGATGATCGGCGGCGGTACCGGTCCGGCGGCGGGAACTAACGCCACAACCTGTACGCCAGGGCCGTGGTACATCTCGCGAATGCTGCAGGCGGCAGACAGCCTGCCGGTCAACATCGGCCTGTTGGGCAAAGGCAACGGTTCGAACCCGGATGCGCTGCGCGAGCAGGTTGCGGCAGGCGTTATCGGCTTGAAAATCCACGAAGACTGGGGCGCAACACCGGCGGCAATCAACTGCGCGCTGACCGTCGCCGACGAGATGGATGTTCAGGTCGCGCTGCACAGCGACACCCTCAATGAGTCCGGCTTCGTGGAAGATACACTGGCGGCTATTGGCGGGCGCACTATCCACACTTTCCATACCGAAGGCGCGGGCGGCGGCCATGCGCCGGATATTATTACCGCCTGCGCGCATCCCAATATTCTGCCGTCGTCGACCAATCCGACGCTGCCCTATACCGTCAACACCATTGACGAGCACCTGGACATGCTGATGGTTTGCCATCACCTCGACCCGGATATCGCCGAGGACGTGGCGTTTGCCGAATCGCGTATTCGTCGGGAAACCATCGCCGCAGAAGACGTCCTGCACGACCTCGGCGCGTTCTCCCTCACCTCGTCCGATTCGCAGGCCATGGGCCGCGTCGGCGAAGTGATTTTGCGTACCTGGCAGGTGGCGCACCGCATGAAAGTCCAGCGCGGCCCGTTAGCGGAAGAGAACGGGGATAACGATAACTACCGCGTGAAGCGCTATATCGCCAAGTACACCATTAACCCGGCGCTGACCCACGGCATCGCCCATGAAGTCGGTTCGATTGAAGCGGGCAAACTGGCGGATCTGGTGCTGTGGTCCCCGGCGTTCTTCGGCGTGAAACCGGCGACAGTGGTCAAAGGCGGCATGATCGCCATCGCGCCGATGGGCGATATCAACGCTTCCATCCCGACGCCGCAGCCGGTGCATTACCGCCCGATGTTCGGCGCGCTGGGTAGCGCTCGTCACCACTGCCGTTTGACCTTCCTGTCGCAGGCGGCGGCGGAAAACAGCGTCGCTGAAAAGCTGAACCTGCACAGCATGACGGCAGTAGCGAAAGGCTGCCGCACAGTACAAAAAACCGATATGCGCCACAACGGACTGCTGCCCAATATTACCGTTGATTCGCAAACCTACGAGGTGCGTATCGACGGCGAACTGATCACCAGCGAACCGGCGGACGTGTTACCGATGGCGCAACGTTATTTCCTGTTTTAAGGAGTAAAAATGCTTTATTTGACCCAACGCGTGGACGCTCCGGCACAGGCTACTGCCAGCGTCACGCTGCCGATTGATGTGCGGGTGAAAAGCCGCATTAAAGTCACGCTTAATGATGGCCGCCAGGCGGGCCTGCTGTTGCCGCGCGGCCTGCTGCTGCGCGGCGGCGATATTCTTAGCAACGAAAACGGCAGCGAATTTATCAAGGTGATCGCCGCCGATGAAGCCGTTTCAGTGGTGCGTTGCGATGACCCCTTTGTGCTGGCAAAAGCCTGCTATCACCTTGGAAACCGCCATGTGCCGCTGCAAATCATGCCCGGCGAGCTACGCTATCATCATGATCACGTGCTGGACGATATGCTGCGCCAGTTTGGTCTGGCCGTTGATTTCGCTCACCTGCCGTTTGAACCGGAAGCCGGAGCTTACGCCAGCGAGTCGCACGGCCATCACCACCACCACGATCATGGGCACAGCCACTAACATGCCGACGCCGGAAAAACGTCTGCGGCTAATGCAGCTTGCCAGCAGCAGTCTGCCGGTCGGCGGCTATAGCTGGTCTCAAGGGCTGGAGTGGGCGGTGGAAGCAGGCTGGGTGCCGGATACTGCCGCCTTTGAGCGCTGGCAGTTGCGGCAGATGGAACAGAGCTTTTTTACCGTCGACCTGCCGCTGTTCGCCCGGCTTTATCATGCCTGCGAAGCGAGCGATCTGGCCGCAGCGCAGCGCTTGACGGCTTATCTGCTCGCCTGCCGGGAAACTCGTGAGCTGCGTGATGAAGAGCGCAATCGCGGTGCAGCCTTCACCCGCCTGCTCGCCGACTGGCAACCGGACTGCCCGCCCGAATGGCGCAAACTGTGTCAGCAAAGCCAACTTACCGGCATGGCATGGCTCGGCGTGCGCTGGCAAATCGCCATCCCCGACCTGGCTCTTAGCCTCGGCTACAGCTGGATTGAGAGCGCGGTGATGGCAGGCGTCAAGCTAGTGCCTTTTGGCCAGCAAGCCGCCCAGCAGCTGATTCTGCTCCTATGCGACCGCTACGCGGCGGATATGGACAGTGCCCTGGCCGCGCCAGACAGCGCTATCGGCTCGGCCACGCCGCTTGCCGCCATCGCCTCCGCCCGGCATGAAACCCAATATTCCCGACTATTCCGTTCTTAGGAGAAGGTATGAACACGATTAAGCAACCGCTGCGCGTCGGCGTCGGCGGCCCGGTCGGCTCCGGTAAAACAGCGCTGCTGGAAGCGCTTTGCAAAGCGATGCGCGACACATATCAGCTAGCGGTGGTGACCAACGACATCTATACCAAAGAGGATCAACGGATCCTCACCGAAGCCGGAGCCCTGGAGCCCGAGCGGATTGTCGGCGTTGAAACCGGCGGCTGCCCGCACACTGCTATTCGTGAAGATGCATCGATGAACCTCGCCGCAGTGGAAGCCCTGAGCGAAAAATTCGGCAACCTCGATCTTATCTTCGTGGAAAGCGGCGGCGATAACCTGAGCGCCACCTTCAGCCCGGAGCTGGCGGATCTCACTATCTATGTGATCGACGTGGCGGAAGGAGAGAAGATCCCGCGCAAAGGCGGGCCGGGGATCACCAAATCTGACTTTCTGGTGATCAATAAAACCGATCTCGCACCTTATGTGGGCGCGTCTCTGGAAGTGATGGAGCGCGATACCATGCGCATGCGCGGCGAGCGTCCGTGGACATTTACCAATTTAAAAGCTGGTGACGGCCTGGCGAAGATCATTGCTTTTCTGGAAGAGAAAGGGATGTTGCGGGTGTAGTTTATTGCCCGCTGGCGCTTCGTTTGCCGGGCCTACAAAACCGTAGGCCCGGCAAAATTACGCTGCCGGTAACTCCGCCAACGGCCAGCGAGGGCGAACGGTCACGCCAAGCTCAGCTTTTGTACCGGAGTTCAGGCGAACCATACCCGCGTAGGCAATCATCGCACCGTTATCGGTGCAGAACTCAGGGCGAGCATAGAACACTTCCCCCCCGCGTTTTTTCATCATCTCCGCCAGCTTCGCGCGCAGCGTACGGTTAGCGCTAACGCCCCCCGCCATCACCAGACGCTTAAAACCGGTTTGATCCAACGCACGACGGCATTTGATCATCAATGTATCCACCACTGCATCTTCAAAAGCACGGGCAATGTCAGCGCGGGTTTGATCGTCATTGTCGTTGCTGCGAATGGTGTTCGCGGCAAAGGTTTTCAGGCCAGAGAAGCTAAAATCCAGTCCCGGACGGTCGGTCATTGGGCGAGGAAAGACAAAACGTCCTTCGGTACCCTGCGAGGCCATCTTCGACAGCATCGGGCCGCCAGGATAATCGAGCCCCAGCAGTTTAGCGGTCTTATCGAAAGCTTCACCCGCCGCATCGTCAATCGACTCGCCCAGCAGTTCATATTGACCGATGCCGGTAACGCTAATCAGCTGTGTGTGGCCGCCGGAGACCAGCAGCGCAACAAACGGATATTGCGGCGGATTATCTTCCAGCATCGGCGCCAGCAGATGCCCTTCCATATGATGCACTGGGATCGCCGGGACGTTCCATGCAAACGCCAGCGAACGTCCGACGGTTGCGCCTACCAGCAGTGCGCCAACCAGACCCGGGCCTGCGGTATACGCGACGGCATCAATATCTTTTGCCGTCAGCCTCGCTTCTTTTAGCGCCGCCTGGATCAGCGGCACGGTTTTACGCACGTGATCGCGGGAAGCCAGTTCGGGCACAACTCCACCGTAATCAGCGTGTAATTTCACCTGACTATACAGTTGGTTGGCTAACAGACCTTTTTCGTCGTCGTAAATGGCGATGCCGGTTTCATCGCAGGATGTTTCAATACCCAGTACACGCATGACTTGTTTTACCTCATTTCAATACCGCGCAGTGTAGGACCAATGCCGATTGATGTAAAACTTTCCTCACCCCTGGCGTTCACTTCGTGTATACTCCCAGTCCTTATAAAAGTCCCTTTCAAAATCGCATCGGTGCTTTACAAAGCAGCAGCAATTGCAGTAAAATTCCGCACCATTTTGAAATAAGCTGGCGTTGATGCCAGCGGCAAACCGAATTTATTAAAGGTGAGAGTTACATGCCGGTAATTAAAGTACGTGAAAACGAGCCGTTCGACGTAGCACTGCGTCGCTTCAAACGTTCATGCGAAAAAGCAGGTGTTCTGGCGGAAGTTCGTCGTCGTGAGTTCTATGAAAAACCGACTACCGAACGTAAACGCGCTAAAGCTTCTGCTGTGAAACGTCACGCGAAGAAACTGGCTCGCGAAAACGCACGCCGCACTCGTCTGTACTAATCTATTGAGGGCTCAGCTCTCAATTCAGACCGAGTTGTAGTTGTAAGGCCGTGCTTCCGAAAGGAATGCGCGGCTTATTTTCGTTTATAGTCATCAAAAAACAGGGGCTTATGGCTGGACGAATTCCTCGCGTTTTTATTAATGACCTGCTGGCGCGTACCGATATCGTCGATCTGATCGATGCACGGGTAAAGCTGAAAAAGCAGGGCAAGAATTATCACGCGTGCTGTCCGTTCCATAACGAAAAAACCCCCTCTTTCACTGTCAACGGTGAAAAACAGTTTTATCACTGCTTTGGCTGCGGTGCGCACGGCAACGCTGTCGACTTCCTGATGAACTACGACAAACTCGAGTTCGTGGAAACGGTCGAAGAACTTGCCGCCATGCACAATCTCGAAGTGCCGTATGAAGCAGGTAATGGGCCCAGCCAAATTGAGCGCCATCAGCGGCAGAATCTTTATCAGTTGATGGATGGTCTGAACACGTTTTATCAACAGTCTCTGATGCAACCCGCCGCTGACCCCGCGCGCCAGTATCTGGCACAACGTGGTTTAAGCAGCGAGGTGATTACACGCTTTGCGATTGGTTATGCCCCTCCCGGTTGGGACAACGTCTTAAAACGTTTTGGCGGCAATCAAGAAAATCGTCAGTCGCTAATTGATGCAGGCATGCTGGTCACCAACGATAAGGGACGCAGCTACGACCGCTTCCGCGAACGGGTGATGTTCCCCATCCGCGATAAGCGAGGCCGGGTGATTGGTTTTGGTGGTCGCGTGCTGGGCGATGCCTTGCCGAAGTACCTGAACTCCCCGGAAACCGATATTTTCCATAAAGGCCGCCAGCTGTACGGCCTTTATGAAGCGCAGCAGGATAACGCTGAACCGTCTCGTCTGCTGGTGGTCGAAGGTTATATGGACGTGGTTGCGCTGGCGCAGTTCGATATTAACTACGCTGTCGCGTCGTTAGGTACGTCGACAACCGCAGATCATATTCAGCTGTTGTTCCGGGTTACCAATCAGGTCGTTTGCTGTTACGACGGCGACCGGGCAGGCCGCGATGCCGCCTGGCGAGCGCTGGAAACGGCGCTGCCGTATATGACCGATGGACGTCAACTGCGTTTTATGTTTCTGCCGGATGGCGAAGACCCGGATACGCTAGTGCGTAAAGAGGGAAAAGCCGCATTTGAAGCGCGGATGGAGCAGGCTCAGCCGCTCTCCACGTTTTTGTTCAACAGCCTGCTGCCGCAGGTGGACTTGAGCACTCCGGACGGGCGTGCACAGCTAAGCACTTTAGCGCTACCGCTGATAACCCAGGTGCCGGGTGAAACGCTGCGCATTTATCTGCGCCAGGAGTTAGGTAACAAGCTGGGAATTTTAGATGATGCGCAGCTTGAACGTTTAATGCCAAAACAGTCCGAAAATGGCCCACAACGCCCTGCTCCGCAGCTAAAACGCACGACCATGCGTATACTTATAGGGTTGCTGGTGCAAAACCCGGATCTGGCCCCGCGAGTACCGTCGTTAGAAGGGCTGGACCCAAGTAAAATGCCCGGACTTGGCTTATTTAACGAACTGGTCAAAACGTGTTTATCTCAGCCGGGACTGACCACCGGGCAACTTTTAGAGCAGTATCGCGGCAAAAATGAAGCCGTGACCCTTGAAAAACTGTCGATGTGGGACGATATAGCAGATAAAGATATCGCTGAAAAAACCTTCACCGACTCGCTCAACCATATGTTTGATTCACTGCTTGAGCTGCGACAGGAAGAGCTGATAGCTCGCGATCGCACACACGGTTTAAGCAGTGAGGAACGCCGGGAACTCTGGACTATCAGTCAGGAACTGGCAAAAAAATGAATTTAACGGCTTAACTGCCGAATACCGTTCGGGAAGCCCCCGACAGCCGCGCAGAGGCGCAGCGGCAATAATATAAGTACGCCCTCGCTTTAAATGTTGGCAGCTCGTCTGCTTACACCAATCAAACGAATTAAGTGTGGATACCGTCTTATGGAGCAAAACCCGCAGTCACAGCTGAAGCTTCTTGTCCAACGTGGTAAGGAGCAAGGCTATCTGACCTATGCCGAGGTCAATGACCATCTGCCGGAAGATATCGTCGACTCCGACCAGATCGAAGACATCATCCAAATGATCAACGATATGGGCATTCAGGTGATGGAAGAAGCACCGGATGCCGATGATCTGCTGCTTGCTGAAAATAGCAACAATACCGACGAAGATGCGGAAGAGGCTGCTGCACAGGTTCTCTCCAGCGTTGAATCTGAAATCGGCCGTACAACTGACCCGGTGCGTATGTACATGCGCGAGATGGGTACCGTCGAACTGCTGACGCGTGAAGGCGAAATCGACATCGCCAAACGTATTGAAGATGGGATTAACCAGGTTCAGTGCTCCGTTGCTGAATATCCGGAAGCCATTACCTATCTGCTTGAGCAGTACGATCGCGTTGAAGCAGAAGAAGCGCGTCTGTCCGATCTCATCACCGGATTCGTCGATCCGAACGCCGAAGAAGAGATGGCGCCAACGGCGACGCACGTCGGTTCTGAACTCTCTCAAGAAGAAAGGGATGACGACGAAGACGAAGATGAAGAAGAAGACGACGACAGCAGCGATGACGACAACAGCATCGACCCTGAATTGGCACGCGCGAAATTCGGTGAGCTGCGTACACAGTACGAACTGACCCGCGATACCATCAAAGCGAAAGGTCGTAGCCACGCCGCAGCGCAGGAAGAAATTCTCAAACTGTCAGAAGTCTTCAAGCAGTTCCGTCTGGTACCGAAGCAATTTGATTACCTGGTTGGCAGCATGCGTAGCATGATGGACCGCGTTCGTACGCAAGAACGTATCATCATGAAACTGTGCGTTGAACAGTGCAAAATGCCGAAGAAAAACTTCATCACGCTGTTCACTGGCAACGAAACCAGCGAAACCTGGTTCAACGCGGCCATCGCCATGAACAAACCGTGGTCAGAGAAGCTGCTTGACGTTAAAGACGACGTTCAGCGCGGCCTGATGAAACTGCAGCAGATCGAACAAGAAACCGGCCTGACCATTGAGCAGGTCAAAGACATCAACCGTCGCATGTCTATCGGTGAAGCGAAAGCCCGCCGTGCGAAGAAAGAGATGGTTGAAGCGAACTTGCGTCTGGTTATCTCTATCGCCAAGAAATACACCAACCGTGGTCTGCAGTTCCTCGATCTGATTCAGGAAGGCAACATCGGCCTGATGAAAGCGGTAGATAAGTTTGAATACCGTCGCGGTTACAAGTTCTCCACCTACGCAACCTGGTGGATCCGTCAGGCAATCACCCGCTCTATCGCGGACCAGGCGCGCACCATCCGTATTCCGGTGCATATGATTGAGACTATCAACAAGCTCAACCGTATTTCACGCCAGATGCTGCAAGAGATGGGTCGCGAGCCGACGCCAGAAGAGCTGGCCGAGCGCATGCTGATGCCGGAAGATAAAATTCGTAAAGTGCTCAAAATTGCCAAAGAGCCTATCTCCATGGAAACGCCGATTGGCGACGATGAAGATTCGCATCTGGGCGATTTCATCGAGGATAACACCCTCGAGCTGCCGCTGGACTCTGCCACCACTGAGAGCCTGCGTGCTGCCACTCACGACGTTCTGGCAGGCCTCACCGCCCGTGAAGCGAAAGTCCTGCGTATGCGTTTTGGTATTGATATGAATACCGACCACACGCTGGAAGAAGTAGGTAAACAGTTTGACGTTACCCGCGAACGTATCCGTCAGATCGAAGCAAAGGCGCTGCGTAAACTGCGTCATCCAAGCCGCTCTGAAGTACTGCGTAGCTTCCTCGACGATTAATTATCGCCGCGTACTGCAAAAAGCCAGTCAAATGACTGGCTTTTTTTATACCTAAAAATAAACATTTCCTCAATAAATACAAATACCACATCTCAATAATTTTCAATATATATACAGGCCATATTCTTATTATCTAATTCCGCATAGATAAACAGCTGGACTCATAGTTTTACATTTGTACTATTAGTTCACAGATAGCATTTAATGCACAAAACGGATACTAATAATAGGGAAATCATATGAAAAGCAAACGTAAAATTCAGCTAGCTGATTTTAATCGAATGGTTATTCTGGCTACGGCTAATACATTATTTCTAAGCCGAGGCATAGAAGGTACGACTATGGATGAGATAGCGCATGAAGTGGGCTTTAGTAAAACGACGCTTTATACCTATTTTGAAAGCAAGCAGGATATTCTGGACCATCTTATCCTTGATGGAATGGAGCGATTTCATCAGGAAGTAGTACAAATATCCAATAAACAACAACCATTTCGCGATTTTTATTACACATTCTGTCATGCGCTGATGGCTCTTCACGATTCCGGCATCGTTTATTTCCCAGGCATAACAGGGAAAATAAGCTGCTCTGAAAAAGAGATGAAAAACAATAAAGTATTGACGAATATCCATATGCTCGGAGAAGAGATTAATAATATTATCGCCATACAAATCTCCAGGGCCGTAGAAAAAAAAGAGATTAGGCTAAATGCCCCCATTGCAGATGTCATGATGCTGTTCTGGCTGTGTCTGACCGGATTAGTGGAAAAATCATCAAGCAAAGAAGCCTATCTTTTACGTCATCTTGAGAAAGACCGGAAATACTTTCTTGAGTTCGCTTTTGAAGCTTTATTAGTCATGATAGAAAAAGGGGCAAGTAAATGATAAAGAAAATATTGCTCAGTCTACTGATATGCATCGTGGTTATCTCTGTATATTCTTATCATAAAGCGAAGCCCCTGCATCTAACTAAAGATACTTCACTTCCTTTTCCTCTTGAAAGTGAACAACGCGAGATCCTGTATTACGCTTCTCTGGCTCCTAATGCGCACAATGTTCAGCCGTGGAGCCTGACCTATAATAAAAACGAGCAACGCTTCACGCTGGCTTTCGACCGCAGCAAAGCCCTCCCTCGTATCGACCCCACAGGGCGCGAAGCCTGGATATCTCTGGGCGCGTTTCTGGAGAACTTCCGTCAGGCTGCCACCGCATTTGGGATACAGGCAGAAATAGATATTTTATCTTCAGCAAACAGCGGTAATGTTGCCCACATTACGCTACGTTCCGACAATAAGCGCTCCCCTCTCAAACAGCCCACCGAGCTAAAATTAATGGAGCGGCGACACACCGATAAGCGACCCTATCAGAATAACGCTATTGCGCCCAAAGACCTCGCGACCCTGCTCGAGCAACACCAGCCGTATTTAGCCTATTACCCACGCGGCACCGCTGGGTTTAATAAACTGGCAGGTTACGCCGTGGAGGCGGCAAAAGCTCAGGCTCTTGATAAGCATAAAAGAAATGAGTTTGCGCTATGGCTGCGCTTTTCCAACGAGGAGGCCAGCCAGCTTAAAGACGGGCTGCCTGCAGAGCAACTAGGCTTATCGGGAATTAAAAAGCTGCTCTATTACTCGTTATTCGATCGCGAAAAAGCTAAAAGTGAAGCCTTCGCCACCGAAAGCATCAAGAAGATAGAAAATAGCGTGGCGCAGAGCGCTGGATTTTTTGTCATCAGCGGCGAAGAAACATTTTCGGCAACCATTCGCAGCGGAATGAATCTGGAGTCCTTCTGGCTGGATGCCGTCCAGTACGGTATCTCCATTCAGCCGGTCAGCCAAATGCTGGAAAAAGATGCTTTCCGAAAACAGCTGTCGCAAACGCTGGGACTTAGCCAGCCGCCGCAAATGATCCTTCGCGCAGGCTACGTTGACGACTACGGCGAAAATAATAAAATTCGCCGCAATATCAGCGCGTTTACCAGCCTTGAAAACAATTAAAGCCCTCGCGTCGCCAGCGCATCATCAAGCTCCCGGTAGGCTTCGACCAGTTTATCCAGCGTCGCGCGGTTGAGGCCGCTGGGATTTGGCAACACCCATACCTCCGTCGCGCCGATAGTCACCTGTTGCTTTCCCCAGCGTGCGCCGCGGGCCTGAAACGCTTTCTCAAAGGCCTGTTTGCCGAGAATCGCCAGCGCGCGCGGCTGATACTCTTCCATCTTTCTGACCAGCTCTCGCCCACCGCTGCGCAGCTCCAGCAGTTCAACCTCACTGGCCTGCACCGTCGGGCGCTCAACTAACATGGTGATCCCGCAGCGGGTATCCAGCAGCTGTAGCTCCTCCTCAGGCTTCAGAAGGCGGTCAGTAAACCCGGCCTGATGAATCACCTTCCAGAAGCGATTGCCAGGATGAGCAAAGTGAAAACCGGTATGGGCAGAAGACTTCCCGGGATTTATACCGCAAAAGACCACCCGCAGGTCCGGCGCCAAAATATCGTTAATCATGTTTTCCCCAGCTCAATACCTAAAAGCTAATTATAAAGGATTGAAAATACATTGTTTATAAAAACAGCAGCCGTGCGTTTTAGGCTGGATTGCGGGCATCAGTTACTTTATAATCCCTCGCCACGGCCCCTTAGCTCAGTGGTTAGAGCAGGCGACTCATAATCGCTTGGTCGCTGGTTCAAGTCCAGCAGGGGCCACCAAATATCAAGGACTTGCGAGAAATCGCGAGTCCTTTTTTTATGGGTAACATCCAGGATGTCGTCGCCAGGCATGCGCCGGTATTCAGGAGAGATTGGATCGTGAATGGAAAAAATGGTAACGCTGATTGACGCCTTCACCTCAAGGGTGAAAGCGTCGGGTTAGAATTTTTTGACCGGCTAGCTCACACAAGTTCCTGGAGCTGTTCGCGCATATAAGAAGAGAAGTACTCAGGATTTTTGATAACGATACGGTTACCAGATGCGATTTTTTCCGCCCATCCGGCCACTTTATTCGTAAACTCGGTATTCCACCCCTCCTTCTCGCCGCGTGCCATCACGTCAGCGGCGCTCGCCGGAGTCCCCAACTCATTCAAATACTTTAAAATTCCCTTCGCCGTACTTTCATCCATTGAATGCGGCACTGATGCCGATGTGTTCATACCACCAATGAAATCTAATGCTTTATCAATGACTGTTGGCATGCTCTTATCCTTAAAATTAACCGCGTAAAAGACACCTTTCTAATATGACCCCAAGTCAGCCGGGATATCAAAGGGAACGTTGCCTTTATTTGATTCAGACCTCAGTCAAACGCTTGCGTGGTGCTTTTATGCACTAATAACGATGTGGAATTCATCCTCAGGTTACAAGTTACATTCACACGGCAAGTGACGACCAATCAGCTTACGGTATAAAAAAGCCCCGATGTTGGCTCCTACCACCGGCGCCAACAGCGGCACCAGAAAATAAGGTATCGTTCGCCCACCAGTAAACGCAATCTCACCCCAACCTGCCAAGCAGGCAAAAATCTTCGGGCCAAAATCACGAGCTGGATTAAGGGCGAAGCCGGTCAGTGGCCCCATCGACGCGCCAATTACCGCAATCAACAAGCCAATCAGCAGCGGTGCCAGTGGGCCTCGCGGGATGCCGTTACCGTCATCCGTTAATGCCATAATCATCGCCATCAGGATCGCAGCAATAGTGGTTTCAATGGCAAAAGCCTGCGCGAAGGTAATATGTGGATTCGGGTAGGTTGAAAATACGCCTGCCAGATTAAGGCTCTCCACACTACCGCGTACAACATGCTGCGCCAGCTCAGTATCAAGAAAGAGGTTTTGATACAATCCGTAGACCAACGCTGCCGCACAGAACGCCCCAGCCATCTGCGCCATAATAAACGGTACAACCTTACGCCGTTCAAAACAGGCGAACAGCCACAGCGCAATGGTAACCGCCGGATTCAGATGCGCCCCGGAAACGCCTGCGGTCAGATAGATAGCCATCGCCACGCCAAGTCCCCAGATAATACTGATCTCCCACTGACCGAAACTGGCCCCCGCCACTCTCAGCCCGGCAACGCAGCCTGCGCCAAAGAAGAGAAGTAAACCGGTACCGAGAAACTCCGCAATGCACTGCCCGCGTAAGGTTGATGTCTGGCTCATAGTCGGATCCTGAATAAAAAAGATAAAATAATGAATATGTTATCTGCTATTTTGAATAACTAACCCGCTTCCCCGGATAACACCAGCCCGGTCGCTACGGCATTTCGCGGCCCTTCCGTCCCACGAATATTGCCCTGCCCGGCAACAACGCCGTAATGCGCCAACGCTTCAGTGATCATCTGTGGAATTTCAAAATCCAGCGATGAACCACCGACCAGCACCACAAAGGTAATATCGCGAATGGAACCACCAGGCGAGACCTGACGCAACGCACGCAGGCAGTTCGTCACAAAGACCTTCTCCTTTGCCTGCCGACGCACCAGGCGAATTTTCTCCAGCGAAGTCTGGTTATCGATAGGGATCGGTTCGCCATCTTTGAGATACACAACTTTGGCAAATACCGACGGGCTCAGCGGTTCGCGAAAGAACTCCACCGCACCGTTTTCATGACGAATACTGAACAGACTCTCCACTTTTGCCAGCGGATATTTTTTAATCTCTTCTGCCAGAAACGGATCGCTCAGACCAAGCTCCGTTTTAATCAGCAGGCTGACCATATTCCCCGCCCCGGCCAGATGAATAGCTTTCACCGTTCCTTCACTATTGATAATGGCGGCATCGGTAGAACCTGCGCCTAAATCAAGGATCGCCAGCGGTGCAGCGCAACCTGGCGTCGTCAGCGCCCCAGCCACTGCCATGTTGGCTTCCACACCCCCCACTTCAACAGCTGTATTCAGCCGCATGCTCAGTTCACTGGCGATCGTTTGCATCTGTAGTCGATCGGATTTCACCATCGCCGCAATACCGACGGCGTTTTCCATCGAATATTCCCCGGCGATACCGCCCAGCACTTTGCGAGGAATAAAGGTATCGACAGCTAGCAGATCCTGGATATGTATCGTGCTCATGTTGTGCCCACTCAGTGAGGCCATCACCTTACGTACGCGCTCCAGCATACCGCCCGCGTGGGTACCGGCTTCACCGCGAATATCGCGAACAGGCGCACAGGCGTTCATCACCTGCATAATGGCCTGCGCCCCTTTCGCCACATCGGCTTCACCACTGCGCTTTTCTCCGCTGATAAAGATCCTTCCCGCTGGGATCGTTCTCGATTGCACATCGCCCTGCGGGGTTTTCAGTACCACGGCAGAGCGGTTGCCGATCAGCGCTCTTGCGATCGGGACGATCGTCTGGGTTTCCTCCGGCGTCAGGGCAAAGAAGGTGGCGATGCCATAGGGATTCGACAGCACCCGAACAACCTGCCCCGGGGCCGCAACTTCCACCGCCGCCTGTACGCCCTCCGGAACCTTCTCCAGCAACGTCACTTCATCGATCACCGGCAACGTTCTGCGCAGACGATTATTGACCAGCACGCCATCGTCCTTTTTCAGGATCGCCGCTACCACGTTGACGCCGCGATCCAGCGCCTCATTCAACAACCAGACCGCTTCAAGAAAATCCATCTCTTCACCAATCAGCGGGATCCAGCCCTGCGTAAACCGATCGCTGCTCAACGACGCCAGTTTATCTATGCCGATCGTGGTTCCCACTCCGACGCCAATACCACCTGGCGTTTGCGGGTTATGACCAATCATTGTCGATTCAGTAATGATGGTTTCGGTGATTGTTTCCATGGCAACATCGCCAATCACTGGCGCAGCTTCATTGATGCAGATTTTCACCACGTCCTTAAGCGACCAGGTCGTTTTATCCAGCGCCTGCTGCAGGGAGGCTATCACCCCGGCAATATTGTCCCGCGTGCCTTTCATGCCCGTGGTGGCGACAATCCCGCTGGCGATAAACCGGCCATGCTGCGCCAACGCCACTTCCGTGGTGGCGTTGCCGATATCAATCCCTGCAATTAACGGCATACCCCCTCCGTCACTAGCTGCCTTTACGCAGCTTATTTCTCTGCTGATACACCTCTGCCGACTCGCGAACAAACCCGGCATTCACCATGGCGTGCCAGGTGTGCTCCAGCTCATCAGCAATGGCCAGTAGTTCTGCAACAGAAGAACGGAACGGACGCAACGCGTTGTAGATCTCCAGAATGCGGGCATCCGGAATAGCAATCAGCTCCGCCGCGCGCCGGAAATTACGTGCCACAGCATGGCGCTGCATCTGCTCAGCTATCTGCGCCTGATACTCCAGCGTTTGCTGAGAAATACGTACATCCTGTGGTCCCACGCGTCCCGCTAGCACATTTTCAAGGGTAATATCGGTTAACGGCTTCCCGGTTGGGGTCTGGATTTTCTCCGGGCAGCGGGTCGCTAACGGGTAATCCTGAGCGGTCATAATGTTGTCGTTCATCCTTATTCCCTTACTAATGCAATGTGCAGCGTGACAGGCGCGGCATCCTGCACCACGTGTTTGGTTTCTTTAATATGAAACAACGCAGCCTTAGCCATAAATTTCGGCCGCACCATCTGGTCATTCACCACCGGTACCGGCGAGGGCGACTCTTTACGTGCGTAGCGCGCAGCGTTCTTACCAATCTGCCGATAGATTTCCAGCGTCAGCAGCGGTGCCTGAGAGAATAACTCAAGGTTGCTCAGCGGCAGTAAATCACGCTGATGAATAACCGTAGTTCCTTTCGACTGAATACCAATGCCAATACCGGAACCGCTAAGGTTCGCCGCATCCCAGGCCATAAAGGAGACATCCGAGGTGCGCAGAATTCTCACCACTCGCGCATGCAGCCCCTCCTCTTCAATCCCGGCGACCAGTTCTTTCAGGATCGCTTCATGCGGCATATCAATCAGCGTTTTATGCTGATACTTATCAAAAGCCGGACCGACGCCGATCACCACTTCATCCGCGCGATCGTCGGCTTTTGCCGCCTCTCCTTCGCTAACCTGCAAAGTGAAAACAGGTTTACGTTCAGTTGTACATTCCACTGTGTACCGCCTTATTCAATCGAGCCTGGTTGTACCACGCCCGCGATATTTTTAATTTCCTCCCAACGTTCGGCAGAGATGCGATAGCCGGTGCCAGGTCCCTGATAATCATTGATATCATTGACGGCGCTGACCACTTCAAACTGGCGATCCAGAATGGCGGAGGTTTGCAGGTAATCGCCGGTCACACGCTGCCTTAGCATATTAAGAATGTTGCTGGCGATATCTTCGAAGCCGCTACTACTTAATGCGCTGACGATATCCAGCCCGGTGATATTGCGCTTCATCATCTCTTCCACGGCGGCCAGATCCTCCACTACGTTGCGCGCGGGCATATCTTTGCTGCCGTGGGCATAGGTGGCGGCGTCTACTTCCTCATCGCTAATCAGCGGCAGGCCCAGTTCGCGGAACACCGCCTGAATGGCGCGCGCAGCCTTATTGCGAATAGCGATGGTTTCCTCTTCAGTTACCGGACGCAGGCCACCGTCGACCATCAGATCGCGTTGCAAAATGTTGTAATCATCGAAGTCTTCGGCATCGAAGTTCGACCCGGCAAACATGTTGTCGTAGTTCGGCACGGCGCTATAGCCGGAGAAGATAAAGTCGGTGCCGGGCAGCATCTGCATCAGCGTGCGGGCGGTGCGGCGAATATCGGAATGCGAGAAGGTTTGATCATTGGCTGAGGCCACTTCGAGGTCGAGCATCGAGGCTATCAGGTTTTCCGCCAGTACCGCACGGATCCCCGACGGCACCGCGCCGGTCATCCCGATACAGCTGACCGCGCCGTTTTGCAGCCCCTGCACCCCCGCGCCTTTGGTGATAAAAATGCAGCGTGACTCCAGGTACAGCATCGATTTACTTTCTGAATAGCCCATCAGCGCCTCCGAGCCAGTGCCAGAGGTGTAGCGCATTTTCAGCCCGCGGGAAGCATAGGCCGAGGCGAGAAAGGCTTTCGACCACGGCGTGTCATCGCCATCGGTAAACACCGACTCCGTACCGTATACCGACACCGTTTCGGCATAGCTGGTTAATCCACGCATTCCCAGTTCCAGCTCGGTGGCTTCTTCGACGGAACATTGCGTGAGCACACCAGGGCGACCGCACTGGGAGCCGACCAGCAGCGCCAGAGCGTTAAACGGCGCATAGCGGGCGATACCGACAGTGGTTTCCTGCTCAGAAAATCCGCGGATCCCGGCTTCGGCGGCATCCGCAGCAATCTGCACCGGGTTATCTTTCAGATTAGTGACGTGACACTGGTTGGAAGGAGTGCGTCTGGCGCGCATTTTTTGCAACGCCATCATCATTTCCACCACGTTCATTTTCGCCATCACCTCCACCGCTTTCGCCGGGGTGATGGCGGTGGTAATGGCAATAATCTCTTCCCGGCTAACGTGGATATCCACCAGCATTCGGGCGATTTCCAGCGCGTCGAGCTGCATGGCGCGTTCGGTTTCCGCAACGTTAATCGCGTAGTCGGCAATAAAGCGGTCAATCATGTCAAACTGTTCGCGGCTCTTGCCGTCCAGCTCAACAATCCGACCGTTTTTTACCTTCACCGACGATGCCGGATCGTATGGACTTTCCATGGCGATCAGCCCCTCTTCCGGCCATTCACCAATAAGCCCATCCTGATTGACTGCTCGCTGGGCAAGGACTTCGAATCGTTTTGATCTTCTCATAGCTCGTTGACTCAAAAGATAAATAATAGGAACGCCGGGCAATACCGCAGGAGGTATTAAACTCTCCTGAGATAGTGTGAATCAGCAATAGCGGAACTTTAAATGAGCTGAATAATAAAAAAATAAAATTAATTACGTTCCAATCTGATACAAAATAAAACTTGAGAGTTTCATTATGAAACGTAAATTTAGAGCAGTCACAACGAAATGTGACCAGGTTAAATGATCATTATCAATAAACATCTGACACCAAGAATAAACTGACTCCTGACACTTTTTTCGCACTATTGACTTAATAACCTACAGCGCGAGAATAAAGAAAAACCAACGATAAAATAATGTCTGAAGCGTGATGTTTTTCGCGACCTCAGCCCTATACCTTGACAGGAGATATTGTGAATAAGAGTCAACAAATCACCACTATCACGCTAGCGGCAGCAAAGAAAATGGCGCTAACCGTCGAGGCTAAAGCGCTTGAAATCAACGTCCCGGTGGTCTTTTCCGTGGTGGATCACGGCGGAAACACGCTGCTGATGCAACGCATGGACGACGCGTTTGTCACCAGCTGTGATATTTCACTTAATAAAGCTTATACCGCCTGCTGCCTGCGACAGGGCACTCATGAAATTACTGATGCGGTACAGCCAGGTGCTTCACTCTATGGTTTACAGCTAACTAACCAACAGCGAATCGTTATTTTTGGCGGCGGCTTGCCTGTCATATTTAACGGTGAACTAATCGGTGCTGTTGGCGTAAGCGGTGGTACCGTTGAACAGGACAGATTATTAGCTGAAACTGCACTGAATTGTTTCTCTGAATTATAATTCAAATCTAAGAAGGTATATTATGAGCTATCGTATGTTTGATTACCTGGTGCCAAACGTGAATTTTTTTGGCCCCAATGCCGTTTCCGTGGTTGGCGAGCGCTGCAAACTGCTGGGCGGGAAAAAAGCGCTGCTGGTGACCGATAAAGGTCTGCGGTCAATTAAAGACGGTGCGGTAGATAAAACGCTCGAACATCTGCGTGAAGCGGGTATTGAAGTGGTGATTTTTGATGGCGTCGAGCCAAATCCAAAAGATACCAACGTGCGCGACGGTCTGGAGGTCTTTCGTAGAGAGCAGTGCGATATTATCGTCACCGTCGGCGGCGGCAGTCCGCATGACTGTGGTAAAGGGATTGGCATCGCGGCTACTCACGAAGGCGAGCTTTACAACTACGCAGGTATTGAAACCCTGACCAACCCGCTGCCGCCGATCGTGGCGGTGAATACCACCGCTGGTACCGCCAGCGAAGTCACCCGCCACTGCGTGTTGACCAATACCAAAACAAAAGTGAAATTCGTCATTGTCAGCTGGCGTAACCTGCCGTCGGTCTCCATTAATGACCCGCTGCTAATGCTCGGCAAACCAGCACCGCTGACTGCCGCTACCGGAATGGATGCCCTGACCCATGCCGTGGAGGCCTATATTTCCAAAGATGCCAACCCGGTGACCGATGCCGCAGCAATCCAGGCGATTCGCCTAATCGCCCGTAACTTACGCCAGGCGGTGGCGCTGGGCAGCAATCTGAAAGCCCGCGAGAACATGGCCTACGCCTCTCTACTGGCGGGTATGGCCTTCAACAACGCCAACCTCGGCTATGTTCACGCCATGGCACACCAGCTCGGCGGCCTGTACGACATGCCACATGGGGTAGCGAACGCCGTTCTGCTACCCCACGTTGCACGCTATAACCTGATTGCCAACCCGGAAAAATTTGCTGATATCGCCGGATTTATGGGGGAAAACACTGACGGACTGTCAACGATGGACGCTGCCGAGCAGGCCATTCGCGCCATCGCCCGCCTCTCTGCCGATATCGGTATTCCGCAGCATCTGGAAGAACTGGGTGTGAAAGAGGCCGATTTCCCTTACATGGCGGAAATGGCGCTGAAAGACGGAAATGCGTTCTCGAACCCGCGCAAGGGTAATGAGAAAGAGATCACCGAAATCTTCCGCCAGGCTTTCTGATAAATAAAGGGGGGACGCAATGTCACTTTCATCACCGAGCGTACATCTGTTTTATCACTCATGCTGGCAGGATACCCGTGAGCTTGATGAGCTATGCTGGGGGCTGGAGGAACAAGGCGTCCCGTGCCGGGCTATCTGTTACGACGGGAATGATTGCGCGCTGGCGTTGAGTAAACTGGCAGCCAAAAGTTCGACGCTGCGCGTTGGTCTCGGCCTCAACGCAACGGGTGATATTGCCTTAACGCATGCCCAGTTGCCCGAGGTACGGGCGCTGGTCCGCGGACACATTGCCGCCGGAATCGGGCAAATCCGCACGCTCGGCGTCAATGCCGGTCAACTGGTCAAAGTGCTTCCCTTCAGCGAGATAAAATAAATGTACCGCATCTATACCCGAACCGGCGATAAAGGTACCACCGCGCTGTTTGGCGGCAGCCGTATCGACAAAGACGACATTCGCGTTAACGCCTACGGTACGGTGGATGAACTGATTTCACAGCTTGGCGTCTGCTATGCCAGCACGCGCCAGGTAGAATTACGCCAGGATCTGCACGCCATGCAGAAGATGCTGTTTGTGCTGGGCGCGGAACTCGCCAGCGATGAGAAAGGTCTCGCTCGCTTAACGCAGACGATTAATACCGAGGATATTCAGTCTCTTGAGAAGATAATTGACCGCAATATGGCGCAAAGCGGCCCGCTCAAAGAGTTTGTCATCCCGGGGAAAAACCTGGCGTCCGCGCAGCTGCACGTCGCGCGAACGCTGGCGCGTCGGCTGGAGCGTATTCTGGCGGCAGCGGGCAGAACGCTTGCCGTGCGCGATGATCTCAAGCGCTACATCAACCGCTTGTCCGATGCGCTCTTCTCGATGGCCAGAATCGAAGAAACTACTCCAGATGCTTGCGCTTAAACTGGCTGGCATCAATATCGTACTGTTTCATCTTGCGCCATAGCGTGGTGCGGCCAATATTCAGTAGCTGCGACATCTCCTGCACCCGTCCGCTGGTTACGCGAGCGGCATGGATAATCGCCTCTTTCTCGATAGCGCTAAAGGTCAGGCTGGCGGGTAGTAGCGACGAACTGACATCGGTGCAGTGGCGCTCGGCAAACAGATACTCCGGCAGATTGCTCAGGCGGATATGGCCGTTTTCGCTGCTGATAGCAATGTTCTCGATAATGCTGTTCAGTTCAAAATCATTGCCCGGCCAGGAGTAGGCGACCAGTTGCGCCAGAGCATCGTCGTCCACCTTCAGGCGCGATGAAAACCGTTTTTCCAGGCTCTTCAGGCGATTATGTACCAGCGATGGAATACTGTTGCGCCTTGCCCGCAGCGGCGGAATGACGATCTCAAACGAATGCAGCGCGTAGTAAAGCTGGCGGCTAAAGCGGTTTTGCTCTACCAGATTGGCAAGGTCAACGGTGGTGGTGGCAATGACTTTAACGTCCACCGGGATCAGGCGACGGGCATCCAGGCGGGTTAACACACCCTGCTTGATAACCTGCAACAGCGCGGATTGCAGCTCCGGTGCCAGATATTCGATTTTTTCCAGAAACAGCGTCCCGCCGTTGGCCAGCTCAAGACGGCTAAGACGTCCGTTTTCATCGTCCGTCGGCGCGCTACCCATAAAATCCTGACCCAATACGCTGTCGGCATACAGCTGGCAGTTGACCGCGATATACGGTCCACCGCCCCGCTCGCTCTCATTATGAATCGCCTGGCTGAGCAGCTCTTTACCCACACCTTCTTCACCACACAGCAGCACAGGAAAAGCGCCGCGCGCCGCCTGGCGGCCAAAATGAATCAGCCGTCGTGTTTCCGGATCGTCTGCCGACATCTGTTCAAAGGTATGGCTCACTTTGCCAAGCTGGCTGGTCATCAGCTGGCGCATCTGCTCAACCGGATGCAGCAGCAAAATAAAACTGTTGCCCTGCTCTTCAACAATCGGTTTGAGGGTGATTACCGCATCAATAAACTGATGCTGACTCTCAAAGGTGACTTCAACGTGATTCAGCCCGCGCGCGTGCTTAATTGCCCGACGCAGCAGAGCCGGAAGCGTCACCAGGTCATTGATATTTTTCCCCTGGCTGGCCTGCGCATCGAGGTGCAACAGCGTTGCGGCCTGCACGTTAAGAAACTGCAAAACGCCCTGCTCGTTCCAGGCCATTACCCCATCATCCATGCTCTCCAGCAGACCATACATCTGGTTAAGATGGCGGTTCGACTCGGCCAGCAGGCTATCGGTGAGCAGAGAGTTGCCGACTTCCCGCGCGATGGCGAGGGTCAGGGATAAATCCGACGTGGCCTGCTCTTCAATCAGGCAACACAGCGAAATGGAGCCAAACAGGCGTCCGTGGTTATCAAACACCGGCGTGGAGCTGAACGACCAACCATGCAGAACCTGCTTAAAATGCTGATCGCCAGAGGTTTTCACCGGCTGTCCGAGCATTGAGGCCAGCGAGAGCGCACAACTGCCGATAATGCTTTCTGCACAGTAGCTGCCGTCGAGAAACCCCAGTTCCGCCAGTTGGGCAATAGTCTGCGGATCGCCGCAGCGGCTGAGAATACAGGCGGACTCATCAAGAATAAATAACGCGCAGGGACGGCTATCCATAAACTCCCA
Organism: Klebsiella sp. RHBSTW-00484; assembly: GCF_013705725.1. Lineage (NCBI taxonomy): Bacteria > Pseudomonadati > Pseudomonadota > Gammaproteobacteria > Enterobacterales > Enterobacteriaceae > Klebsiella > Klebsiella sp. RHBSTW-00484. The sequence goes on along the minus strand of NZ_CP055481.1, from coordinate 778,149 downwards.
GGCATCTTCCAGCGCCGCCTGACCAATCGTCAGCAGCGCGGTCTTGCGCCGGCAAATCGATTCAAAGGTCAGTCCCTGCGCCTGATGCGGCGCCTGCCAGGTTTCCCGCTGCATAAACTTGCTGCAACGATGCCATGACTGAGTTATCACCGAAGGAAAGCGTTGAGTCTGCGCCGTCATATCCATTTCCGCTGTGTTAAAAACGACAAACCCTTCGACGGAAACCGCCGAAGGGATATTTTAGCCAGGCCGGGCAGGCCGACGATAAATCAACGCGCCAGCCACTGCTGCCCAAGCAGGTCAGCGGTCAGAATCGCCGCATGCACGCTCTGGGCGCTGACCGGGAACGGCATATTGTGGATGGTTTCGCCTTCAGCGCAGGTCGCTTTCGCTACCGCCTGAATTTTCTCGTCGATACCCTCTTTCACGCCCATCTGCGCCAACGTCACCGGCAGGCCAACTTTCTGGCAGAAGTTCAGCACGGTTTCGATCTCTTCCATTGGGCTGTTTTGCAGCACCAGCTGCGCCAGGGTGCCAAAAGCAACTTTTTCGCCGTGGTACAAATGATGGCACTCTTCGAGGATGGTGAAACCGTTGTGAATGGCGTGCGCCGCGGCCAGACCGCTGCTTTCAAAGCCGATACCGCTGAGGTAGGTATTCGCTTCAACAATACGCTCCAGCGCATCGGTGACGACCCCGGCCTGAGCGGCGAGACGGGCTTTTTCCCCTTCCGCCAGCAACGTATCATAGCACAGGCGCGCCAGGCTCAAGGCCGCCGCCGTAGACTGACCACCCGCCATACTGGTGGCTCTGGAGTCATAGCAGGCCTTCGCTTCAAACCAGGTTGAAAGCGCATCACCCATCCCGGCCACCAGCAGACGTACCGGCGCTTTAGCGATAATTGCCGTATCCATCACCACCATATCCGGGTTTTTCGGGTAAATCAGGTACTCTTCAAACTCACCGGCTTCGGTGTAGATAACCGACAGCGCGCTGGTTGGCGCATCGGTGGAGGCAATCGTTGGGATCACCACCACCGGCAGCTTCTGGTAGTAACCAATCGCTTTTGCCGTATCGAGCGTTTTCCCGCCGCCAATACCCACTACGCCGCGACAGCCGTGCTGTTTCAGAATGGCAATCAGGCGATTGATTTCAACATGGCTGCACTCACCGTTAAAGCGCTCAGCATGGCAGCTGATATTGTGGCTGTTCAGGCCATTCAACACTTTATCTCCCGCCAGCTTCATCACGAAGTCATCGGCAATCACGAAAAAGCTGTCCGCCAGGTTTTTAGCGTACTGACCAAACAGAGTGGAGGCATCTGGACCCTGGAGATATTTGGCTGGAGATTGAATAACTTTTAGCATTCCGTTCACCCTCAAATAAGTGCATGTTTTACATGATGAGCCCCGGCATTTCTTCTTCCAGCCTCGAATTAAGAGCGGGAACGAAAGCGCTACCTGAGCGATGTCATCACTGTAGGGCGAGCGGCGGGCAAAAAAATGTTTCGCATTTTTGTCCCGATATGAAACGGATAACAAAAATTATCGTTTCATATTGGAACGTAAATTCACATCAAACGCTGGGATTGCGATCCCGATCCGCTCGTTTGGCATAAAAACAGGTCTGAAACCGAATGACTGGTCGTGTTTTCCACCAGTACAGGCAGCATTAGCAGCAAAAACTATTTCTTTGCCAGCGCCTTCCGGGTATGTAAAGCAAGGTAGAAAAATAGCTTTGCGTCGCATTTTTCCATTTCCCTGATTAAAAATGTTTCATTAAGGAACATAAAATGACAATCGCGTTCCGTAATGAAACCCGTTTTATGACGATTTTTTTTTCCGCTAACTCAGCCAGAATCAATACATCGCCGGATATCGCATATCGTCAGGCGGTACCCCTACACGATGACCGCCTCCGTCAGCAGAGAGGCCGCATCGGCAACCTCCGACGGAGAATAAGCAATGAAAAAACTGATTAACCGTGTCGAAGATGTACTGAGTGAACAATTAGCTGGCCTGGCGAAAGCGCACCCTGAACTCACGCTTCACCAGGACCCGGTCTACGTGACCCGTGCCGATGCCCCGGTCGCGGGAAAAGTGGCGCTGCTCTCCGGCGGCGGCAGCGGTCATGAGCCGATGCATTGCGGCTATATCGGCAAGGGGATGCTCTCCGGTGCCTGCCCGGGTGAGATTTTTACCTCCCCTACGCCGGATAAAATGTTCGAATGCGCCATGAACATCGACGGCGGCGAAGGCGTACTGCTGATTATCAAAAACTATACCGGCGACATTCTTAACTTCGAAACCGCCACCGAACTACTGCATGAAAGCGGTGTGAAGGTTACCACCGTTGTGATCGATGACGATGTGGCGGTAAAAGACAGCCTTTACACCGCCGGGCGTCGCGGTGTTGCCAATACCGTGCTCATTGAGAAGCTGGTTGGCGCGGCGGCTGAACGCGGCGACTCTTTGCAAGACTGCGCCGAACTGGGACGTAGTCTCAACAACCTCGGTCACTCTATCGGTATCGCGCTCGGCGCCTGTACTGTCCCGGCCGCCGGGCAGCCCTCATTCGAATTACAGGATGACGAAATGGAGTTCGGCGTGGGTATTCACGGCGAGCCGGGCATCGATCGCCGCCGCTTCACTTCCCTCGATCGCACCGTCGATGAAATGTTCGAAACCCTACTGGAGAACGGCACCTACAGCCGCACGCTGCGCCAGTGGGATAACGTCAAAGGCGCATGGCAGGACGTACCGCAGGCGAAAAAAGCATTGCAAAAAGGCGATCGCGTCATCGCCCTGGTCAACAACCTCGGCGCGACGCCGCTATCAGAACTGTACGGCGTCTACAGCCGCCTGGCGCAGCGCTGCGAGGAAACCGGCATCGTTATCAAACGCAATCTTATCGGCAGCTACTGTACCTCTCTGGATATGGTGGGCTTTTCCATCACCCTGCTCAAAGCCGATGACGAGACGCTGGCATTATGGGACGCCCCGGTTCACACCCCGGCGCTAAACTGGGGAAAATAAGGAGCACGACATGTCATTAAGCAGAACGCAAATCGTAGACTGGCTCTATCGCTGCGGCGAAATCTTCACCAAAGAGAGTGATTTTTTAACCGGTCTGGACAGAGAAATTGGCGACGCCGACCACGGCCTGAATATGCATCGTGGTTTTAGCAAGGTGGTAGAAAAGCTGCCGTCCATTGCCGATAAAGACATTGGCTTCATTCTGAAGAACACCGGCATGACGCTGCTCTCCAACGTCGGCGGAGCCAGCGGCCCGCTATTCGGCACCTTCTTTATTCGCGCCGCCCAGGTGACCCAGGCCCATCAAAGCCTGACCCTGGATGAGCTTTATCAAACGATCCGCGAAGGTGCGGACGGCGTGGTCAATCGCGGCAAAGCGGAGCCGGGGGATAAAACCATGTGCGACGTCTGGCTGCCAGTGGCGGAATCATTGCGCCAGTCGAGCGAGCAGCACCTGTCGATACAAAGCGCGCTGGATGCCGCCTGCGAACAGGCACAAGCCGCCGTCCACGCCACGATCACCATGCAGGCCCGCAAAGGCCGCGCCAGCTACCTCGGCGAGCGCAGCATTGGACATCAGGATCCGGGAGCAACCTCGGTGATGTTTATGGTTCAAATGCTGGCAGCGGCAGCAAAAGAGTAAGGAAAACGCGATGGTAAACCTGGTTATTGTTTCTCATAGCGCCCAGTTGGGCGAAGGTGTCGGAGAACTGGCCCGGCAGATGTTAATGAACGACGGCTGTAAGCTGGCGATCGCCGCCGGGATTGACGATCCTACAAGCCCGATCGGCACCGATCCGATTAAAGTCATGGAAGCGATTGAATCCGTTGCCGACACCGATCATGTGCTGGTGATGATGGATATCGGCAGCGCCCTCCTCAGCGCCGAAACCGCACTGGATCTGCTCGATCCGGCGATTGCCGCGAAGGTTCGGCTGTGTGCCGCACCGCTGGTCGAAGGCACCCTGGCGGCAACGGTCAGCGCCGCTGCCGGAGCCAATATCGATAAGGTGATCGAAGACGCCATGAATGCGCTGGAGGCAAAGCGCGTACAGCTGGGATTACCATCGCAACCGCAATCCTCTTCCACCGTCGCCGCGCTGACCGATGCGCGCTCCGTTTCGGTGGTCATTAAAAACCACAACGGCCTGCACGTTCGCCCGGCATCAAAGCTGGTCGCCGCGCTAACCGGGTTCAATGCCGAGCTGGTGCTGGAAAAAGAGGGGAAATGCGTGACCCCGGATAGCCTCAACCAAATCGCCCTGCTCCAGGTTCGCTGCAACGATACCTTACGGCTTCTGGCCCGCGGCCCAGACGCCGACGCCGCGCTGGCGGCATTTCAGGCACTGGCGGCAGACAACTTCGGCGAGCAAACGGGCGCATCGCCTGCGCTTCAGCCCGCTACCGCCGCTCGCGTACAGGGCCGCGTAGCGCGGTATCCGCAGCCGCATGCTGCGGTAGAGCGGGAAAATTGCGGCGATACTGGCCAGCAGCAACTGCGCCTGAAACGAGCCATCGACCAGACGCTGGAAGACCTTAGCGCGCTGACCACGCAGGCGGAAGAGAAATATTGCGCCGATATCGCGGCAATCTTCTCCGGGCATCATACCCTGCTCGACGACCCTGATTTATTCGAAGCCGCCTGCGATATCGTGCGCGATGAACAGTGTTGCGCTGAGTGGGCGTGGTATCAGGTGCTGGTCGATTTAAGCCAGCAATATCGCCATCTCGACGATGCCTACCTGCAAGCGCGCTATATTGATATTGAAGATATTTTGCATCGCACGCTGCGCCACCTTCAGGGCCGCAGTGAGCCGTTGCCGCAATTTAGCGGGCCAACAATTCTCGTTGCCGACGATATCTTCCCTTCTACCGTGCTGCAACTCGACGCCCGTCAGGTCAAGGGCATCTGCCTGCAGGCGGGCAGCGAACTTTCTCACGGCGCGATTATCGCCCGTCAGGCCAGCATCGCCATGCTTTGCCAGCAGGGGGAAGCGCTGAACACGTTGCAAAACGGCGATACCGTCACCCTTGATGTCCCCGGCAAACGCATTATTCGCGGGTAGCTTGCCACCCACCTTTTCGCTGCCGGGGGCCAGCCCTCCGGTTTTTTGCTCAATATCCAGGATCCGTTATGTCTCAATTCTTTTTTAATCAGCGCGCCAACCTCGTCAACGAAGTGATTGAAGGGACCATTATCGCCAGCCCGTGGAACAATCTGGCCCGGCTGGAGAGCGATCCCGCCATTCGCGTGGTGGTGCGCCGCGATCTCGACAAAAATAACGTCGCGGTGATCTCCGGCGGCGGTTCCGGTCACGAACCGGCCCACGCGGGGTTTGTTGGTAAAGGGATGCTGACCGCCGCCGTCTGCGGCGATCTATTTGCTTCGCCGAGCGTCGATGCGGTACTGACCGCCATTCAGGCGGTGACCGGCGAAGCGGGCTGCCTGCTGATCGTGAAGAACTATACCGGCGATCGCCTGAACTTCGGCCTTGCGGCGGAGAAAGCACGTCGCCTCGGCTATAACGTTGAAATGCTGATCGTCGGTGATGATATTTCGCTGCCGGATAACAAACATCCACGCGGCATCGCCGGGACGATCCTGGTGCATAAAGTGGCGGGCTACTTTGCCGAACGCGGTCATAATCTGGCAACCGTGCTGCGTGAGGCGCAGTATGCTGCCAACCATACCGTCAGCCTTGGCCTGGCGCTCTCCAGCTGCCATCTGCCGCAGGATGCGGAATCAACGCCGCGCCATCATCCCGACCAGGCCGAACTGGGGATGGGGATCCACGGCGAACCGGGCGCTTCGGTTATCGCTACCCAGAACAGCGCGAAAATCGTAGGCCTGATGGTTGAGAAACTCACCGCCGCCCTGCCGGAAACCGGCCGTCTGGCGGTGATGATCAACAACCTCGGCGGCGTGTCGATTGCCGAAATGGCGATTCTGACCCGTGAGCTGGCGAATACTCCGCTGCGCCAGCGTATCGACTGGCTGATTGGCCCGGCCTCGCTGGTGACCGCGCTGGATATGAAAGGCTTCTCCCTCACCGCCATCGTGCTGGAGGAGAGCATCGAGAAAGCGCTGCTTTCTGCGGTAGAAACCGCAGGCTGGCAGACGCCGGTGCAGCCGCGTGAAATCAACGTGATGCCGTCATCGCTGCGCAGCACTCGCGTAGAGTTTGAACCTTCACAGAATAGCGTGGTTGCGAGTTATGTCGAGCAGGTGACCGGGACGTTGTCCAGTCTGGAAGCGGATCTCAACGCGCTGGATGCCAAAGTCGGCGACGGAGATACCGGTTCCACTTTCGCTGCCGGGGCGCGAGACATCGCCGATTTATTACAGCGCCAGCAGCTGCCGCTGGATAACCTCGCCACGCTATTTGCCTTAATTGGCGAGCGCCTGACCGTAGTGATGGGTGGCTCCAGCGGCGTGCTGATGTCGATTTTCTTCACCGCCGCCGGGCAGAAGCTGGAGCAGGGAGCGAACGTCGCCGAAGCGCTGAACACCGGTCTGGCGCAGATGAAATTTTACGGCGGCGCGGATGAAGGCGACCGTACCATGATCGACGCCCTGCAACCGGCATTGACAGCGCTGCTGGCGAAACCGGCAAACCTGCAAGCTGCTTTCACGGCGGCGCAGGCGGGCGCAGATCGTACCCTTCACGCCAGCAAAGCCAACGCCGGGCGCGCGTCGTATCTGAACAGCGATAGCCTGCGCGGAAATATGGACCCCGGCGCCCACGCGGTGGCAATGGTATTTAAAGCGCTGGCGGAAAGATAAGAGAACCTCCCGGTGGCGCTGCGCTTAGCAGGGCTACAGGTCCACTGCAATCTTGTGGACAGGTAGCCCGGACAGGCGCACCGCGCCGCCTCCGGGAAAAGCATCGTGCAAATCTGCCGCCCCGGATAACTCCCCCGCTCGCGCTGCGCTTAGCGGGGCTACGGATTTGCACGGGTGCGAATTTCGTAGCCCGGATAAGGCGTTAGCCGCAACCCGGGTTTTCTCCGCACTTACTTACTGTGCCAATAGGCCTGAGAACGCACCAGCTGCGGGTCAATCTTTTCACCTTCAAAGCGCGCCAGCAGCGATTTCACCACCGCCCCTTCCCCGGTCACCCAGATAAAATAGTCTTCCGCCGGAACCACCACCTGCGCCAGGCGCTCAGCCACGGCAGATGAGTTATGCCCCACCACCCACTCAATATTAAAGCCGTTGAGATCCGCCAGATAATCTTTGTAAGACTCATCGCCAATGGTCACGATCGCCGTCACCTGCGGGCGCGTCGGGAGCTGCTGTAACCCTAACAGGCGGCGGCGCAGCGCGGGCATTCCGGACTCATCGGTGACGTACAACTGCCAGGCGTAATCCTCCGGCACCACCAGCGAACCACGCGGACCGCCGATCACCAGCTTATCGCCGACTTTCGCCGCCAGCGCCCAGCTGCTGGCGATACCGCCATCGTGAATAAAGAAGTCGTACGCCAGCTCATGACGCCCGGCATCGTACAGCGGCGTATAGTCGCGGGTCGCCGGGCGCACGCCCTCACCCCAGTTAATGCCTTCATCCGTCACCTCTGGCGGGGTGAACGCAGATCCCGCTTCGGGGAAAAAGAGCTTGGTATGGTCGTCAAACCCCTGGGAAACAAAGCCATTCAGCGCCTCTCCACCCAGCACGATGCGCTGGAAAGCGCGACCGATACGCTCGATGCGCAGCACGGTTAACTCACGAAAACGCAGCTCGTTACGCACGCGTTGCGGATATTTAGGTTGATTTGTCGTTGTCATTTTCAGTCGCCTTCGTGAACAGTAAATAGATATATCTAAAAATCTTGCAAATGATAATGATTGGCATTAAAAAAGAATGCAAGCATTTTTTGATATAAGCATAACAAAACGCCACAAAAGTCAAAAAACCAAAATAAACCATTAAATATCAATATTATAAAAAATAAATCAATTCCATGGTTGCCATAAAATATTTTTTAGATATAAATTAGATATATCAAAACAACACAGGAACAAAACATGAGACATCATCACGAAGAAGGACGTGGGCCACGTGGACGCCACGGTGAACACGGCGAACACGGCGAGCATGGCCGCAGAGGCGGAGGCGGACGCCGTCAGCGTTTCTTTGGTCACGGCGAGTTGCGTCTGGTTATCCTCGATATCCTCACCCGCAACGCCAGCCACGGTTACGAGCTAATCAAAGAGATTGAAACCCTGACCCAGGGTAACTACAGCCCAAGTCCCGGCGTTATCTACCCGACGCTCGACCTCCTCCAGGACCAGGGTTTGATCAGCGTTGCAGACGAAAACGGGCGCAAAAAAATCGCTATTACCGCCGAGGGCAGCCAGCTACATGCTGAAAACCAGGAACATCTGGAGCATATCCAGGCCAGGCTGCAAGCCCGCATGGTGGGTTGTGAACTGCGTAAAAATCCGCAGATGAAGCGGGCGCTGGAAAACTTCAAAGCGGTACTGGATTTAAGAGTCAATCAGCAGGAAATTACTGAAGCGCAATTGAAGCAAATTATCGGCGTGATTGACCGCGCAGCAATGGAGATTTCCCAGCTCGACTAACCTTCTGCCCCACCGCAGGGCATCCTGCACCGCCGCAAAGCATGCGGCGGAAGCCCTTTCCTGCATCGTTTTGCGCCTTCAGGAGTAAAACATGCCAATAATATCGCCGTGAGATTAAATTTTGCACAATCACGATTTCACGTTGCGTTTATCCCGATTTTCCTGGCCTGAGCCGAAGTGGCGTAATCCCTGCAATACTTAATTCAGTATCATGTGATACGCCCCGTCCAGGAGCTCATTTTGAACAGGTTACCTTCCAGCGCATCGGCTCTGGCCTGCAGCGCACACGCACTGAATCTCATTGAGAAGCGAACGCTCGATCATGAGGAGATGAAATCACTTAATCAGGAGGTCAGGGAATACTTTAAAGAGCATGTGAATCCAGGGTTTTTAGCGTATCGAAAATCAGTCACTGCTGGCGGGGATTACGGGGCCGTAGAGTGGCAAGCGGGAGGGTTGAATACGCTTGTCGACACTCAGGGACAGGAGTTTATTGACTGCCTGGGTGGGTTTGGGATTTTTAATGTAGGGCACCGTAATCCAGTTGTCGTTTCCGCCGTCGAGAATCAACTCGCTAAACAACCTCTTCATAGCCAGGAACTGCTGGACCCGCTGCGGGCCATGCTGGCAAAAACGCTGGCGGCCTTAACGCCCGGCAAACTGAAATACAGCTTTTTTAGCAATAGCGGTACCGAATCAGTCGAAGCGGCGCTAAAGCTAGCGAAAGCTTACCAGTCTCCGCGGGGCAAGTTTACCTTCGTCGCCACCAGCGGCGCGTTTCATGGTAAATCGCTGGGCGCGCTGTCGGCCACCGCCAAATCCACCTTCCGTAAGCCGTTTATGCCGCTGTTGCCAGGGTTTCGCCATGTGCCGTTTGGCGATATTAACGCCATGCGCACGTTGCTCAGCGAGTGTAAGAAAACCGGCGATGACGTTGCGGCGGTGATCCTTGAGCCGATTCAGGGCGAAGGTGGGGTCATTCTGCCGCCGCCGGGCTATCTGCCTGCGGTTCGCAAGCTGTGCGACGAGTTTGGCGCGCTGCTAATCCTCGATGAAGTGCAGACCGGGATGGGCCGCACCGGCAAGATGTTTGCCTGCGAGCATGAAAACGTCCAGCCAGATATTCTGTGCCTTGCCAAAGCGCTGGGCGGCGGCGTAATGCCGATTGGCGCAACGATCGCCACCGAAGAGGTCTTTTCGGTGCTGTTCGACAATCCGTTCCTGCACACCACCACCTTTGGCGGTAATCCGCTGGCCTGCGCGGCGGCGCTGGCAACCATCAACGTGCTGCTAACGCAAAACCTGCCCGCGCAGGCGGAGCAGAAAGGCGACATCCTGCTGGACGGCTTCCGTCAACTGGCCCGCGAGTATCCGGATCTGGTGAATGAAGTGCGCGGTAAAGGCATGCTGATGGCAATTGAGTTCGTCGATAACGAAACCGGTTATGACTTTGCCAGCGAGATGTTCCGCCAGCGGGTGCTGGTAGCCGGAACGCTAAATAACGCGAGGACGATTCGCATCGAGCCGCCGCTGACGCTGACCCTTGAACAGTGTGAGCAGGTGCTGAAAGCGGCCCGTCTGGCGCTGGCAGCGCTGCGGGTTTCGGTGGAAGAGGCGTAGCTATTTGCCCTCTTCCCCACCGGGGAAGAGGGCATCCTGCTTATACCACCCGCACGCCAGCGGGCATCAGCCTCTCAGGTGTGAGCAACACGCTTTCGCTGCCATCATCAGTTTCTGCACACAGCAGCATGCACTCCGATGTTTCCCCACGCATTTTCGCTTTCGCCAGATTACACAGCACCACCACGGTTTTCCCCAGCAGCTCTTCTTCGCTGTAGTACGGCACCAGGCTGGTCACCGTCTGCAATGTACGCTCACCGACATCAATCTGGGCAATGTACAGCTTGTCGGCATTCGCATGGCGTTGGACTGCCACTATCTTGCCGGTGCGCATTTCCAGTTTGGCAAAATCATCATAAACCACCGTTTCCATCTTTTACCTCCAAGTAAAATTTTAGTAAAAGATAACAAATATCGTCAACGCTTCCGCATAATATTGACAGGAGTGTTAGTTCTATCACGATTTACATCAGAGAAAACGCCGTGCTGATGATGAATAATACGGCGGAAATTTACTGAAAAGAGATGCAGGAGCCCGCGCTTGCTTTACAATGGTTTGCGTCGATGGGGCAACGTCAGATAAGGGAAAAAATGGCTACACTAAAAGATATCGCGACCGAAGCGGGCGTCTCGCTGGCGACGGTTTCACGGGTATTAAACGACGACCCCACCCTGAACGTAAAAGAAGAGACCAAGCACCGCATCCTGGAGATTGCGGAGAAGCTGGAATATAAAAGTACCAGTTCGCGTAAGACTCAGACTCATACCGTGGGGCACCACCATATCCTGGCGATCTACAGCTATCAGCAGGATCTGGAAATTAACGATCCTTACTATCTGGCAATTCGCCATGGTATTGAAACGCAATGCGAAAAACTTAGTATTGAGCTGACTAACTGCTACTTCAATAACGCTCTGCCCGAGCTAAAAAAAGTGACCGGCGTATTGATTGTCGGCCAGCCTTCGCGCGCAATTCGTGACGCCGCCACTGCGTTAACTGACAACATCTGCTTTATCGATTTCCATGAGCCAGGCAGCAGCTATGATGCCGTAGATATCGATCTGGTGCGTATTGCCAAAGAGGTGATCGACTTTTTTATTGCTCAGGGCGCGTCGCGCATTGGGTTTATTGGCGGTCAGGATGAGCCCGGCAAGGCTGATATCCGCGAAGTGGCATTCGTCGAGTACGGTCGCCTGAAGGGCGTAGTGTCGGAAGATGATATCTGGCGTGGCGGCTTTTCCAGTTCCTCCGGCTATGAGCTGGCGAAAACGATGCTGGCGAAAGCGGATTTCCCCACCGCGCTGTTCGTCGCCTCGGACTCCATCGCCATCGGCGTACTGCGCGCCATTCATGAGCGTGGTCTGTCTATCCCAAAAGATATTTCGCTTATCAGCGTTAACGATATCCCCACCGCGCGCTTTACCTTCCCGCCGCTCTCCACGGTGCGCATCCACTCTGAAATGATGGGTAGCCAGGGCGTTAACCTGTTGGTTGAAAAAGCCCGCGACGGTCGTGCGCTACCGCTAAACGTATTCGTTCCCAGCGTGCTTAAGCTACGCGGCACCACCCGTTAATCCCGTTTCTGACGCTAAATCCTCTGCGCTCTGCTCCCGGGGGCGGCGCTTCACGCGCCTTGCCCGGGCTACGGGTTCACCGCCGTCTGCAAAACGGTAGCCCGGGTAAGGCGTTTACGCCGCAACCCGGGATTTTTCTATTCCCCCAACCAGACGACGCTCATTTTGTGATCGAGTTAAAGTAAATCGCCTCCGGTGGTTTTATTTAGTAAAAGTTTTACTAAAATACACCATATCCATTTAGTCCGTTCAGGGAGGCGATATGAATCGCTGGGAAAATCTTCAACTCACTCATGAAAACAGGCTGCCGCCGCGGGCCTATTTCTTCTCTTACGATTCGCAGGCTCAGGCGCGTACCTTCGCTCGTGAAACCAGCAGCCGCTTTTTGTCCCTCAGCGGACAATGGAACTTCCGCTTCTTCACCAACCCGCTGCTGGTACCGGAAACGTTCACCTCACAATATCTTAGTGACTGGGGGCCGATCACCGTGCCGGGAATGTGGCAGATGGAAGGCCACGGCCAGCTGCAATATACCGATGAAGGTTTTCCCTTCCCGATTGACGTACCGTACGTTCCGACCGATAACCCGACCGGCGCCTATCAGCGTATCTTTACCCTCAGCGACGGCTGGCAGGATCAGCAGACCATTATTAAATTTGATGGCGTCGAAACCTATTTCGAAGTCTACGTTAACGGCCAGTACATTGGTTTTAGTAAAGGCAGCCGCCTGACGGCAGAGTTCGATATCAGTCACGCGGTGACAACCGGCGACAACCTGCTGTGCGTGCGCGTGATGCAGTGGGCCGACTCCACCTATATCGAAGACCAGGATATGTGGTGGTCGGCGGGTATTTTCCGCGACGTCTATCTTGTCGGGAAAAATCCGCTGCATGTGCAGGATTTCACCCTGCGTACCGACTTTAACGACGACTATCTCGACGCCACCCTCTCCTGCCAGTTGGTGCTGGAAAATCTCGCCGCCCAGGCGGGCGAAGTCACGCTGGAATATGTACTGTTCGACGGTGAAAAAGCGCTGTATGAAGGCACAACCCAGCGCCTGACCGTCAACCAACAGCTGAACGTTGATTTTGCTATCGATGTGAAAGCGCCGCAGCAGTGGTCAGCAGAAAACCCGTACCTCTATCACCTGGTGATGACGTTGAAAAACGCCGCCGGGGAGATTATCGAAGTTATCCCGCAGCGCGTTGGTTTTCGCGATATCAAAGTGCGCGATGGCCTGTTTTATATCAACAACCGCTACGTGATGCTGCACGGGGTTAACCGCCACGATAACGACCATCTGAAAGGCCGCGCTGTGGGAATGGACCGCGTGGAGAAAGATCTGCTGCTGATGAAGCAGCACAATATTAACTCGGTGCGTACCGCCCACTATCCGAACGACCCGCGTTTCTATGAGATGTGCGACATTTACGGCCTGTTCGTGATGGCGGAAACCGATGTCGAATCCCACGGCTTCGCTAACGTCGGCAACCTGAGCGCCATCACCGACGACCCGTCATGGGAGCACGTTTACGTCGAGCGTATCGTGCGCCACGTTCACGCGCAGAAAAACCATCCGTCCATCATCATCTGGTCGCTGGGCAACGAATCCGGCTATGGCTGCAACATCCGCGCGATGTACCACGCTACCAAAGCGCTGGATGATACGCGTCTGGTGCACTACGAAGAGGATCGCGACGCCGAAGTGGTGGATATCATCTCCACCATGTATACCCGCGTGCCGCTGATGAACGAATTTGGCGAGCATCCGCATGAAAAACCACGCATTATCTGCGAATACGCCCATGCGATGGGCAACGGTCCCGGCGGACTGAGCGAATATCAGAACGTGTTCTATCAGCACGACAGCATTCAGGGCCACTACGTGTGGGAGTGGTGCGATCACGGTATCCAGGCCACCGATGACAACGGCACGGTATGGTACAAATTCGGCGGCGACTATGGCGACTATCCTAATAACTATAACTTCTGTCTCGACGGGCTGATTTTCTCTGATCAGACCCCAGGTCCGGGGCTCAGAGAGTACAAACAGGTTATCGCACCGGTAAAAGTCCAGGCGACCGACATCACCCGGGGCGAGCTGCGCGTCGATAATAAGCTCTGGTTCTCCACGCTGGATGACTACACTCTGCGCGTTGAAGTGCGTGCCGAAGGGTCAACGCTGGCAACCCAGCAGCTTAAGGTTCCGGGGCTTGTGGCAAACAGCAGTCGCGATATCAAAATCGACCTGCCGGCGCTCGACGATCGCGAAACCTTCGTCAACATCATGGTGACCAAAGATTCCCGTACGCCGTACAGCGAAGCCAACCACCCAATCGCCGTCTACCAGTTCCAGCTTAAAGAGCAGACCGCAGCAAAAACACCGCTGATTAACGCCAGCGCCACCCCGCTGCACATTGCCGATGAACGTCTGAGCTACAGCATCACCGGGCACAACTTCCGCGTGGTGTTCTCGAAAGTCAGCGGCAAGCTCAGCGAATGGCAGGTGAACGGCATCGACCAGGTGACCCGCGAGCCGAAGATTAACTTCTTCAAGCCGATGATTGATAACCATAAGCAGGAATACGAAGGGCTGTGGCAGCCAAATCATCTGCAAATTATGCAGGAGCATCTGCGTGAATTCAGCGCCGAGCAGCACGGCGATACGGTGATTATCACCACCCGCAGCATCATCGCCCCGCCGGTTTTCGATTTCGGCATGCGCTGTACCTATCGCTGGCAGGTCACTCCGCAGGGCCATATCAACGTTGAGCTTGAAGGCGAACGCTACGGTGATTACCCGCATATCGTACCGTGCATCGGCTTTATGCTCGGCATTAACGGTCAGTTTGAGCAGGTCAATTATTATGGTCGCGGGCCGGGCGAAAACTACGCCGACAGCCAGCAAAGCAACATCATTGACGTCTGGCGCACCACCGTCGACGACATGTTCGTGAACTACCCGTTCCCGCAGAACAATGGCAACCGCCAGCATGTGCGCTGGGCCTCTTTTACCGACCGCCACGGCAGCGGCCTGATGGTGGTGCCGCGTAACCCGCTCAACGTCAGCGCCTGGCACTATACGGCTGAGAATTTGCATGCCGCGCAGCACTGCAACGAACTGCGCCGCAGCGATGACATCACCCTGAATATCGACGCCCAACTGCTCGGACTGGGCTCTAACTCCTGGGGCAGCGAGGTGCTGGATAGCTGGCGCGTCTGGCTCAAACCGTTCAACTATGGCTTCACGTTGCTGCCGCTGGAAGGCGGATGCGCTTCCTCGCAGAGGCTGGCGAATCATAGCTTTGACGCCGGTTTCTTTTCCTCCGATTCACACAGCGAGGCTGAAAAATGAGAATTCTCGATAATTTAGAACAGTTTAAGCAGGTTTATCACAGCGGACGTAAATGGCAGCGCTGCGTGGAAGCCATCAATAACCTCGACAATATTCGGCCCGGCGTCGCTCACTCCATCGGCGATTCGCTCTCCTATCGTGTGGAAAGCAATAGCACTACCGATGCGCTGTTTGTCGGTAATCGCCGCTATTTCGAAGTGCACTATTATCTGCAAGGTCAGCAAAAAATAGAGTTTGCCGCCAAAGAGCAGCTCCAGACCGTCGCCTGCTACCGTGATGAAACCGACCGCGAATATCTGAAAGGCCTTGGTGAAACCGTTCAGGTTCATGAAGGACAAATGGTGATTTGCGATACCGACGAAGCTTACCGTTTTATCTGCGATTCACCGGTCAAAAAAGTGGTGCTCAAAGTAACGATTGAAGATGGCTACTTCCTGAATAAGTAAGCCTGCGTTAAGCAACAAGAGGCCAGCGGGTGCGCCCGCAGGCCGTCCCGGTTCCAGCCCCAAATCCGGGCCAGCTAAATTTTCGGAGGACTTATGTCCGAATCAATACGTGCCAAAATAGGTAAATTCGCCTTGCTGTCGATGGCGTTTACCGCCGTGTTTAACGTGCGCAATATCGTTAATAACAACATAGAGTTAGGACTAAGCTCCGCCCCTATCTTCTTGTTCGCCACGGTGGTTTACTTTATCCCGTTTGTGTTTATCATCGCCGAGTTCGTCTCAGCGAATAAAAATTCCGAGTCAGGCATGTACGCCTGGCTGAAGCAGCCTTTAGGCACCCGCGCGGCCTATCTGGGTTCGTTCCTGTACTGGTTTGTGAACCTGTTCTTTTTCCTGTCGCTGCTGCCGAACGTGGTGGCCTACGCGTCGTACGCGATTATGGGTTACGCCATTCCCTTCTCGCCGATGGTCACTTCACTGATCTCCATCGTCCTGTTCGCCATGGCCACCCATATCTCCACCAAAGGCGCAACCTGGCTGGGGAAAATTTCCGAATGCGTGGCGTATGGCGTCTTCGCGTTGTTTGCGATTTACGTCGTCGGCGCCTTTACTGCACTGGGTTCGGGTCACGTGCCAGCGCAGCCGATTACGCTGCACGCCATGGCCCCAACCATTAACTGGGCAACGCTGGGCATTATGTGCTGGATTTTCCAGGCCGCGGGCGGTGCTGAAACCGTTGCCGCCTACCTGAATGACACCAAAGGCGGGCAGAAATCGTTTATTAAAGTGATCATCACCGCCGGAGTGCTGATTGGCGGTATGTATGCGCTGGGTTCACTGCTGGTAAACGTCTTTGTGGCGCGCGAAGATCTGACCTACGCGGCGGGTATGGTGGAAATCTTCACCGGCCTTGGCGCTTACTTCCATATTTCTGAAGCGCTGATGGGCCGCTTCGTCGGCATCATTCTGTTTATTGCCATCTTCGGCAGCATGATGATGTGGACCGCCGCACCGGTAAAAATTCACTTCTCTGAAATTCCCGCGGGCATCTATGGCAAAAAAACCACCGAGCTGAACGCTCACGGCGTGCCGGTACGCGCCGCCTGGTGGCAGTTTGTCTTCGTCCTGCTGATGCTTATCGTCAACGGCTTCGGCTCCGCCAGCGTCCAGCAGATGATGAATACCGCCATCAACCTGACCGCAGGCACCGCCATGCTGCCGCCGCTGTTCATCATGGCTGCCTACTTTGTTTTCCGCTGGAAGCACGACGACACGCCGCGCGACTTCCGCATGGGGTCAAGAAAGGTCGGGATGGGCGTGGTGTCGATGCTGATGGTGATTTTCCTGGTCAGCATGACCGCCTCCGCCTTCCCGCCGGGCGTCGACCTGGTGAACGCCTTCTTCATTAACGTCTTTATGACCGCGGTCTTCTCCGGTCTCGCATGGTGGTGGATAACCCGCTTTGAGAAAAAACAGCAGAAAAGTCAGAAGGCAGCGCTGAAAGGCGCAGTAAATCCGGCGAAATAGGCACCAGACTTCCCGCCTGCACCACATCGGCAGGCGGGATTTTTTTACCTGTTGAGATGACATACCGCCAATCATTTTCGTGATCGAGTTAAAGCTATTCAGTTTTACCGCTTTTATTTACTAAAACTTTTACTAAAATTAACCGTAATACTTAACTGCCTCTACCCTACAAACAACACAATCCCCTTCGGCCACTCTCTGAGGGATAATGTGTGGAGATGTGTTATGTCTGATACCAAACGTAATACCATCGGCAAATTCGGTCTGCTGTCGCTGACCTTCGCCGCCGTCTTCAGTTTTAACAACGTTATCAATAACAATATTGAGCTGGGGCTGGCGTCGGCACCGATGTTTTTCCTCGCCACCCTGTTCTACTTCATCCCTTTCTGCCTGATTATTGCCGAATTCGTTTCGCTGAATAAAAACTCCGAGGCGGGCGTTTACGCCTGGGTCAAAAGCTCGCTGGGCGGGCGCTGGGCGTTTATTACCGCCTACACCTACTGGTTTGTGAACCTGTTCTTTTTCACCTCGCTGCTGCCGCGCGTGATTGCCTATGCCTCTTACGCGTTTCTCGGCTACGAATACATTCTGACTCCTGTCGCCACCACGGTGCTGAGCATGGCGCTGTTCGCTTTATCCACCTGGGTTTCCACCAACGGCGCAAAAATGCTGGGGCCGATTACCTCGGTCACTTCCTCGTTGATGCTGCTGTTGACGCTCTCCTACATTCTGCTCTCAGGCAGCGCGCTGGTGGGCGGTATTCAACCTGCGGATCCCATTACCGTGGACGCGATGATCCCTAACTTCAACTGGGCGTTTCTTGGCATCACCACCTGGATTTTTATGGCGGCTGGCGGCGCGGAATCCGTCGCGGTATATGTGAATGACGTCAAAGGCGGGTCAAAGTCATTCGTTAAAGTCATCATTATGGCCGGGATTGTTATCGGGGTGCTGTACTCGATTTCCTCGGTGCTGATTAACGTGTTTATCAGCAGCAAAGAACTGAAGTTTACCGGCGGCTCGGTACAGGTATTCCACGGCATGGCGGTATATTTTGGCTTACCGGAACTGCTGGTTAACCGTTTTGTCGGCCTGGTCTCCTTCACCGCGATGTTCGGTTCATTATTAATGTGGACCGCGACGCCGGTAAAAATCTTTTTCTCCGAAATCCCGGCCGGGATATTTGGTAAAAAGACCGTCGAGCTTAATCAGAATGGCGTACCAGCCCGCGCGGCGTGGATTCAGTTCCTGATTGTCATTCCGCTGATGATTATCCCGATGATGGGCTCTAACACGGTGCAGGATTTAATGAACACCATCATCAACATGACCGCTGCCGCCTCGATGCTGCCGCCGCTGTTTATTATGCTGGCGTATCTCAACCTGCGCCGCAAACTCGACCATTTGCCGCGTGATTTTAAAATGGGTTCGCGCACCACCGGCATCGTGGTGGTTTCCATGCTGATTGTTATTTTCGCCATCGGCTTCGTTGCCTCAACGTTCCCAACCGGCGGCAATATTCTGACGATTATTTTCTATAACGTCGGCGGGATCGTTATCTTCCTCGGATTTGCATGGTGGAAATACAGCAAATACGTGAAGGGATTAACTCAGGAAGAAAAAAGAATTGAAGCGGCTCCGGCCTCTGATGCTTCTTAATAATATTTTTTCTTAAAAATTAAAACTCACTACCTCTTAATCACTCTATGAAAAATAATAACCACTTTTACGGGGCGCTTGCCGCCCTGGCTTTTTGCGCCCCTACAATGGCTGCTGACGTTGCTCATCCGGCAGAACATGATGATATGAAGACGCCAGACATCAGCACCACGTCATATCGATTTTACGGCGAGCTGGGCGTCGGCGGATATATGGATTTAGAAGGCGAGGATAAACACAAATATAGCGACGGCACCTATATCGAAGGCGGGCTGGAAATAAAGCACGGCAACTGGTTCGGCTTAATTTATGGCGAAGGCTGGACGGTTCAGGCCGATAACCAGGGTAACGCCTGGGTACCGGACCACAGCTGGGGCGGATTTGAAGGCGGTATTAACCGCTTCTATGGTGGATATAAAACCGATAACAGTACCGAGATCATGCTCAGCCTGCGCCAGGACTCATCGCTCGATGACCTGCAATGGTGGGGCGATTTCACCCCCGACCTCGGCTACGTGATCCCCAACACGCGCGACATTATGTACGCGCTCAAGGTGCAAAACCTGGCGGGCGACTTTCGCTATAGCGTGACCGCCACGCCCGCCGGGCACCACGATGAAGGCAAAGCCTGGCTGCATTTCGGCAAATACGACCGTTACGACGATAAATACACCTATCCGGCGATGGTCAACGGCTACATTCAGTACGATATCGCCAAAGATGTCACCTGGATGAACGGTCTGGAAGTGACCGACGGCACCGGACAACTGTTTTTAACCGGTATTCTCTCCCCCAACCTCGCCGCCCGCGCCTGGCACCACACCGGACGCGCCAGCGGGCAAAACGTTCCGGGTACCGAAACCGGCTTTATGGCCAGCGCCATGTACGAAGCGCTCAAGGGCGTTTATCTCTCCACCGCGTACAGCTACGCCAAACATCGCCCGGATAACGCCGCTGAGGAAACCACCTCATTTATGCAGTTCGGGATCTGGTACGAATATGGTGGCGGGCGTTTTGCCACCGCCGCAGACAGCCGGTTCTACATGAAAAACGCCTCTGGCGATCCAAGCGACCAGGTTTTCCTGATGCAATATTTCTATTGGTAAGAAGGGACAGACATACCATGAAAATAATCACCACTCTCACGCCGCTGGCCTGCGCACTGCTGCTCAGTTTTTCCGCCCATGCGCTGACCGCTGATGAGTTTAAAAACGTCATCAACCGTAGCGGTGCGCCGCAGTCTATGCAGGATTTTGATTACGATGACCACCAGCGCTTCAACCCGTTTTTCGATCTTGGCGCATGGCATGGACACCTGCTGCCGGACGGCCCTGCCACTATGGGCGGCTTTCCTGGACCTGCGCTACTGACCGAGGAGTACATCAACTTTATGGCGACCAATTTCGATCGCCTGACGGTGTACCAGAACGATAAAAAGGTCGCCTTCACGATGCAGGCCTGGAGCCTGCCCGGCGCGTTGGTACAAAAGCTCTCCGCCCCCGGCGTGCAGGTTGAAATGACGCTGCGCTTCGCCAGCGCGCACACCTCTTTGCTGGAAACTAAAATAACCAGCAACACGCCGCTAAAACTGGTCTGGGACGGCGAACTGCTGGAGAAACTGGCGGCGAAAGAGGGTAAACCGCTGGCGGGTAAAACCATTGATGAAACCTTCCCGGATTATCAGCGCCGCCTTAGCGCAACTCACGATGGTCTGACGGTGAGCTTTGGCAAAGTCCGTTCCGCCTCCGATTTAATGACCTCCGGCGAATCGCAGTATCAGGTACATCGCTCCCTGCCGACGGCAACTAAAATAGACGGACATCGTTTCACCAGCAGCGCACAGATAAATGGCTCAACGACAATCTACACCACCTACTCGCACCTGCTGACCGCCGAACAGGTGCGTCTGGAGAAGGCGCAAATCCGCGATATTCTGGCGCGCCCGGCCCACTACCTGAGCGCCTCCGAACAGCGCTGGAACGGCTATCTGCAAAAGGGGTTGACCAACCCTGACGCCACCGCAGAACAAACCCGGGTGGCGGTGAAAGCCATCGAAACCCTGAACGGCAACTGGCGCGCACCCGGCGGTGCGGTGCAGCACAATACCGTCACGCCGTCGGTGACCGGACGCTGGTTTTCTGGCAACCAGACCTGGCCGTGGGATACCTGGAAGCAGGCCTACGCTATGGCCCACTTCAACCCGGAGATCGCCAAAGAGAATATTCGCGCCGTCTTCTCATGGCAGATCGCCGCCAATGACAAGGTGCGCCCGCAGGATGCCGGGTTCGTTCCGGACCTGATCGCCTGGAACCTGAGCCCGGAACGCGGCGGCGATGGCAGCAACTGGAACGAGCGCAATACCAAGCCGAGCCTGGCCGCCTGGTCGGTGATGGAGGTCTATAACGTCACCAAAGATAAAGCCTGGCTTGAGGAGATGTATCCAAAGCTGGTGGCCTATCATGACTGGTGGCTGCGCAACCGCGACCACAACGGCAACGGCGTGCCGGAGTACGGTGCGACCCGCGATAAAGCGCACAATACTGCCAGCGGCGAGATGCTGTTTACCGTGAAAAAGGGCGATAAAGAAGAGGTGCTCTCTGGCCTCAAAACCTACGAGCAGGTGACGGCGAAGGGCGATTACGACAGCCTGGAGATCCCGGCGCAGGTGGCCGCCTCCTGGGAGTCCGGGCGCGATGACGCGGCGGTGTTCGGCTTTATCGATAAAGAGCAGTTAGATAGATACATCGCCAACGGCGGGAAACGCAGCGACTGGACGGTGAAATTCGCCGAAAACCGGGATCAGAGCGGTAACCTGCTCGGCTATTCGCTGTTGCAGGAGTCGGTCGATCAGGCCAGCTATATGTACAGCGATAACCACTACCTGGCTGAGATGGCGACCCTCCTCGGCAAGCCGGAAGAGGCGAAACGCTATCAGGCGCTGGCGAAAAAGCTCGCCGATTACATCAACACCTGCATGTTCGACCCGCAGACAAAATTCTATTACGACATTCGTATTGAGGAGCAGCCGCTGGCGAACGGCTGCGCCGGTAAGCCAATCGTCGAGCGCGGCAAAGGCCCGGAGGGCTGGTCGCCGCTGTTTAACGGCGCGGCGACTCAGGCGCATGCCGACGAGGTGATTTCGGTGATGCTGGATAATAAAGAGTTCAACACCTTTGTACCGCTGGGCACCGCCGCATTAACCAATCCGGCGTTTGGCGCGGATATTTACTGGCGCGGTCGCGTGTGGGTGGATCAGTTCTGGTTCGGCCTGAAAGGGATGGAACGCTACGGACACCGCGAAGAGGCGCTGAACCTGGCGGACGCCTTCTTCAGGCACGCCAAAGGGTTAACCTCCGACGGCCCGATTCAGGAGAACTACAATCCGCTGACCGGCGCGCAGCAGGGAGCACCGAACTTCTCCTGGAGCGCTGCGCATTTGTATATGTTGTATAACGAGTTTTTCCGCCAGCCGTAGCGCTTTCCCCTCACCCTAACCCTCTCCCCTCAGGGGAGAGGGAACCGTTCAGCGCCGCTTTTTTATCCACTGCTCTGCTTTACCCTCTCTCCCCGCACCCTATTTAACCGACGGCTCCGCTTTTCTCCCTCTCCCCGCACCCTATTTAACCGACGGCTCCGTTTTTCCCCCTCTCCCCCCGGGGAGAGGGCCGGGGTGAGGGGACATTTCCCGGCCCTCACACCACCGGCAGCAGGCCGATAAAGCTGCGTTTCTGCCGCGGCTGCGACATCATCTCTTCCAGCTTCGCCACGCAGGCCAGATAGTGCGGAGTTTTCTTGTGCGCCAGCACCGCCTCATCATCTTTATAGGCTTCGTAAATAAAAAAGCGCGTCTTCACCTCCGGGTCCTGCAGGACGTCAAAGCGCAGATTGCCCGGCTCCTGCAATGCTCCTTCGTGGTTGGCGCGGAACACCTCAAGGAACTCATCGACCCGCTCCGGTTTGATATTAATTTCCACCAGCGTCACGTTCATTTCAGCTCTCCCTGTTTTTCCTCCTGCCAGAACTGATACGCCTCGCGGGCGCTCAGATTCTCGTGCACCACTTTTTTCACTGCTTTGAGCATCGCGCGCGGCGCACTGGACTGGAAGATATTGCGCCCCATATCCACGCCGGATGCGCCCTGATCTATCGCCCGCCAGCACATCTCCAGCGCTTCCAGCTCCGGCAGCTTTTTGCCCCCGGCAATGACAATGGGCACCGGGCAGCTGGCGGTCACTTTTTCAAAGCCTTCCTCAACAAAATAGGTTTTCACAAACTGCGCGCCCATCTCGGCGGCAATACGGCTGGCCAGCGAGAAGTATCGGGCGTCGCGGGTCATCTCTTTACCCACGCCGGTCACCGCCAGCACCGGCATCCCGTAGCGGTTCCCGGCATCCACCAACTTGATGATGTTATTGATCGACTGATGCTCGTGCTCGCTGCCGATATAGACCTGCGCCGCCACCGCGCAGACGTTAAGGCGCAGCGCGTCTTCCATCGCCACCGCCACGCATTCGTTAGAGAGTTCACTCAAAATCGAGTTACCGCCTGAGGCGCGCAGCACCACCGGCTTATTCGTCGCCGCAGGCACCTGACTGCGCAGCACGCCGCGAGTACACATCAGCACATCGGTTTCTTCAAACAGCGGCGCGATAGAGAGGTCGATACGCTCCAGCCCGGTGGTCGGCCCCTGAAAATAGCCGTGATCGAACGCCAGCATTACCGTACGGTTGCTCTGCGGGTTAAAAATGCGCGCCAGACGCGACTGCATCCCCCACTCCAGCGAACCGCAGCCCTTCAGCGTATAGAGCGTGTTCTGCTGCGGACGGTCTAAGCCGAAGTTTTTTCCCTCTTTGATATCGTCTAAATCAGCCATCTCATCCTCCATCAGAAATCGTAGTTATTGATATTCTCTTTGGTGAACACCACCCGCTCCGGCAGCAGCACGATGCCGTTGCCTTTCGCTTCATACTGGTAGCCCTGTACGCTGTTTGGCTCGACTTTCAGGGTGCCGAGATCTTTTACCTCGACACTGTCGCCAACGTTAAGATCGCCCTTCTTCAACAGACGATCGGCGACGTTAACCGCGATCTTGCCCTGCTGCACCACGTCCCACAGACCGAAGGCTTTGACAGTGCCGCGTTCCACATAGGGGCGCATCACATTCGGAGTACTAAAACCGACGATCGCCACGCCCTGGCGCTTAAGGTTCTCCGCCGCCTGGGCCGCCGCCGGGAGCGCGTTGGCATCAGGAGCGATAATGGCGTCGAGATCCGGATACGCTTTTAAGATCCCCTCGGCGGTTTGCAGTGATTTCGTGGCATCGTTATAGCCAAACTGGGTGGTCACCACTTCCCACTGCGGATGTTCTTTTTCGATTTTGGCTTTCGCCTCTTTCACCCACTGGTTCTGGTCGGTGACCGTTGGGCTGGAGTAGAAAAACGCCACTTTGGCGGTGGGTTTCGTCACCTGTTTTTCCGCCATCTCCACCAGCAGGCCGCCGAGCTGCTGCGGCGTGCCCTGGTTGATGTAGATGCTGCGGCACTCCGGTTTAGTGTCAGAGTCCCAGGTCAGAACCTTGACTCCGCGCTGCATCGCCCGCTTCAGCGCCGGGCACAGGCCGTCCGGCGATACGGCAGAGACGATGATCGCGTTATAGCCCTGGTTGACGAAGTTGTTGATCAGCTGCACCTGGCCGGAAACGCTCGGTTCGGTCGGGCCGTCGTAGGTAACGTCCACGCCAAGCGCTTTGCCCGCCTCTTTCGCACCGTTGCCGCCGCTGGTAAAGAAGCCGACGCCAACCAGCTTAGGAATAAAGGCGATGCGGTCTGCCGCCTGAGCGGTGATGACGCTCATCGCCAGCGCCAGCGCACTGACCTGCAGGATACGTTTTGCTTTCATTGTTGTGCTCCGATTGTTTTACGCGAGAAAAGACGCCGCCAGCTCATCCGCACCCATTCACGGTGCAGGCTCAGCGAGCGCCCCATCACCACCACAACCAACAGCGCCCCTGACAGCGCGCTCGACACCTGGTTGGGGATGCCGACCATTTGCAAACCTTGTTGTAAATAACCCACCAGCAGCGCCGCCAGCGCGGTGCCGATGATAGAGCCGGAACCGCCGTAGATATTGGCTCCCCCGAGCACCGCTGCGGTCAGCGCTGGCATCAGCAGGTCGCGGCCCAAATCCGAGCGCGCCGAGCCGAAATAGGAAACCATTACCAGCGCGGCAATCGCCGAGGCCACGCCGACCAGGCCATACAGCACGTACGGCATGCCGTTCACGGACAGCGCCGCATAGCGCGCGGCGCGCGGATTTTGTCCGAGCAGAAACAGATGGCGGCCAAAGCGCCCGCGATGGGCCAGCAGCCAGAAGAGAAAAGTAATCACGGCGAACAGCACTAGCGGTATCGGCAGGCCGAACAGCGTTAGGTTGGCGAAGGCGGTAAAGCTATCCGGGAATCCGCCGATGCCTTCGTAGCCGGTCGCTCCCGCCATACCAGAGAGCAGCAGCGCGCCGCCGCCGTAGAGGTACAGAGTGCCAAGCGTAATCACCAGCGGGCTAATGCCGGTGTAGTGGATTAGCGCCGCGTTCAGCAGCCCGCACAGCAGGCCGAGCAGAAGCGTCAGCGGAATTGCCAGACTCATCGGCCAGCCCGCCTGCATTATCACCCCCAGCGCGATGGCGCACAGACCGATGGTCGAACCGAGAGAAATATCAATCCCGCCGCTGATAATCACCAGCGTCAGCGGCAGGGCCACGATACCAATGCAGATAAAATCGCTGGTGCTGAACAGCAGCATATTGAGATCCAGCATGCGCGGATTCAGCGTGCCGAACAGCAGGATCTCCAGCACCAGTAACGCCAGCAGCGCGCTTTCCCAGTTGAGCTTCATTTACGCCACCTCTTTGTTTTTACGTTCGGGAAAGGGAGCTACGCGCTTGCCCCCTTTATTGCCGGGCTGAAAGCGGCTGTACTTCAGCGCCCGCTGATGGCGAGCCAGCGCCTGACGCAGTCGTCCGTCAAGCACCAGTACGCCGAGCAGCACCAGACCGGCGATAAAGTCGTTCCACCACGCCGGGAGGCGAAACAGCACCAGCACGGTGTCAATTTGGGTGAGGAAAAACGCGCCGAGGAAAGCGCCGAGCAGCGTGCCGGTGCCGCCAAGCAGGGAAATTCCGCCAAGAACGCAGGCAGCGATGGCTTTCATCTCCAGTCCGCTGCCGGTCTGATTCGGCACAAAACCAATCTGCGCGGCGAAAACAACCCCGGCGCAGGCCGCCAGCATGCCGTTAAGGGTAAAAGCCAGCATCCGCGTACGGTTCACCGCCACCCCGAGCTGGCGAGCAGCGGCAAGGTTATCGCCGACGGCGTAAAAATCGCGGCCAAAGGCGGTACGTGAAAGTACCCAGCCGCCCAGCAGCAGCAGTGCCAGCACCAGCCACCCCAGCGGCGAGATGCCGATAAACGCCGGTTCCGATAGCGCCTTCAGGCTGTTCGGCAGGCCTTCAATCCACTTGCCGCCGGTCCACAGCAGCATCACCCCACGATAAAGCCCGAGGGTGCCGAGCGTGGCGACTATCGCCGGGATGCGCAGTCCCACCACCAGCAGGCCGTTAAACGCTCCGGCCAGCGCGCCGATCGCCAGCGCAAAGGCGATGGCCGTCATCAGCCCATATCCACTGTTCAACGCCACGCCCACCGCGATAGCGCTCAGGCCGACGGTGGAGCCAACGGAGACATCGATATTGCGGGTCAGCATCACCAGCGTCGCCCCCAGCGCCAACAGGCAGAGGATTTGCGAGCTGGCGAAGATCATTGCCAGGGTTTGCAAGCTGAAATAGGCAGGGTTGAGCGCCACCAGCCCGGCAAACAGCACCACGATGGCGAGAAAAGCGCTCAGTTCGCGATTCTTGAGTAACGTTTTCATGGCTGTCCTCCGAAGGCCAGGGTCATCATCCGGTCGACGGTGACCGCCTGCTGCGAAAGCTCGCCGCTCTGCCTGCCCTGATGCATCACCAGCACCCGATCCGCCAGACCAACAAACTCATCAAGATCGCTGGAGATCATCAGCACCGCCACGTTCTGTGCGGCCACGCTTTTCAGCAGTTGATAGATGTCGGCGCGGGCGGAAACGTCCACCCCGCGCGTTGGCTCATCGACGATCAGCAGCAATGGGTTAGCCTCCAGGCAGCGCGCCAGCAGCACCTTCTGTTGATTGCCGCCGGAGAGCGTACGCACCGGGCGATCGCCATCGGTCATTTTGATCCCCAGCGCCCGGTGATAGCGCTCAACTACCGCTGCTTCGCGCTTGTTCTGCTGCCACAGCGACGGTTGGTTAAACATCACCGTGTTCCAGCGCACTGGCGCATCGAGAAACAGCCCGGAGACCTGACGGTCTTCCGGCAGATAAACCAGCCCACTGGCCAGCCGGTTGCGGGTGCTGTCACGGCTGATATCACGGTTTTCCAGCCACACCCGACCGGCGCGTACCGGACGCAGGCCATACAGCGTTTCGGCAAATTCGGTGCGACCGGATCCGACCAGCCCGGCGAGGCCGACGATCTCCCCGGCGTGGATCTCAAGGTTGAGATCGATAAAACCTTCCCCGGTCAGATCCTCGACCCGCAGCACCGGAAAATCCTGCGCCTGAGTGCGGCGATTGCCCGGCAGCGCCAGCCACAGCTTTTGCGTGTCGCTCAGCGTATGGTCGCGCCCAACGGGCGTCATCGCGCCGATCAACTGGTTGTCGCCGTATTGCGCGGTTTCCCCGCTCAGCACCACCGCACCGTCGCGCATGACCGATACGTGGCTGGCGACCTGGCGGATCTCGGGGAGTTTATGCGAGATAAAAACGATCCCAACGCCGAGCCCCTGCAAGGAACGGATCTGGCGAAACAGCCGCTCGGTTTCTCCCGGCGTTAACGAGGCGGTGGGCTCATCGAGGATCAGGATCTGCGCATCGCGCATTAACCCACGCAGGATCTCTACCATCTGCTGATCGGCAACTTCCAGAGTGCTGGCCGCCGCATCAAGTTGAAGCTGGCAGTTGAGCTGCTGGAGCTTTTCCTGCAAGCGAGCCTCGTTATCAGCCCGCTTCGGCAGACGAAAGAGAATGTTTTCCCGCACCGTCAGGTTGGGGAAGAGCATCGGTTCCTGCGGCACCAGATACACGCCCTGCTGATGGGCCTGCGCAGGATTGAGGCGCGCAAAAGTGCGTCCGCCGAGGATCAACTCACCGCTGTCGGGCGTTTCCACCCCAGCGATGATCTTCATCAGCGTCGATTTCCCCGCCCCGTTACCGCCCATCAGCGCATGTACCTGGCCGGAAAACACCGTGAAATCAATGCGCTTGAGTACAGTAATGCCGGAGAACTGTTTGCAGATTTGGCGAGCTTCAAGCAGTGGCTTCATTATCACGCCCCGATTTGAACAAAAGATTTTTTAATTTAATAATGTTCAAAAGCGTAGACGGTGAACTATATTTACAACCGTGCAAAGATCACAGTTTTATGCTTTAGATCGTTTGGATAAAACCAGAGAACAACGAAAGATCGGTTTTGCCAGTCGGCTCACATTTTCCGACCACGCAATAACGAACATATGATCTAAATTTTTATAAGAGTTCAATTTATGAGCGAAAAACGCATTACGGAAGAGAGCCGCTACGCCGGGCTGGCGTTAGCCGAGGAAGAGCTGGTGGCGCGGGTGGCCTGGTGTTACTACCACGATGGCTTAACGCAAAACGACATCGGCGAGCGTTTAGGACTGCCGCGGTTAAAGATCTCCCGCCTGCTGGAGAAAGGCCGCCAGTCCGGGGTGATCCGGGTACAGATTAACTCACGCTATGAAGGCTGTCTGGCGCTGGAGACCGAACTCCAACAGCGCTTCGGCCTGAAAATCGCCCGCGTACTGCCCGCGCTGAATACCCCGCCGATGAACACCCGGCTGGGGATTGGCGCGGCGCAATCGTTAATGGGCGTACTTGAGCCTGGACAGCTGCTGGCAGTGGGCTTTGGC
Organism: Klebsiella sp. RHBSTW-00484; assembly: GCF_013705725.1. Taxonomy (NCBI): domain Bacteria; kingdom Pseudomonadati; phylum Pseudomonadota; class Gammaproteobacteria; order Enterobacterales; family Enterobacteriaceae; genus Klebsiella; species Klebsiella sp. RHBSTW-00484. Next base: position 749,328 of record NZ_CP055481.1, on the reverse strand, counting down.
GAAGCGACCATGAGCTGCCTACAGCATCTGAGCGGGTTTATCGGCTCGCAGCAGGTACGGCTGGTGACGCTTTCCGGCGGCGTCGGCCCCTATATGACCGGCATCGGCCAGCTGGATGCGGCCTGTAGCATCAGCATGATCCCCGCTCCGCTCAGGGTGTCATCAGCCGATGTGGCGGAGATCCTGCGCCGGGAATCCAGCGTCCGCGACGTGATCCTCGCGGCCACGGCGGCAGATGTGGCGGTGGTCGGCATTGGCGCGATCGATCAGCGCCGCGACGCGACCATCCTGCGTTCCGGCTATATCAGCGAAGGCGAACAGCTGATGTACGCCCGTAAAGGCGCAGTGGGCGACATTTTAGGTTATTTCCTGCAGGCCGACGGCAAACCGGTCGAGGGGCTGGAGATCCATCGGGAACTGCTCGGCGTGACCCTCGATGAACTGGCGCAGTTGCCGACTATCGTCGGCGTTGCCGGGGGCACAGAAAAAGCGCAGGCGATTTACGCGGCCCTTATTGGCAAGCGGATTAATGGCCTGGTAACGGAAGAGACAACAGCACGCGCGGTGCTCACGCTGGCCTCATAACGGTCCTGCGCCGCGCAACAATAGCGAGGCGCATGTCATGAGTTACCTGTTAGCGTTAGATGCCGGGACCGGCAGCATTCGGGCGGTGATTTTCGATCTCAATGGCCGCCAGATTGCGGTCGGCCAGGCCGAATGGAAACACCTGAGCATCGACAACGTTCCCGGCTCGATGGAGTTCGATCTTACCCTCAACTGGCAGCTAGCCTGCCAGTGCATCCGTCAGGCACTGACCACCGCCCATCTCTCCCCGGCGGATATTCAGTCCGTGGCCTGCTGTTCAATGCGCGAAGGCATCGTGCTTTACGACCGCAACGGCGAGGCCATCTGGGCCTGCGCCAACGTTGACGCTCGCGCCAGCCGCGAGGTGGCGGAGCTTAAAGAGATCCACGACTACCGTTTTGAATCCGAGGTTTACGGCGTTTCCGGGCAGACTCTGGCGCTCAGCGCTATGCCGCGCCTGCTGTGGCTAGCCCACCATCGCCCGGATATCTACCGCAAAGCGGCAACCATCACCATGATTAGCGACTGGCTGGCGGCGAAGCTCTCCGGTGAGCTGGCGGTCGATCCTTCAAACGCCGGGACCACCGGCATGCTCGACCTGTTCAGCCGCGACTGGCGTCCGGCACTGCTGGATATGGCCGGGTTGCGGGCCGATATTCTCTCGCCGGTGAAAGAGACCGGTACCGTGCTCGGCGCGGTGACCGATGCGGCGGCCCAACAAAGCGGACTGCGCGCAGGCACGCCGGTGGTGATGGGCGGCGGCGACGTCCAGCTCGGCTGTCTCGGCCTTGGCGTGGTGCGCGCCGGGCAGACTGCGGTGCTCGGCGGTACTTTCTGGCAGCAGGTGGTCAATCTGCCGGAAGTGCGCACCGACCCGGAGATGAATATCCGCGTTAACCCGCACGTGATCTCCGGTATGGCGCAGGCGGAATCCATCAGCTTTTTTACCGGTCTGACCATGCGCTGGTTCCGCGATGCCTTCTGTGCGGAAGAGAAGCTGGTTGCCGAGCGACTCGGCGTGGATGCTTATTCGCTGCTGGAAGAGATGGCCAGCCGCGTTCCAGCGGGCTCCCACGGGGTGATGCCCATTTTCTCCGATGCCATGCATTTTAAGCAGTGGTACCACGCCGCGCCGTCGTTTATTAACCTCTCCATCGACCCGGAAAAATGTAATAAAGCGACGCTATTCCGCGCGCTGGAAGAGAACGCGGCGATTGTTTCCGCCTGCAATCTGGCGCAGATTTCGCAGTTTTCCGGCGTGAAGTTCGACAGCCTGGTGTTCGCTGGCGGCGGTTCAAAAGGGGCGCTGTGGAGCCAGATACTTAGCGACGTGACCGGGCTGCCGGTGCGGGTGCCCGAGGTTCGTGAAGCGACCGCACTGGGCTGCGCGATTGCCGCCGGGGCCGGGGCCGGGTTGTACAGCGATATGGCTGCGGCGGGAGAAAAGCTGGTGAGCTGGCATCGGGTATTCACGCCAAACCCGGCGCATCGCGAGCTGTATCAGGAGATGATGGTGAAATGGCAGTCGGTATACGCCGAGCAGCTCGGTCTGGTGGATAGCGGATTGACGACGTCAATGTGGCAGGCGCCGGGGCTGGCGCGCCGTGCGCCTGTTGCCCCCTCACCCTAACCCTTATGTCTTGACCTTCTCCGTTCCGGCGGAGAAGATCCCCGACTGATCATCGGGAGGTTACCGGTGAGCATCACCCAGCCCTGGAGCCCCTGAGCCCGCGGGAGAGATTATGCCCCGGTAACCTGTTTCCCTGTCGCCTCAAGACCGAACGGTATCCTGTGCCCTGAGCACCCACATATAAGGATGGTCCGGCGATAATATTCATAAGGTTACGGAGTACCATGATGAATCTTGTCCCTGTCGGCGTTGATATCGCCAAACTCAAATTCGACGTTGCTGTCCTGCTGCCAAACCAGAAGTACAAAACCAAAAAATTCGCCAATACCCCAGCCGGATGCCGCGAATTTCTGAACTGGCTGGCGCGTTTTGGTCACTGTCATGTCTGCATGGAGGCAACAGGTTGCTACAGCACTGAACTGGCCACCCTGCTGGCCGATAATGGCTGCTGCGTCAGCCTTGAAAACCCGGCACGTATCCATGCGTTCGCAAACACTGAACTGACCCGCAATAAAACGGACAAAAGCGACGCGGCGCTGATAGCGCGCTACTGCGCTCTGTATCAGCCGGCCCCCTGGCATCCTGCGCCGCTGAGCGAACGACAACTGACGGCTCTGGTACGCCACCTGCGTAACCTGGAAGAGATGCGTCAGATGGAGATGAACCGCCTTGAGGCAGCAGATGAAGTCATCGTTCCTTCCCTGAATGAACACGTTACGATGCTGGATGAGCTGATTGAAGAAACCCGCAATAAAATCAACCGGCATATCGATGATAACCCAGACCTGAAGCGGGACCGGGAGCTACTGAAAAGTATCCCCGGAATAGGAGACATGCTGAGTGTGAGCCTGCTGGCGTTCGCAGGAAATCTGCGACGGTTCAGCAACAGCAAGGCACTGGTGGCGTATGCTGGTTTGAATCCTCGTCGTTGTGAGTCAGGGATGTGGAAAGGGAAAAGCAGGCTGTCGAAAGTGGGCCATGCAGAGCTGCGTAGCGCACTGTATATGCCAGCGGTAGTGGCAGGAAGATGCAATAAGGTGGTGAAAAACCTGATGGAAAGGCTTGCAGCCCGGGGTAAGACAGGGAAAGAGCGAGTGTGTGCAGGAATGAGGAAATTACTGCAGCTGGCTTATGGTGTGGTGAAATCCGGGCATGAATTTAACGCTGAAATACCACTTGCAGGATAACCGGCAAGACGGTATCTCTCCCCGCAGGGGAGAGGGGACCGTTCGGCACCGCTTTTTTATTCGTCGCACAATCCCGCCCTTCTCCCTCTCCCCTCCGGGGTGAGGGAAGTCTTCCTGCGCCGTTCTTTGAATCCCATCACAATCGTCGCACTCCCCTTTTCCCTTTTTACCCGTGACGGCTAAATTAGTAACTCATCCGACCACATAACAATAATTTTACATTGGAAGACATTATGAGCCGCTACCCGTCACTTTTCGCCCCGCTTGAGCTGGGGTTCACAACGCTCAAAAACCGCGTGTTGATGGGCTCGATGCATACTGGCCTGGAGGAGCTCCCGGACGGCGCACAGCGGCTGGCGGCCTTTTACGCCGAGCGCGCTCGCCACGGGGTAGCGCTGATTGTCACCGGCGGCATTGCCCCTGCGCCTTCCGGCGTTACCATGGCAGGCGGCGCGGTGCTTAACGACGCCAGCCATCTGGCCCACCATCGCCACATCACCGACGCGGTGCATCAGGAAGGCGGTAAAATCGCCCTGCAAATTCTGCATACCGGGCGCTATAGCTACCAGCCTAAACTGGTTGCCCCTTCCGCGCTTCAGGCGCCGATCAACCCCTTCACGCCGCATGAACTGAGTCACAATGAGATCTTACAGCTGATCGATGATTTTGCCCGCTGCGCCCAGCTGGCGCGGGAAGCCGGGTACGATGGCGTCGAGGTGATGGGCTCGGAGGGTTATCTGATTAACGAATTTCTCGCCGCGCGCACCAACCTGCGCAACGACCAATGGGGCGGCGATTATGCCCAACGTATGCGTTTTGCTGTAGAGGTCGTCAAAGCCGTTCGCGAACGCGCGGGCAGCGATTTTATTATCATCTACCGCCTGTCGATGCTCGACCTGGTGAGCGGCGGCAGCACCCTGGCAGAAGTCACCGAGCTGGCAAAAGCCATTGAGGCGGCCGGGGCAACCATTATCAATACCGGTATCGGCTGGCACGAAGCGCGTATTCCGACCATCGCCACCCCGGTGCCGCGCGGTGCGTTTAGCTGGGTCACCCGCAAGCTGAAGGGCGCGGTGTCGATCCCACTGGTCACCACCAACCGCATTAATGACCCTGAAGTAGCGGAGACGATCCTTGCCCGTGAAGATGCCGACATGGTGTCGATGGCCCGCCCTTTCCTCGCCGACAGCGAATTTCTCTCCAAAGCGCAGAGCGGGCGCGCGGATGAGATCAATACCTGCATCGGCTGTAATCAGGCCTGCCTGGATCAGATCTTCGCCGGTAAAGTCACCTCGTGCCTGGTGAATCCACGTGCTTGCCATGAAACCCAGATGCCAATTGTCCCGGCGGCAGCGCCAAAGCGGCTGGCAGTGGTTGGCGCAGGCCCTGCTGGACTGGCCTTTGCCGTTAACGCCGCCTCTCGCGGGCATCAGGTGACATTATTTGACGGGCACAAAGAGATTGGCGGCCAGTTTAATATCGCCAAGCAGATCCCCGGCAAAGAGGAGTTCTACGAAACCCTGCGCTATTACCGGCGAATGCTGGATCTGACCGACGTCGTTCTGCGTCTGGAGACCCAGGTCACGGCGGACGATCTGCTGGCGTTTGATGAAACGATCCTTGCCACTGGCATCGCGCCACGGATGCCGAATATCGCGGGTATCGATCATCCGAAGGTGCTGAGCTATCTCGACGTCCTGCGCGACAAAGCGCCGGTCGGCGAGAAGGTGGCGATTATCGGCTGCGGTGGGATCGGCTTTGATACCGCCATGTACCTCAGCCAGTTCGGTGCTGCTACCAGCCAGAATATCGGCGAGTTTTGCCTCGAATGGGGGATTGATACCAGCCTGCAGACCGCCGGAGGGCTGCGCGCGGAGGGGATTCAATTGGCGAAAAGCCCACGTCAGATAGTGATGCTCCAGCGCAAAACCAGCAAGCCCGGCGACGGCTTAGGGAAAACTACCGGCTGGATCCACCGCACTACCCTGCTGGCCCGCGGCGTTAAAATGATCCCCGGCGTCAGCTATCAACGAATCGATGATCAAGGCTTACATGTGACGATCGGCGGCGAATTGCAGGTGCTCAACGTCGATCAGGTCATCATCTGCGCCGGTCAGGATCCTCGCCGTGAGTTAGTTGACCCGCTGCAGGCTGCGGGAAAAACGGTGCATCTGATTGGCGGCTGCGATGTGGCGATGGAGCTGGATGCCCGGCGAGCAATCGCCCAGGGCACCCGGCTGGCGCTGTCGATTTAAAAATTCATACTCTGACAATCGCGAGCGCCGTATTCAAACTCGCGTTTGTTATCCCCCTGCGTGAGGCGGTACAGCACCCGTAATCCCAGAGACTGGGGAACGGCGTGGCGACAAAAACGGGCAAAGTCCTCACGCGTTTTTTTGTCCCACCCCTGCGAGGCGATATTTTTTAAATCTTGTGCATCGTAGGTAAAGACCAGCGTTTTATCCTCAAAACCCACCTGAGTTAACAAGACATTTTTCTCCACCTGCTGAGGAAGTTTAAGCGTTTTAATTTCCTCAGTGGTTATCTGTACGTATTGTGCCCATTGTTCCTGGGCCTTGTGATTGTGGATTTTATTCGCCAGCGGCAAACCCGCACCAAAGAAAATAACCAGCATCAGAACCGATGTTATCAATGCGGGCCTACGTAATTTTTTACTGACGACGGTCCCTTCTTTTACCATTTGATGGTATTGCCAACATGCCACTAGTGCGAAAGTGAAGCCTGGGATAACAACAACCCACAATACGTTAAAAAGCGTATAGCCCTGGCCAGAAATCATCAACAGCTGGTCGAACATATAGCAAACTATCGCCATAGCGGCGCAAATCCGGCTCTTTTTATAAATGCCAATCCCCAGCCCTAGCCAGAGCAGGAAAAAAGTGATGGCGCGAACCGCACCACTTAAACCGGATGGAAAAATAACCATGACCACAATTATGGTCGCACAGCTCAGCAGGCATAGTCCCAGACCGATACGAACGGCGATATTGATATTTTTGGCAACGATGGCTTCACTCATCGATTCTTATCCCTTTTTAAATTGACAGTCTTTCGGCGTAAACGTCAGGTCACGCGTCTCGTATCCTTGCGCAAAGCGGACTATCATCGTTAAATCAAGTGAGGTTGCAACATCGTTGGCACAGTAGCGGGAGTAGAGTTTTCTGGCATGCGCGTAGAAATTGGCTATCGGTAAATCAGCTAACTTTTCATGGCTCACCTGATGCTCAACAATCAGGGTGTGCTGTTCAAAATAGATATCGGTAATAGTGAGGTTATTATTAATTTTCATCGGCAGCGGGATCTTACTCTTATCTTCCATCACCGATTGATAGAACGCCTGCCAGAGAATATTTCTGGTGTGCTTCTGCACCTCTTTCATACCAAAGTAAGCAGAATGGAACAGTACTAACACAATCACGGCAAGTGTTATTGTTTGCTTATAAATGCGCTCGCTATCATCTATATTTTTCTTCTTATATTTATGCTGTTTCCAGCAGGCGATAATTCCGCTGGAAAAACACAGCAACCACAAAAAAGTGGCAATAAGCCAGATAAAACTAAAACTCTGCCCTGGTGGAATCAGTTCAACAGAAAGTTTTTCGATAACGTATAACAGCAGTGCGGTAACCGCGCAGGCGCGACTGTATTTATAAATGCCGAATGCCAGCGCTCCCCATAAAATAATAAAAAAAAGATTACCCCATAAGGCGTTATCTTCACCAGAACCGAACCAACCAGCCCCCGTAATAAATATATATACAGCGCATTGTATCAGGCAGATAAAAATGGCAGGATTTCTGGCAAGGCGAATTTTCCGCGGAATCAATTTCTCTTGGTTACATTCATCTTCCTGATGATTCACGTTAATAATCCCCACTCAGTTAATACAAATGGGCAGGCCATTCCCGGCCTGCCCGTCAACTCAGTGGATTATTATCCTTTAACGCTGCTTACGCAATTTCACTGCTTTTAAAATCACAAATTTATTATTCGTGGCGATAGTAGTGCAGTTGCCGAACGCGCGCTTCAGCTTGCGAAAATAATCGAGGTGGCGGTTGCCGACCACGTACAGCTCGCCGCCGTACTTCAGGCTGCGGCGGGCATCGTTGAACATCTGCCACGCAATATGGTCGGTGATCGCATGCAACTGATGGAACGGCGGGTTGCAGAGAATGGCATCAAAGCGGTCCGGCTCAATGTCAGTCAGCGCGTTATTGACCACAAACTCGCAGCGCTCAATATCGTCCGGCATGTTGGTTTCGACGTTCAACTGACTGGAGGCTACCGCCATGTACGATTCATCGGTAAACATCACCCGGGCATTAGGGTTTAAGGCCAGCGCCTGGAGACCAATCACGCCGTTGCCGCAACCGAGGTCGGCAATTTCACCTTCGATGCCTTCCGGCAGATAGTCGAGGAAGAAACGCGCGCCGACATCGAGACCGCTGCGGGCAAATACGTTGGCATGGTTGTGAATCGTCCACGGAGTACCGTCCAGCTGCCAGCTATAGGTCTGCGGCGCGTCGGTGACTTCGGGCGCGGTAAAGGTACAAAAAATCAACCGCGCCTTTTTCCATGCCAGCGAAGTGGTGGTGGTTCCGAGGATCTTTTCGAACAGCGCCAGGGTGGAGTTATGCACATCGCGCGCTTTCGCGGCGGCGATGATGCGGGTTTCCGGCGTCACCACATCACGCAGCGCACGTAGTTGCTGCTCTAACAGCGCCAGCTGTTTCGGCACCTTAATTAATACCAGCGCCGGTGCTGCGGGCAGCTCGCTCAGGGAATCCTGAAAGCGCACGCTCTCTTCATCGATGCCGTTCATCCGCAGATTATAGCGGGTCGCCAGCTCAGCAACGTAGGAGTCGTTAATGCTCACCGGGTTGCGTTCCGCCAGCGCACAGCCCAGCGCGCCGAAGCTATCATTGAAAATGAGCGTCAGGCCGTCGACGTCATTCACCTGTTGCAGCAGATATTCATCCGCTGCTTCCCATGCCTGAAGCGCTTCCTCTTCAGCATTTGGTGGGAACCGCTCTAATGTGAATAACTCACCGTTTAACTCTACCTGGCTCATCGCCTCTGTGCCTCCGGAATACTAAAACCCGCGAGTTTATACGCAAACTTCGCCCAGTTGAATAGAGATCCGCCGATTATCTCCTCCTCGTGGGCGATAGCCTATTACGCCGGGAGGTCATCCTGCGACAGGCGAGACAAGCGCTTATCATTCAGACTGTATTTGCCCATGATAACGATCAGCAGCGCGACCAGAACGCCGGGGAAGACGGTGAACAGCAGCTTGATCATCTCCAGCGCGGACTCGGTTTGCTGCGCCGCGCCGCCAACGTAGTCACCCCATGCCAGCATATAGCCCACCAGCGCGCCGCCGATGGCGATACCGAGCTTAATAGCAAAAAGATTAGTTGAAAAAACGATGCCGCTGAGCTTTTTACCGCTGCGTTTTTCTTCCGCATCAATAATATCGGACAGCATGCTCCACTGTAACGGCGTGGCGGCAAGCTGAATAATGTTGATGATAATCACCAGCGCAAAGATAGCGGCCACGTTACCCGCCGGGACAAAGTACATGCCAATCAGCAGCACCGCCTCCAGGGCCATCGAGATTTTAAACCCTTTGACCTTATCAATATTTTTAAAGATAAACGGTGAAAGCATCGCTCCCAGCACGCCGGACGCCAGGGTGGTGGTCAACAGCAGGCTGCCCAAATCCGCTCGCCCCATAATATTGTTAACGTAGTACAGCGTCGTTCCGCCTTTGAACAGCACCGCAATCAGGTTGACGACGTTGAGCGCGAACAGAATGCGCCAGTCTTTATTGGCGAGCAGCGTTTTCAGGTCATCAAGAATGCTGCTTTGGTTGTTCACCGCAATATCCGTGGAAAAGCGCTCTTTGGTCAGGCCAAAACAGATAAAGAACAGAATGATGCTCAGGCATCCCATCACAATCATGGTGTAAAAATAGCCGTTCTGCACGTTCCCCTGGCCAAGGAAAGCCACCAGCGGCAGCGCTGTGAGCGAGACAATCAGGCCGCCGAGGGTACTGAGTGCAAAGCGCCAGGACTGGAGAGAGACGCGCTCTCTGGAATCGTTAGAGATATTATTGATCATCGCGCAATACGGTACGTTAATGGCCGTATAGACTAAAGATAATAAGGTATAAGAAACATAAGCATAAATAAGCTTACCGGTATAGCCAAAATCCGGCGTATAAAACGTTAAGCAGCAAAGTACGCCAAAGGGAATAGCGAACCACAAAATATAGGGCCGGAATTGCCCATATTTAGTACGGGTACGGTCCGCGACAGCGCCCATTAATACATCGGTCACTGCATCTAATACCCTTACCGCGAGAAACATGGTCCCCATATGTGCCGGGCTTAAACCGAATACGTCGGTATAAAACCAGGCCATAAATAGCATTACCGTCTGCCAGACTAAATTACAGCCGGTATCGCCTAACCCATAACTAAATTTTTCTTTGATACTTATACGGGCAGTATTCATCGCGTCTCCGCCTAAAAGAACGTTAAGATTTGTCCTCTGTACGTTATTGCGAAGGGCCTGCTGATTATGTATAAATCATCCTGTGAAATATAAGAAGAGTGTACTCGATGAGTGATGAATCTCCCGTTTTCGAAAAGATCCCCGTGGGCACCGGCGAGCTGTTTACGCTGCGTGTAGATAACATAAATGATTTCAATGGGATAAACGTAGTCCCCCATTATCATATGATGGATGAGCTGATGTGGTTCCGGGAATCAGGGGGAAGTTATTCGATCGGTGACGAAAAATTCACCATTAAAAACAATACCCTGGTATTCGTTCCCGCCTTACTGATCCATGAAATGACGCTCCCGGCCGCCGCCAGCCACAAGCGCTATCTTATGCAATTTGAGAAAGAGTGGCTGGAGGGGTACGACCTGTCATTGCCTGCCGCCCACTGCGGCGCGGTGGTGTATCTTTCTGGTGAAGAGGCCGAACGCCTGGAGCTGCTGCTAAGCTGGTGCGGGGAGTTCAGCGACTTCTCCGATTCGCTATTCCGATCGCTTATGCAGAGCGTACTGCTCCACGCGTTTAATAGCCTGAAAGACTCGGTCCAGATTACCGAACGCACCAGCCATCGCTATCTCAGCGAGCTTATCGAACTGCTACAGTCCATCGATGCCAGCGAGAATTTTGAGATGACCACCGAAGAGGCCGCTCGCCGCTGCCAGTGGTCGAAATCCTGGTTTTCAAAGACCTTTAAATCGGCCTTTGGAATCAGCTTCAAAAAATTCATGCTGCTGCGTAAACTCAATATTGCCATCAATCTCCTGACCAATACCGACCTGAAGATCAGCGACATCTCGCAAAGCGCCGGTTTCACTGACAGCGCCTATTTTTGCCTAAAGTTCAAAGAGATGATGAACGATACTCCGCTGGCCTTTCGCCACAAGGTCAGAAGCACCGATGCGGTAGGGAGCCGCGCAGATAAATAAATCGCTTTTTGTGAGCGGCATCACGGGGTGAGTGGACGTTTATTATATAAATAAAACCAGTCTATATATCCCCCGACAGACCGACTACTTACAATCATCGTTATATTTTTTGCATCAAGGGTAAATACGATGATTCAGAATCCTGTTTTTAAAGGTTTTAATCCTGACCCCAGTATATGTCGACGCGGTGATGATTATTACGTGGCGGTATCATCATTTGAATGGTTTCCCGGTTTACCAGTTTATCACTCCAGGGATCTTAAACATTGGCAATTACTCACTCACGTTCTTACCGACGATAACAACCCAGATTTAAAAAAACTGCCTTCAGCCAAAGGAATTTGGGCACCAAGTCTGACCTGGTGCGAAGAAGAACAACTATTTTACGTTATTTATGGTGTGATGAACTCCATGAGTTCACGCTATTTCGATGTGGATAATTATCTTATTACCGCCAGTGAAATAACCGGCCCGTGGAGTGAGCCAATATATCTCCACTCTGCCGGGTTCGATGCCTCAATCCTTCACGACAACGACGGTAAAAAATGGATCGTCTCTCTGGAGTGGGAAACCCGAGAAGGTTATGAGAAGCCTGGGGCTATTTGCCTGGTGGAGTACTCGCCACAAGCACAAAGTATCGTCGGCTACCCGCAGCGAATCTGGCATGGCGGTACCAACCGCGGCTGTATTGAAGCACCACATCTGACCCGACGCGGCGACTATTACTACCTGATGGTTGCCGAAGGCGGTACCGGATATGGACATGCGGTCACCATGGCCCGCGCAACGGAAGTCACCGGCCCCTATGAAGGCGATCCGATGAACCCAATCGTCACCTCCTGGCCGCAGAACTTTAACGAGCGCAAAGACGCAGGGCATCTGAAGCCGCACTACTTCAATCCGGAAACCTATCTGCAAAAGGCCGGGCACGGCAGCTACGTCGAAACGCCCAATGGCGAAGTCTGGTTAACCCATCTGTGCAGTCGCCCGTTCCGTAAAGAATTGCGCTGCCCATTAGGCCGCGAGACGGCGATTCAAAAGATGGAATGGACCGACGAAGGTTGGCTGCGAATGGCGTCTGGGGGCAATCTCGCTCAGCACCAGGTGGAAGAATCTAACCTGCCTTCTCATTTCTTTCCGGCCAAAGCGGATATTGATGATTTCGATGGGCAAACGCTGGATAACGCGTTTTATGCCCCGAGGATTCGCTTCCAGCGTTTTACCAGCCTGAAGCGTAAAGCGGGCTACCTTGCCGTGCGCGGACAGGAGTCGCTGAGCTCGCTGAATAAGGTCAGCCTGCTGGCGAAAAAACTCACCTCGGTATACGCAAACATCACCACGAAAATGGATTTCAGCCCCGAGATTTATCAGCACAGCGCGGGTCTGGTGCTCTATTACGACAACATGAACTATCTGTTCCTGCATAAAACCTGGGATCAAGCCTCTGGCTCTGCGCAACTGGCTATTATTCATATGGATAACGGCGAACGTCATGACGACCCGCAGAAAATTCGCCTCGCGGAAGGAGAAATCTATCTGGCGATGGCCATTAACGGCCGGGAGATCCAGTGCTCATGGTCTGTCGATGGCGAAAAATATCAAAAAATCGGCGCGATCTACGACACATCGCGTTTTTCTGATGAATATAGCCGCTACGGCGAGTTTACCGGCGCATTTGTCGGCCTGGCCTGCGTGGATAGCATGCTGCATCGCAAAGAGGCGCTGTTTGATTTCTTCGGCTATCGGGCGGTTGAAGACGCAATAATTGAGTAAACCGGACCTTCTGGCATCCTGCCCGCGCGGGATGCTAGAATTCGCGCCAGTTGTCGCTTAATTACGCAAACAGGCCCCATGAGCACATTAACCTATCTCCAGGGTTACCCTGAATCCCTGCTGGCGCAGGTCACCACCTTAATCGAACAGAATCGCCTCGGCGAGGTGCTGAAAAAGCGCTATCCGCAGGGCCATGATATCAACAACGATAAAGCGCTGTACCAATACACCCAGGATCTGAAGTCTCGCTATCTGCGCGGCGCGGCCCCTATTAATAAGGTGATGTACGACAACAAAATCCACGTACTGAACAACGCGCTCGGCCTGCATACTGCTATCTCGCGGGTACAGGGAGGCAAGCTGAAGGCGAAAGCTGAAATTCGCGTCGCCACCGTTTTTCGCGATGCGCCGGAGGATTTTCTGCGGATGATCGTGGTACACGAACTGGCGCACCTGAAGGAAAAAGACCACAACAAAGCGTTCTATCAGCTGTGCTGTCATATGGAGCCGCAGTACCATCAGCTGGAGTTTGATACTCGCCTGTGGCTGACGCAGCTTTCGTTAGAGCGTTCTGCGCCATAGCGCACTGGTTTTGTCATGATGGCGTGTTAGAGTGACGAAAGGTCCCTTTTTACGGAGTTCGTCAACGTTTATGATACGTTTCGCAGTTGTTGGCACAAACTGGATAACTAAGCAGTTTGTCGATGCCGCCCATGAAACCGGCAAATATAAGCTTACCGCCATCTACTCCCGTAGCCTTGAACAAGCCCAGGCCTTCGCCAGCGATTATCCCGTCGAACACCTCTTCACCTCACTGGAAGAACTGGCGCAATGCGCTGATGTTGACGCGGTTTATATCGCCAGCCCTAACTCGCTGCATTTTCCGCAAACCCGCCTGTTTCTGAGCCATAAAAAGCATGTGATTTGCGAAAAACCGCTGGCCTCGAATCTGCAAGAAGTGGAAGCCGCGATTAAAGTCGCGCGGGAAAATAACGTGGTGCTGTTCGAAGCGTTCAAAACCGCCAGTCTGCCAAACTTCCTGCTGTTGAAGCAGTCGTTCGACAAGATCGGCAAGCTGCGCAAAGCCTTTATTAACTACTGCCAGTACTCCTCCCGCTATCAGCGTTATCTCGACGGCGAGAACCCCAATACCTTTAACCCCGCCTTCTCTAACGGCTCGATTATGGATATCGGCTTTTACTGTCTGGCTTCTGCGGTCGCGCTGTGGGGCGAGCCGCGCGCAGTGCACGCCAGCGCCAGCCTGCTGGACAGCGGCGTCGATGGTCAGGGCACGGTAGTTTTAAGCTACGGTGATTTTGATGTCACTCTGCATCACTCTAAAGTGAGCGATTCCGCAATCCCGAGCGAAATTCAGGGTGAAGCAGGCGCGCTGGTTATCGAGAAAATTTCGGAATGCCAGAAAGTCTGTTTTATACCGCGCGGCGGCAAGCCCCAGGATCTGACGCAGCCACAGCACATCAATACTATGCTGTATGAAGCGGAAGAGTTTGCTCGCCTGGTGGAAGCCAACGAGGTTGCTCATCCGGGTCTGGAAGTGAGCCGCATCACAGCGAAGCTGCTGAGCGAGATTCGTCGCCAGACCGGCGTGGTCTTCCCGGCGGATTCCCAACCCGTGGCGTAAAGGAGTGTAAATGGTCCGTCGAACTCCATTGACGCCATTTATAACTTGTAATACTTTGTTACGCGCAAAGGGGAGTAACTTCCTTGCCGGCCGATCGTCATTACGATGCGTGAAAAACCGCATCCGGTCGCCGGGCAACAAGATTTGATTCTTGTTGTAAGTGAGACCTTGCCGGAAGGCGAGGTCTATGCATAAAAGCGCAGCGGCTGCCGTCTTCCGACGTCAGCCGTTTTGTTTTTATGTAAGGAATATCGTAATGAATACTGTCGGCACACCGTTGTTATGGGGCGGATTCGCAGTGGTCGTGGTCATCATGTTGGCTATCGACCTATTGCTGCAAGGACGGCGTGGTGCACATAGCATGACCATGAAGCAAGCCGCTGGCTGGTCAATCCTCTGGGTTACCCTCTCACTTCTGTTTAACGCCGTTTTCTGGTGGTATCTGGTGCAAACCGAAGGTCGCGCCGTGGCCGACCCGCAAGCGCTGGCGTTCCTCACCGGTTATCTGATCGAAAAAGCGCTGGCCGTGGATAACGTTTTCGTCTGGCTGATGCTGTTTAGCTACTTCGCCGTTCCGCCTGCGCTTCAGCGTCGGGTGCTGGTCTATGGCGTACTTGGCGCGATCGTGCTGCGTACGATCATGATCTTTGCCGGTAGCTGGCTGATCTCCCAGTTCGAGTGGCTGTTGTACGTCTTCGGCGCATTCCTGCTGTTTACTGGTGTGAAAATGGCGCTGGCGAAAGAGGATGATTCAGGTATCGGCGATAAGCCGCTGGTGCGCTGGATACGCAGTCATCTGCGCATGACCGATAAAATTGACGGCGAACATTTCTTTCTCCGCAAAAACGGCGTGCTATACGCTACGCCGCTGCTGCTGGTGCTGATTCTGGTCGAGCTGAGCGACGTTATCTTTGCCGTTGACAGTATTCCGGCCATCTTCGCCGTCACCACCGATCCGTTTATCGTGCTGACCTCAAACCTGTTCGCGATTCTCGGCCTGCGCGCGATGTACTTCCTGTTGGCGGGCGTCGCAGAGCGCTTCTCGATGCTGAAATATGGCCTGTCGGTGATCCTGGTGTTTATCGGTATCAAGATGCTGATTGTCGATTTCTTCCATATTCCAATCGGTATCTCGCTTGGCGTGGTGGGCGGCATTCTGGTATTGACGCTGATCATCAATGCCTGGGTCAATAAGCAGCACGATAAGAAAAAACAGCTGCAATAAAGGCACAAATGACCGGGTGAATCCTATTCGCCCGGTCTGCAATGTTCACCATGTATTATTCTTACTCATGTCACAAAATCGTTAATATATAGTTAAAAAATGAATTCTCAGCGCCAGAGACAGCATTTTACCCTTCCCCAATAGCGTTCTTTCCGTATACTCAACCAGGCAAACATCTATTTACATCCGGATATAAACGTTACAAATAATGCGTAGCCGGGACGGACAGCAACATCACTGGAAGGAATGAATCATGGCAACTCAATCACCCCGATCGACCCTGCTACGGCGACTGGCTCAGGGCAGTCTGGTCAAACAAATTTTAATCGGTCTGGTGCTCGGCATACTGCTGGCGATGGTTTCAAAGCCTGCCGCAGAGGCAGTCGGGCTGCTGGGCACGCTGTTCGTCGGCGCGCTAAAAGCCGTCGCGCCGGTGCTGGTATTAATGCTGGTGATGGCCTCCATCGCCAACCATCAGCAGGGGCAAAAAACCAGCATCCGCCCGATTCTGTTCCTCTACCTGCTGGGAACCTTTGCCGCCGCGTTAACCGCGGTGCTGTTTAGCTTTGTCTTTCCTTCAACGCTGCATCTGAACGCAGCGGCAGACAGTATTACTCCGCCGTCAGGTATCGTTGAAGTTCTGCGCGGGCTGCTGATGAGCATGGTTTCTAACCCGATTGACGCTCTGCTGAACGCTAACTATATCGGGATTCTGGTATGGGCTGTCGGTCTGGGATTTGCGCTGCGCCACGGTAACGAGACCACCAAAAATCTGATTAACGACATGTCCCACGCGGTAACTTTTATCGTGAAGGTAGTGATTCGCTTCGCACCGCTGGGTATCTTCGGTCTGGTGGCCTCAACGCTGGCAACCACTGGTTTTGAGACCCTGTGGGGCTACGCGCAACTGCTGCTGGTGCTGGTGGGCTGTATGCTGCTGGTAGCGCTGGTGATTAACCCGCTTCTGGTATTCTGGAAAATCCGCCGCAATCCGTATCCGCTGGTGCTGACCTGCCTGCGCGAAAGCGGCGTTTACGCCTTCTTCACCCGTAGCTCCGCCGCCAATATTCCGGTGAATATGGCGCTGTGCGAGAAGCTGAATCTGGACCGCGATACCTACTCAGTTTCTATCCCGCTGGGCGCGACCATCAATATGGCCGGGGCGGCGATTACCATCACCGTATTAACCCTCGCCGCTGTACACACTCTGGGAGTACCGGTGGATCTGCCGACTGCGCTGCTGCTTAGCGTCGTGGCATCGCTGTGCGCCTGTGGCGCTTCCGGCGTGGCGGGTGGTTCGCTGCTGCTGATCCCGCTGGCCTGTAATATGTTCGGTATTCCGAACGATGTTGCCATGCAGGTCGTTGCCGTCGGCTTTATCATCGGCGTATTGCAGGATTCTTGCGAAACCGCGTTGAACTCCTCAACCGATGCGCTGTTTACCGCCGCCGCTTGTATCGCCGAAGACGAGCAGATAGCGAAAAACGCTCTGCGTAGTTAATCCCCTTCCCCTCCGCTAACGCGCGGAGGGGCTCTCTTCCTGCACCGCTTTTTCGACTTTAAACGGGTCAATACCACGCTTTTGCATCCGCCGGAAGCGAACGATGTTCAGACCGTTCATGACCAGAAAACTTCCTTCAATCATCGTGCCACCGATCGATCCCAGCCAGAAGTTATGGATAACCCAGCAGGCGGTCGCGCACCACATCACGCAGCGAACGGTGAGGCCGGTACAGCGAAAGAGCGCCCAGGTGCTGGCAAGCGTGCCAACAATCGGCAGCAGTTCCATCGCGTGTTGCAGCTTTGCCAGCCCCAATACCAGGGTGAGCACAATAAACACGGCCATCACCCACAGCTTACGGGTGCGCATGGAGATCAGGGTTCGGACAGTATTCAGCTCGGCGCTCATGCCCGCCGGATACGCGCCCATCAAAAAGAAGTGCAAGCCAATAGTGGCGCTGTAGACGGCAAGCTGCAGCTTAAAGCGCCGCTCATCGCGGTTGAAAAAAGTGGTAATGCCGATCAGAAAGGCGATGACACCAACGCCCTGGGCAAGCCAATACGCGGTCATGATGGGAAGTCCTTATAAAACAAAACGGCGCATCATCATCTGAAACGCCGCTTCCGGAATACCGCCCTTTTATTACTCTAAAGATTTCGCACCGCAATCACGGCGTGAAAGATAACGAGTAATTAGAGAGTGACACCGCTTTTGAATATAGCCAGTTCGCGGAAATCATTACGTTCGTTACAAGTCTGCTTACCGTTAGCAAAGTCCACAATGGTATCAACAAACTCTTCCAGTAGCTGCGGCATTGCTTTGCCGTGAATCAGCTGACCGGCATCGAAGTCGATCCAGTGCTTCTTCTTCGCCGCCAGTTCGCTGTTGGTGGCGATTTTAACCGTCGGAACGAAACCGCCGTATGGCGTGCCGCGACCGGTACTGAACAGCACCATATGGCAGCCCGCACCGGCCAACGCGCTAGTCGCTACCGCATCGTTGCCCGGCGCGCTCAGCAGATTAAGGCCGTGCACTTTCAGGCGCTCACCGTAGCGCAGCACGTCAACCACCTGGCTGGAGCCCGCTTTCTGCGTGCAGCCCAGTGATTTATCTTCCAGCGTGGTGATGCCGCCCGCTTTGTTACCCGGCGATGGATTCTCGTAAATTGGCTGTTCGTGGGCAATGAAGTACTGTTTGAAATCATTGACCATCGTTACCAGCTTGCCGAAGGTCTCTTCGTCGCGACAGTGGCTCATCAGCAGCTGCTCAGCGCCGAACATCTCCGGCACTTCGGTCAGTACGGTAGTGCCGCCGTTGGCAATCAGGTAATCCGAGAAACGCCCCAGCATCGGGTTGGCGGTAATGCCGGACAGACCATCGGAACCGCCGCATTCGAGTCCAAACTTCAGCTCGCTCAGTTTACCCGGCTCGCGCTTGTCGTGGCGCATCACGTCGTAAAGCTGATGGAGATGCTCGATCCCCGCTTCCACTTCGTCATCCTGGTGTTGGCAGATCATAAAGTGAACGCGTTCAGGATCGAACTCACCGAGCGTTTCACGAAAAGCATCAACTTGGTTGTTTTCGCAGCCCAGACCAACTACCAGCACCGCGCCCGCATTTGGGTGACGCACCATATTTTGCAGCATGGTCCGGGTGTTGATGTGATCGTCACCGAGCTGCGAACAGCCATAGGTATGGCTGAAGAGATGAACGCCGTCGATACCTTCAGCATCGTTTGTCTCTTTCAGAAAACGATTCTGCATCTGACGGGCCATCGCGTTGACGCAGCCAACGGTCGGCAGGATCCACAGCTCGTTACGCACGCCAACATCACCGTTGGCGCGACGATAAATCTGGATATCGCGATCCGCAGGCTGCGCGACGGGCTCGATAAGTTCCGGTTGATAGCTATACGCGTCGAGATCGCTTAAGTTAGTGCGCGTATTGTGGGAGTGGATATGTTCCCCCGGCGCAATATCCGCCAGCGCATGTCCTATCGGCAGACCGTACTTAACGACGTTGTCTCCCTTCGCAATGCTACGCAGCGTAAACTTATGCCCGCGCGCAACATCCTGAGCCAACGTGACCGTATCGCCGTCAATGGTGACCACCGTGCCTGCCGCCATATCCGCCAACGCTACCGCGACGTTATCTTGCGAATGGATTTTAATGTATTGCATATCAACCGACCTCTGGTCTTAGTTCAGTTCAATGGCGAAGTAGTCACGCGCATTGTTAAAGCAAATATTTTTCACCATCTCACCCAGCAGCTGAATATCCGCTGGCGCTTCGCCCGCTTCCACCCAACGGCCAATCATCTGGCACAGGATGCGACGGAAGTATTCGTGACGGGTGTAGGAGAGGAAGCTGCGGCTATCGGTCAACATGCCGACAAAGCGGCTCAGCAGGCCAAGCTGCGCCAGTTGGGTCATCTGACGTTCCATACCGTCTTTCTGATCGTTGAACCACCAGCCGGAACCGAACTGCATCTTGCCCGGCATCCCTTCGCCCTGGAAGTTGCCGGTCATGGTGCCCAGCACTTCGTTGTCGCGCGGGTTCAGGCAATAGAGGATAGTTTTAGGCAGCAGATTTTGTTCGTTCTGCTTGCTCAGGAGCTTAGACAGCTCTTCTGCCATCGGACGGTCGTTAATGGAGTCAAAGCCAACATCGGCACCCAGCAGTTTGAACTGACGCTGGTTGTTATTACGCAATGCCCCAATGTGGTACTGCTGTACCCATTCGCGACGGGCATATTCAGCGCCAAGGAACACCAGCACCGCCGTTTTGAACTGCGCAACTTCATGCTCGTTCAGAGCTTCACCTGCCAGGCGACGCGCCAAAATGCTATCCAGTTCACTTTCGTTGGCTTCGGCGAACAGCACCACATCCAGCGCGTGGTCAGAGACCTTACAACCGTGTGCAGCGAAGTGATCCAGACGTTTAGTCAGCGCAGATTGCAGGTCAGTAAAACGACGAATGTCGGTATCGGACACTTCGCCCAGCTTCGCTATGTAATCATTGAAGGTAGCCTGTTCGATGTTGAAGGCTTTATCCGGACGCCAGCTCGGTAGCACCTTCACGGTGAAGGTACCGTCTTTAGCAATGGAAGCGTGATGTTCCAGCGAATCGATCGGATCATCGGTAGTGCCGACCATTTTCACGTTCATCTGCTGCATGATACCGCGTGCGGAGAATGTGTCCTGCGCCAGCAGGTCGTTGCACCGATCCCAGATTTCATCTGCGGTTGTCGGAGAGAGCACCTTACCTGTAATACCAAAAGGACGACGCAGTTCAAGATGGGTCCAGTGGTATAACGGGTTGCCAATGGTATGCGGTACGGTGGCCGCCCAGGCATCAAATTTCTCGCGATCGGAGGCATCCCCGGTGCACAAACGCTCGGCAACGCCGTTGGTGCGCATCGCACGCCATTTGTAGTGATCGCCTTTCAGCCAGATGTCATACAGATTTTTGAAGCGATAATTTTCGGCGATCTGCTGCGGCGGTAAATGGCAGTGATAGTCGAAAATCGGCTGATCTTTAGCGTAATCATGGTACAGGCGGCGGGAAAACTCGGTATCAAGCAGAAAATCTTCGGTCATAAACGGTGTCATTTTCGTGTCCTCTTCAGCCCCAGGGGAGCCCATCAGATGATTGACTATAATGCTGACAAAGTTATCACACCAATTTCTACAGGCCGAAGTATTTTTCGTGAGTTAGATCAATAAACGTCAATAAATAAATTACCATCAAAGGAGTAAAAAGCCCGCCAGGGCGCGCCAGCTCTGGCCCCTCTCAAAGAAATAAATGCCCACACAAACTTTCCCACTTTTGTGATGTCACTCACCTTTTGAAGTTGTATGACAAGTTATCTTGCTGCCGTCGAAACATATAAACCGACGGAATGTATTACCGATGATAAATCACATCGGATTGACCGGTATGGACACCGAACTAGACACAACAATTAATGGCAAGGTTCGGGCCATATGAGGTTTCCTCTCATGAGCCCTCCGTTTCACCTTCTTCGCCTCGGTTACAGGGCTGGAAGATAGCCGCACTGGCTGCGGATATAAAATAAACGACGAGGTTTACATGCGTAAAATTAAAGGGTTACGTTGGTACATGATCGCGCTGGTGACGTTAGGCACCGTGCTCGGGTACCTGACGCGTAACACTGTGGCGGCAGCTGCGCCAACTCTGATGGAAGAGTTACACATCTCCACCCAACAGTACTCCTATATCATCGCAGCCTATTCCGCTGCTTATACCGTGATGCAGCCTGTCGCTGGCTACGTGCTGGACGTTTTGGGTACCAAAATCGGCTATGCCTTCTTTGCTGTTGCCTGGGCAGTCTTCTGCGGCTCCACGGCGCTGGCGGGAAGCTGGGGCGGCCTGGCGCTGGCGCGTGGCGCAGTAGGTGCCGCTGAAGCCGCGATGATCCCCGCAGGTCTGAAGGCCAGCTCTGAATGGTTCCCGGCAAAAGAGCGTTCAATCGCCGTCGGCTACTTCAACGTTGGCTCTTCTATCGGTGCAATGATCGCGCCACCGCTGGTGGTATGGGCTATCGTAATGCACAGCTGGCAGATGGCGTTTATTATCTCCGGCGTCCTGAGCTTTGCCTGGGCAATGGCCTGGCTGGTTTTCTACAAACACCCGCGCGATCAGAAAAAATTAACCGAAGAAGAACGCGAATATATCATTGGTGGCCAGGAGTCTCAGCATCAGACCAATAACGGCAAGAAAATGTCCCCATGGCAGATTCTGCGCAACCGTCAGTTCTGGGGTATCGCCCTGCCGCGCTTCCTTGCAGAACCTGCATGGGGGACCTTCAACGCGTGGATCCCGCTGTTCATGTTTAAAGTTTACGGCTTTAACCTGAAAGAGATCGCCATGTTTGCGTGGATGCCAATGCTGTTTGCTGACCTCGGGTGCATCATTGGGGGTTACCTGCCGCCGCTGTTCCAACGCTGGTTTGGCGTTAACCTGATCGTTTCGCGTAAAATGGTGGTCACCATGGGTGCGCTACTGATGATTGGTCCAGGGATGATCGGTCTGTTTACCAGCCCATTCGTGGCTATCGCGCTGCTGTGCGTCGGTGGCTTTGCTCACCAGGCGCTGTCCGGTGCGCTGATCACGCTCTCTTCCGACGTATTTGGTCGTAACGAAGTGGCAACAGCAAACGGCCTGACCGGTATGGCCGCATGGCTGGCCAGTACTATGTTTGCCCTGGTCGTCGGTGCACTGGCTGATACCATCGGCTTTAGTCCGCTGTTCGCCGTGCTGGCGATATTCGATCTGCTGGGTGCCGTGGTTATCTGGACGGTCCTGAAAAATAAATCAGCCGATGACGATCCCACGCCGTTAAACACCAGTAAACCGGCAACGCAAAGCTAGAGTCTACCTGGTTAATTAGGACATGAAAGCCGCCTGTATAAAGGCGGCTTTTTCGTCTCTTCTGGTGGTGAGATGTACGTAAAAGTGGTATAACAAATCCAATATTGTCGCCATCTCCCGGGAGCGAATATGGAAATCACTGAATCGCGTCGTTTGTATCAGCAGCTTGCCGCCGAGCTGAAGACGCGTATTGAACAAGGTGTCTACCTTGTGGGCGATAAACTGCCCGCAGAGCGGTTTATCGCTGATGAAAAAAGCGTTAGCCGCACCGTGGTTCGCGAAGCCATTATTATGCTGGAAGTGGAAGGCTACGTTGAAGTCCGTAAGGGGTCAGGCATTCACGTTATTGCTAACCAACCGAAACATCAGCAAATTCCTGATGAGTCGCTGGAGTTCGCCAGCTATGGTCCGTTTGAGCTGCTGCAAGCCCGTCAGCTCATTGAAAGTAATATCGCCGAGTTCGCTGCCACTCAGGTGACCAAGCAAGACATCATGAAACTGATGGAAATCCAGGAGAAAGCGCGTAAAGAAAAATGCTTCCGCGATTCCGAGTGGGATCTCCAGTTTCACGTTCAGGTGGCGCTGGCGACGCAAAACACCGCCTTAGCCGCCATCGTTGAAAAGATGTGGACTCAGCGTGTGCATAACCCGTACTGGAAAAAGCTGCACGACCACATCGACCTGCGCACCGTCGATAACTGGTGTGACGATCATGACCAAATCCTCAAAGCGCTTATCCGCAAGGATCCACACGCGGCAAAACTGGCCATGTGGCAGCATCTGGAAAACACCAAGCTCATGCTGTTTAACGAAACCAGCGATGACTTCGAATTCAATGCGGACCGCTATCTGTTTGCTGATAATCCGGTCGTTCATCTCGATACCGCTGCCAACGGCGCAAAATAGACCATTATCATCTTCCCGGGCAGCCATTGCGCCGCTGCCCGCAAACCCCACAGGGTAAGCAAAACATATATAGTGTCAGCCTGTGTAAATACTCTCGCCTCCCTCCTTCGCAATCAGCAAAATCAATATGCAACAAACAGCAATTTCTATGACGTAAAGTCAGCTGGTTTGTTACAATTAGATGCATTTTGTCGTTCTGAGAGTTAGCTTTTGCTTACTTCACTTTTAAACAGGGATCCGTTCAGAGCGCAGCAGCGACCATAATCCAATAAGAAGCCATGTCGCCATGCATACACCGCGTTCAGACGTGCCGTTAACCGATGTACCAGGAATCGTGAATGGAACTATTAACCCAATTGTTAAATGCATTGTGGGCTCAGGATTACGAAACACTCGCTAATCCGTCCATGATTGGCATGCTGTATTTTGTCTTATTTATGATTTTGTTCCTTGAGAACGGTTTGTTACCAGCTGCCTTTCTACCGGGCGACAGCCTGCTCGTACTGGTCGGCGTGTTGATTGCTAAGGGCGCGATGGGCTTTCCTGAAACGCTGTTGCTCCTCACCGCTGCGGCAAGTCTCGGCTGCTGGCTAAGCTACATTCAGGGTCGCTGGCTGGGTAATACGCGAATCGTACAAAACTGGCTTTCGCACCTACCCTCACACTACCACCAGCGCGCGCATCACCTTTTCCATAAACACGGGCTTTCTGCGTTGCTGATAGGCCGTTTTATCGCCTTCGTCCGCACGCTGCTGCCAACCATTGCCGGGCTATCGGGCCTGAGCAGCACGCGCTTCCAGTTCTTTAACTGGATGAGCGGCCTGCTGTGGGTTTTGATTCTCACCTCGCTGGGATATCTGCTGGGGAAAACGCCGGTATTCCTGAAGTATGAAGATCAGCTGATGTCCTGCCTGATGCTGCTGCCCGTCGCGCTGCTGGTGTTTGGTTTGATTGGCTCGCTGGTTGTCCTGTGGAAGAAAAAACACAGAAGCCGGAGCTGATGATGGTGATTAAACGTCCTACACTGCGTCACATAAGCTGGGTGCTGGGCGGCTCGTTACTCCTGTGTGGTCTGTTCTGGCTCTGGCTGACCGTGCAACAGCAGGAATCCACGCTGGCAATCCGCCCGGTCAGTCAGGGAATCAGCATGCCGGATGGTTTTTCCGTCTGGCATCATCTCGACGCCAACGGCATCCGTTTTAAAAGCATTACGCCGCAAAATGATGGCCTGTTAATCAAGTTTGACTCCAACGCCCAGGGCGTCGCAGCCAAAGAAGTGCTGGGCCGCGCTCTGCCGCATGGCTATATTATTGCCTTGCTGGACGATGATAATTCGCCGACGGCCTGGATTTCACGCCTGCGCGATACCCCGCATAGATTCGGATAAGCAACGAAAATTCCGAATATTTTCACCCGGTTTGGTGATTCTCCGTTTTACTTACTATGCTTAAGTTCGCGGGGGTGACCAGACCCACGTTAATCAACTGGATCGGGTATAGTCGTTAGATATGCCCTCACACAATGGAAGGTAGCATCCATGAAACACCGCATCGCTTTGATCCTGGTACTGACTTCACTTAGCACCAGCGCCTTTGCCATCTCCCCTTGTCAGGAAAAAGAGCAGGACATCCAGCGGGAGATTAGCTACGCAGAAAAACATCATAATCAGAACCGTATTGATGGTTTGAATCGGGCGCTTAGTGAAGTCAGAGCAAACTGCAGCGACAGTAAGCTCAAAGCTGAACACCAGCAAAAAATCGCCAAACAGCAAGCAGAGATAGCCGAACGGCAGAACGATCTGCGCGAAGCCGAACAGAAAGGCGATGCTGACAAAATCAGCAAACGCCAGCATAAACTTGATGAAGCGCAGCAAGAGCTGAAAACGCTGCAATCTCGTGAGTATTAATGCATTAAGAACGACCTATACCTAAAATAATTCGAGTTGCGTGAAGGCGGCAAGTGAGAGAATCCCCAGGAGCTTGACTTCCGTAAGTGACTGGGGTGAGCGAGCGTAGCCAACGCACAAGCAGCTTGAAGTATGACAGGTATATATGGATCACTTTAACAGGAGAAAAAAATGGCTAAAGATAACGTTGCAGAAGACCTGCGTGCGGAACTGAAAACGCTGGCTGACACCCTGGAAGAAGTGCTGAACTCCTCCACGGATAAATCGAAAGAAGAGATTGGTAAGCTGCGTAGCAAAGCCGAAAGCGCGCTGAAAGAGAGCCGCGTTCGTTTGGGAGAAACCAGCGACGCCATTGTGAAGCAAACGCGCGAAACCGCTGCTCGCGCCGATGAATACGTCCGCGAAAATCCGTGGACTGGCGTCGGAATTGGCGCAGCTGTCGGATTGGTGCTGGGTGTTCTGCTGACGCGTCGCTGATTATGGCAAACTCTCAACACACGCAGGGGCCGGGGCAAAGCGTTTTCGGCATTGGTCAGCGGATAGTTACCCTGCTGGTCGAAATGGTGGAAACGCGCCTGCGCCTGGTGGTCGTGGAGCTGGAAGAGGAGAAAGCGAATCTCTTTCAGCTGTTCCTGATGCTGGGGCTGACGTTGCTATTTGCTGCATTCGGGTTGATGAGCCTGCTGGTCCTCATTATCTGGGCCGTTGATGCGCAATATCGCCTGAACGTGATGATAGCCACCACCGTGACCCTGCTGCTGGCGGCGCTGATCGGCGGTATCTGGACGCTTAGTAAGGCCCGACGTTCGACGTTTCTGCGCCTTACGCGTCAGGAACTGGCTAACGACAGGTCCTTGCTGGAGGACGATAAGCCATGAGCCGCGACCAACAGGAACGTGAACGGCAAAAAGCACGTCTGCTGCGTCTAATCCAACAGCAACGGCTGGATCTCAACGCCAGCCGTCGCGACTGGCTGGAAGCAACCGCGCCAATAGATCGCGGCTGGCATACTCTACTTAACTTGCGTTCATGGGCGATGGTCGGCAGCGGCCTCGTCGCAGTGTGGTCTGTCCGCCACCCGCGCTTTTTACTCCGTTGGACGAAACGCAGTTTTGGTCTCTGGAGCACCTGGCGCATGGCCCGTGGCCTGCTGCGTCAGCAATCAACACGCTGAGGCACATCTGTGCCTCTTCTTATTTAACGTCCCCCACCGAACACCATTATCCAGACCGCTCAGTCGGCCCTTCTATTCATTTGCTTTATCAATGGTTACTCAGAATCTTTGAAGTAGATCTACAGTTTTCCTTGCTAACAATTACGTCACAGCCTCGCTAATATTCACTCCATCGACAGCAACCCCGCGTCATACGCAGGATTGCACCAAAAAACAAAATCGCCGCCCTTTGGGTTTTATGGAGTAAGAAATGAAAAAATTAGAAGATGTTGGTGTACTGGTAGCACGCATTCTGATGCCAATTCTGTTTATCACCGCAGGTTGGGGAAAAATCACTGGTTATGCGGGTACCCAACAATATATGGAAGCCATGGGCGTCCCTGGGTTTATGCTGCCGCTGGTTATTCTGCTTGAATTTGGCGGCGGTCTGGCAATCCTGTTCGGTTTCCTGACTCGCACTACCGCGCTGTTCACCGCAGGCTTCACCGTACTGACCGCGTTCCTGTTCCACAGCAACTTTGCTGAAGGTGTGAACTCGCTGATGTTCATGAAAAACTTGACCATCGCTGGCGGCTTCCTGCTGCTGGGTATCACCGGCCCGGGCGCATTCAGTATCGACCGTGTGCTGAATAAAAAGTGGTAAGCGCACTATACTGATTAAAAAAAGCGAGGGGA
Source organism: Klebsiella sp. RHBSTW-00484 (assembly GCF_013705725.1). NCBI lineage: Bacteria > Pseudomonadati > Pseudomonadota > Gammaproteobacteria > Enterobacterales > Enterobacteriaceae > Klebsiella > Klebsiella sp. RHBSTW-00484. The sequence goes on along the minus strand of NZ_CP055481.1, from coordinate 722,216 downwards.
CATCTCCTCGCTTTTGCTATCTGAGGGAGGAAATGATGGGACAATTAATTGACGGCATCTGGCACGATACCTGGTATGACACCCAATCCACCGGAGGGCGGTTCAAGCGTTCTGTTTCTGCCTTTCGCAACTGGCTAACCGCCGACGGTGCACCAGGACCGGGTGGTGAACCCGGGTTTCCGGCGGAAAAAGACCGCTATCATCTGTACGTTTCTCTTGCCTGTCCATGGGCACATCGCACCTTAATTCTGCGTAAGCTGAAAGGGTTAGAGCCGTTTATTTCCGTCTCGGTGGTCAACCCCTTAATGTTCGAGAACGGCTGGACGTTCGACGATAACTTTCCGGCGGCCACTGGAGATACCCTCTATCAGCACGAATTTCTTTATCAGCTTTACCTGCATGCCGATCCGCAATACAGCGGGCGCGTTACGGTGCCAGTGTTGTGGGATAAAAAACAGCACACCATCGTCAGTAACGAGTCGGCTGAAATCATCCGCATGCTCAACTCCGCTTTCGATGGGCTGGGGGCTCGTGCCGGAGATTACTATCCACCTGAGCTGCGTGAACAAATTGATGAGCTGAACGGCTGGATCTACGACAACGTTAACAACGGCGTTTATAAAGCTGGATTCGCCACCAGCCAGCAGGCCTACGACGAAGCGGTCGATGCGGTATTTACCTCGCTGGAGCGCCTTGAGCAAATCCTGGGACAGCACCGCTTCCTGACGGGTAACCAGTTAACCGAGGCAGATATTCGCCTGTGGACTACATTGGTTCGCTTCGACCCGGTGTATGTGACCCATTTTAAATGCGATAAACACCGCATCAGCGATTACCTCAATCTTTATGGCTTCCTGCGGGATATCTACCAGATGCCAGGCATTGCTGAAACGGTAGATTTTGCCCATATTCGCAACCATTACTATCGTAGTCATAAAACGATCAACCCAACCGGGATTATCTCCATTGGTCCACAGCAGGATCTCAGCGAACCGCACGGCCGCGATCTTCGCTTCCGCTAAGATATTGGGCGCTATTTACAGCGCCCAGTAATTCATACAGCAAATATTTGCCAACATTTCATTCGCGTCTATTCTTATTTCGATCGCTTTAAAAACAAGTGATTGACGGTTAATTGAGGCGTAGAAATGGACTGGTATCTTAAAGTATTACAAAACTATCTTGGATTTGGCGGCCGTGCCCGGCGCAAAGAGTACTGGATGTTTATTCTGGTCAACATCATCCTGACTGGCGTACTCAGCATCATTGATAAGATGCTCGGCTGGCAGCGCGCGGGAGGAGAAGGCATCCTGACGACTATCTATGCCATACTGGTATTTTTACCGTGGTGGGCGGTGCAGTTTCGTCGTTTGCACGACACCGACCGTTCAGCATGGTGGCTGTTATTACTGCTGATTCCTGTTATCGGCTGGCTGGTGATCATTATCTTTAATTGCCAGAACGGTACTCCCGGCAATAACCGCTTCGGGCCGGACCCAAAACCAACCTCATACTAACAATGTGCCCCTTGCCAAAAAGGGGCGCACGTTGCTCTATCTATTCATAAACAGCTTCGGGATCTCGCGCAGACACCATGACTTCGCTTCACCCATACTATCGCGGCGCCAGGCCATAATGATATCAACCTCATTACTGTATTCCGGGCTGACCACCCGTAAACGACCTTCGGCAATATCCTGCTCAACGAGCGGATAAGGCATTGTCGCCACGCCCAGTCCTGCCAATAGCGCCTGACGTTTATCTTCAATCGTACTGACGGTTAATCGCGGCTGCTTGTCGAGCAGTTGCACCGTCAATACCGGGCGTTCGCGAGCGGTATCGGCCACCGCTACGCCGCGATACTTCACGCGCGTAACTTCAGAAAGCGGCTCTGGCTCTTGATGAATCGGATGATCCGGCGCGGCAACGTAGACGCTTGTCACCGAGTAAAGCTTGCGGGAATTAATTTCCGACGATGAGCGAAAATGCATATCCGGCGCAACGACAATATCCGCCCGACCCTGCTCGAGGCGCTCCCACGCACCGGCCAGCACTTCAGTAATGATCGACAGCTGAGTATTAGATTTGGTCGCCAGCTTTTCAATCAGCGGGAATAGATTGGTGGTTGGCACCAGCGCTTCGGTGACAAGAGTCAGATGCGTTTCCCAACCGCGCGACAGGGCTTCAGCGTCGGTCGTCAACTTATCCGCTGCTTCCAGCAGAACCCGTCCACGCTCCAGCAGCATTCGCCCAACGTTGGTGAATTTTGTTCGATGTCCTGAGCGGTCAAACAGCACGACATCAAGCTCCTCCTCCAGCTTTTGCATGGTATAGCTCAGCGCCGAAGGAACACGACCGAGTTCATCAGCCGCAGCGGCAAAGCTTCCGCGTCGGTCAATCGCATCCATAACGCGCAACGCTTCCAGCGTTAGTGCTCTCTCTTTGGCCATCATTCTCTCATTCAGGAAATTTGAACATACCGGGCAGAATATCTGGCTAACAATACAGCGTCCATACCTTTACCATTGATTTAGTGTAAAGAGAGGTCAAGAAAATGATTACTACCCGAACAGCCAAACAATGCGGTCAAGCTGACTTCGGCTGGCTGCAGGCCCGCTACACCTTTTCCTTTGGCCACTACTTCGACCCGAAACTGCTAGGCTACGCGTCTCTGCGCGTGCTCAACCAGGAGGTGCTGGCGCCCGGCGCCTCGTTCCAGCCGCGTACCTACCCGAAGGTCGATATTCTGAACCTGATACTGGAAGGGGAAGCGGAGTACCGCGACAGTGACGGCAACCATATCCAGGCGAAAGCGGGAGAGGCACTGCTGATTTCGACTCAACCCGGCGTCAGCTATAGCGAGCACAACCTGAGTAAAGAGGGTTCGTTGACGAGAATGCAGCTGTGGCTGGATGCTTGTCCGCAGCATGAAAATCCACTAGTCCAGAAAATAGCGATCGCCGCCGGGCCGCAACAGCTGCTAGCCTCGCCGGACGGCAGCCAGAACAGTCTTCAACTGCGTCAACAGGTATGGATCCACCATATCGACATGGCGAAAGGCGAGGAGATCAATATCCAGCTTCACGGCCCACGCGCCTATCTGCAGTCGATTCACGGGACGGTGCATGCTCTTGTGCAAGAAGAAGAAAAACAGGCCCTGACCTGCGGTGATGGCGCGTTTATTCGTGACGAAGCTAACATTACCCTCGTCGCCGATACGCCGTTACGCGCTTTGCTGATAGATTTACCTGTGTAACAACGGCAGTAAGGGAGTTTGCCTGTGAGCAAGAAGAAAGCAAAAAAAGCAGCGATATTAGTGCAACAGCCGCAACCAGAAGTTATGGTCGCAGTCAGTTTTGGCTATGAAGAGATGTTAAGTGAACTGGAAGCTATCGTCGCGGAAGCGGAGGTACGGATTCAGGACGAAGAGAGCCTCGCCTGACGTAAAAACATCGGCCCCAGCACGGGGCCGATTGATTTACTCGCTCAGTTCCTGGGCTAAATCTTTTTGCATCTGCTTGCGCTGATCTGGCGTTAATACCTGGTTCACACCAAAATAGTATTTCACACGATAGTAGCGAACCTGCTGTTCTACTTTGCTAAATGCCGCTAGCTGATCTTTAACCGCTTTTTCATTCCATTTTCCGGAATCGATCACATCAAACAGTACGCCGTCTTTAATATCTTTCTGGGAAATCTGCTGAACATTTTTTTCCAATTGCTGGTGCAGACTCTTAATTTTCGTTACCTGATCGTTGGTCAGCTTTAAATGTTGAACAATCGGATCCTGTGATGGGGCTGGTGCTGCCTTAACATCCGCAGCCTGAGCCGCCATAGAGAATCCGCTAGCCAGAACAGCGGTGAACACGATACGGGTCATTAATTTCATTGTTTTATCCTGAAGGGTAATTGCCAGAAAGGGCGGCTTATTATTTTTCAGAAGCAGATGTGGAAATGTAAGAAATAGTACGTATAGATGTAGTTAAAGCTCAGTAAACATAATTAATAAAAATGCATTAAATTAAATAATTAATTGAGTGAATATAAAATACCTGACCTCATGAGAGAGGGTTGGTGTTAATGACAAACCAGCCTTACGCATTGTGCCCGCATTCTTGTCAGGTGGCGGCTGGCGCCTTACCTGACCTACAAAACCATCGGGCAATTCCAGCAGAGCCAGAAAGCAAAAACCCCCGCCATTTCTGGCAAGGGTTTTATGGAAAGTTGAAGCTGACCGTTAAGCCGCTTTCTTTTCGGTATAGCGTCGTGGACAGTCATTCATCTGCCTTTGCATCCGCCTGGAGCCTGAAAGCAAAAACCCCCGCCATTTCTGACGAGGGTTTTCTGAAAAGTTGAAGCTGACCGTTAAGCCGCTTTCTTTTCGGTATCGCGTCGTGGACAGTCATTCATCTGCCCTTTTGATCCACCTGCGCCAGAAAGCAAAAACCCCCGCCATTTCTGACGAGGGTTTTCTGAAAAGTTGAAGCTGACCGTTAAGCCGCTTTCTTTTCGGTATAGCGTCGTGGACAGTCATTCATCTGCCCTTTTGATCCACCTGCGCCAGAAAGCAAAACCCCCGCCATTTCTGGCAAGGGTTTTATGGAAAGTTGAAGCTGACCGTTAAGCCGCTTTCTTTTCGGTATAGCGTCGTGGACAGTCATTCATCTGCCTTTGCATCCGCCTGGAGCCTGAAAGCAAAAACCCCCGCCATTTCTAACGAGGGTTTTCTGAAAAGTTGAAGCTGACCGTTAAGCCGCTTTCTTTTCGGTATCGCGTCGTGGACAGTCATTCATCTGCCCTTTTGATCCACCTGCGCCAGAAAGCAAAAACCCCCGCCATTTCTGACGAGGGTTTTATGGAAAGTTGAAGCTGACCGTTAAGCCGCTTTCTTTTGGGTAGTGCGTCGTGGACAGTCATTCATCTGCCCTTTTGATCCACCTGCGCCAGAAAGCAAAACCCCCGCCATTTCTGACGAGGGTTTTCTGAAGAATTGAAGCTGACCGTTAAGCCGCTTTCTTTTGGGTAGCGCGTCGTGGACAGTCATTCATCTGCCCTTTTGATCCACCTGCGCCAGAAAGCAAAAACCCCCGCCATTTCTGACGAGGGTTTTCTGAAAAGTTGAAGCTGACCGTTAAGCCGCTTTCTTTTCGGTATAGCGTCGTGGACAGTCATTCATCTGCCTTTGCATCCGCCTGGAGCCTGAAAGCAAAAACCCCCGCCATTTCTGACGAGGGTTTTCTGAAAAGTTGAAGCTGACCGTTAAGCCGGGTTCTGTCGTGGACAGTCATTCATCTAGGCCAGCAATCGCTCACTGGCTCAAGCAGCCTACCCGGGTTCAGTACGGGCCGTACCTTGTGAACCCCTATTTGGCCTTGCTCCGGGTGGAGTTTACCGTGCCACGAACTGTTACCAGCCGCGCGGTGCGCTCTTACCGCACCCTTTCACCCTTACCTGATCCCACTTGCGTGGGCCATCGGCGGTTTGCTCTCTGTTGCACTGGTCGTAGGCTTGCGCCTCCCAGGCGTTACCTGGCACCCTGCCCTATGGAGCCCGGACTTTCCTCCCCTCCGCCCGTCTCCCCCGAAGAGGACGACGACGAAGCGGCGACTGTCTGGTCAGCTTCGGCGCGAAGTATAGAGGGTTTACCGCCGGTTGTCATCCTTCCGTCGCCATCCCGACCTGCAATGTCGCCGCAATATTCCGCGACGCATGATAAATATTGTCTGCTGCACCGCGAAACGCCTCTTCCAGAGTGGTCACGCTGGTCAGTACGCTAAACACCGCATCAATACCATACTGATGAACCACGCCCACGTCGCGGGTCAGGCTACCGGCAATACCGATCACCGGCTTATGATACTTTTTCGCCACACTGGCCACGCCCACCGGCACTTTACCGTTAATGCTTTGACTATCCAGCCGACCTTCACCGGTTACCACCAGCGAGCAATCGAGGATATGCTCTTCCAGATTCAGCGCCTGGGTTACAATTTCGATTCCGCTGCGCAATTCAGCATTGAGAAACGCCATCAACGCTGCGCCCATGCCGCCTGCCGCTCCCGCACCAGCAACCTGCTTAACATCAACATGCAGGTCGGCCAGAATAATATCGGCGTAATGCTCAAGATTGCTATCCAGCGTGCGGATCATGACTTCAGTGGCCCCTTTTTGCGGGCCAAAAATCCGTGAAGCGCCAGTATCGCCGATCAGCGGGTTGGTCACGTCGCAAGCCACGCGGATAACACAATCGCGCAATCGCGCATCAAGACCAGAGATATCAATCGAATTCAGGCTACACAGGCTACCGCCACCGTTGCCGATCTCCACGCCATTCGCGTCGCAAAGACGTGCGCCAAGCGCCTGTACCATCCCCGCGCCGCCATCATTGGTGGCGCTGCCGCCGATACCAATAATGATATTTTTCGCCCCGCTTTCCAGCGCCTGCAAAATCAGCTCACCGGTACCACGCGACGTGGTTAATAACGGATTGCGCTGGGCGGGAGGTACCAGCCCTAGTCCACTGGCCGCCGCCATTTCGATAAACGCGGTTTTGCCATCGCCGGAAAGTCCCCAGCAGGCATCAACCGGAACACCCAGCGGCCCCGTCACACAGGCACTCATCTCGGTTCCCTGCGTCGCGGCAATCATCGCCTCAACGGTACCTTCTCCGCCATCGGCGAGAGGAACCTTCACGTAGAGCGCATCGGGGAAAATTTCCCGAAAACCTTTTTCTATAGCCTGTGCCACCTCAGTGGCCGAGAGGCTTTCTTTATAAGAGTCTGGGGCGATTACGATTTTCATAGTTATGTAGCCTGACAGTGCCGCGCAAGGCAAGAATTACAGGGCGCGCATCCGCGCCCTTCTTGTTAGCGAGTGACTTCCACTTTCGCCAGTTTTTCGTAGTAGCATGCGATAGCGCTATGGTCGGCGGTACCCAGACCGTCGGCACGCAGCGCTTGCATCATCTCCATCACCGCAGCGGTCAGCGGTAGCTGTGCGCCGACGCCGTGAGAGGTATCCAGCGCGTTCGCCAGATCTTTGATATGCAGATCGATACGGAAGCCCGGCTTGAAATTACGGTCCATCACCATTGGCGCTTTCGCATCCAGCACGGTGCTACCGGCCAGTCCACCACGGATAGCCTGATACACCAGATCCGGATTCACGCCCGCTTTGGTCGCCAGAGTCAGCGCTTCAGACATCGCGGCAATGTTCAGTGCCACAATAACCTGGTTAGCCAGTTTGGTTACGTTACCTGCGCCGATATCACCGGTATGTACTACGGAGCCGGCCATCGCTTTCAGCAGATCGTAATATTTGTCGAAAATCGCTTTATCGCCGCCAACCATCACCGACAGGGTGCCGTCGATGGCCTTCGGTTCGCCGCCGCTGACCGGCGCATCCAGCATATCCACGCCTTTCGCTTTCAGCGCTTCGCTGATTTCGCGGCTTGCCAGAGGTGCGATGGAGCTCATATCGATCAGAACGGTACCCGGCTTCGCGCCTTCAATGATGCCGCCTTCGCCCAACGCCACCTCTTTCACATGCGGAGAGTTCGGCAGCATGGTGATGATCACGTCACACTGTTCAGCAATGGCTTTCGCCGACGTGGCGGTTTCCGCGCCTGCAGCAATCACTTCTGCAATCGCATCCGGGTTACGGTCAGCAACCACCAACGAGTAACCTGCCTTGAGGAGGTTTTTACTCATTGGTTTACCCATGATACCAAGGCCAATAAAACCAACTTTCATTGTCATGTCTTTATCTCTCTAGTTTCGGTGGTGGTTATTTCTTAAAGGAATCAGCTAATTTCTGCGTGCCCGAACGGAATACGCCCAGGTCACTGCCGACGGCGACAAAGGTTGCGCCCCATTCCAGATAACGACGCGCATCCGCTTCAACCGGCGCCAGAATGCCGCTTGGCTTACCGTGCTTTTTCGCGACCGCAAAGATGTGCTGGATAGCTTTTTGTACTTCCGGGTGGGAAGCATTGCCCAGATGGCCTAACGCAGCGGCCAAATCGCTTGGGCCGACAAAAATACCGTCGACGCCCGGGGTTGCGGCGATCGCATCGACGTTATCCACGCCTTGCTGACTTTCGATCTGCACCAGGATGGTGATGTTTTTGTTCGACTGCGCGAAGTAATCCGGCACGGTGCCAAACATATTGGCGCGATGCGATACAGAGACGCCGCGAATACCTTCTGGCGGGTAACGCGTCGAAGCCACGGCATTGACTGCTTCTTCTTCCGTCTCTACAAACGGAATCAGGAAGTTATAGAAACCAATGTCCAACAGACGCTTAATAACCACCGGCTCATTGGTCGGTACGCGCACAACTGGCGCACTAGTGCTGCCTTTCAGCGCCATCAGCTGTGGGATAAAGGTTGAGATATCGTTCGGCGCATGTTCGCCGTCCAGCACCAGCCAGTCAAAGCCAGCCAAACCTAAAACTTCAGTGCTGATAGGGCTTGCGAGCGCGGACCAGCAGCCGATCTGAACTTGATGCGCCGCCAGGGCCGCCTTAAATTTGTTCGGGAAGATATCGTTATTCATCGCTTATACCTTGTCACTTAACCGTTAATTATTTCTGCAGTTCCATACGTTTGATGTCGCCGACAATAAACAAATAGCAAACCATCGCCATCAGAGCCGAACATCCTACGAAGACCAGCGCTGCGTTGAATGAATGCAGCTCGCTCACCAGGTAACCGATAACCAGCGGAGTTACGATGGAAGCGACGTTACCAAATACGTTAAATACACCACCGCACAGGCCAACAATCTCTTTCGGAGCGGTATCGGAAATCACCGGCCAGCCCAGTGCGCCAAATCCTTTGCCGAAGAAGGCCAGAGCCATCAGGCTCACCACCAACACGGTATTATCGGTGTAGTTGCACAGAATGATGGTCGAGGCCAGCAGCATTCCGAGGACAATCGGCAGCTTACGTGCCACGGTGATAGAAAAACCACGTTTAATCAGATAGTCGGAGAACACCCCACCCAGCACCCCGCCGGCAAAGCCGCACAGCGCTGGAATAGATGCCACCAGACCCACTTTCAGAATCGACATCCCCTTTTCCTGTACCAGATAAATCGGGAACCAGGTGAGGAAGAACCAGGTGATGGTGTTGATAAAATATTGGCCGAAGAACACGCCCAGCATCATGCGGTTGGTCAACAGCTGCTTGATATAGTGAAGTTTAGGACCGCTGGCCGCTGCACTACCCGGCTTTTTGTGGTCCATATCGACGACCGCGCCGTTCTCAGAGATAAACTTCAGCTCTTCTTTGGTCATCCGCGGATGGTCGGTTGGGTTGTGAACGAACTTAACCCACAGACCGGTCAGGACAAAGCCAATCACACCCATGACGGTAAACACATGTTCCCAGCCCCAGGCAAAAGTCAGCCAGCCCAGCAACGGAGAGAACAGCGCCAGAGAAAAATATTGCGCGGAGTTAAAGATAGCGGATGCGGTACCGCGCTCTTTGGTCGGGAACCAGGCCGCAACGATACGGGCGTTTGCCGGGAAAGAAGGTGCTTCCGAGAAGCCCAGCATAAAACGCATGATAAACATTGAGATACCCGCCCAGGCCAGCGGGAATACATCCACAAAGCCTTGCAGGAAGGTAAACAGCGACCAGAAGAACAGGCTGTAGGTGTAGACTTTCTTCGAGCCAAATTTGTCCAGCAGCCAGCCGCCAGGAATTTGCATCAGCAAATAGGCCCAACCGAAAGCGGAGAAAATATAACCCATTGAGATTGCACTCAGCTGCAACTCTTTCGCCACTTCGGTACCGGCAATAGATAGCGTCGCACGGTCTGCATAGTTAACGGCAGTAACAATAAATATTATCAACAGAATTAAATATCGGGTTGGCATACCCTTTTTCTGCTCTATTGCTGCATCTACACTCATTTTATATTCCTCAGGTACGACACACCTTCCATCATTTATTACTGGTGTGATTTTAGTTATTTATAAATCGATCTTAGATACTGTCGATTTACTTATCCGACGCATTGCAAGCATGACTCAGTATAATCAGCTCAGGGTATTTGATCACTGTGCATAAACCCCACAAGGAGATAACAAAAACCATTATAATTGTGCAAATGCAATAATCAGTGGGCGCTGATGCACAGTTCCAGTGATTTCCTTCTATACCTGACTCCCTCTCGCGAAAATGAGTGATTTAGATCACATTTTTAAATCTAAACACCTGACATTCTTAATTCCACAAATCTGAGAATCAGAAATTGAATATACCCTAAATATTTCGAGTTGCATGAAGGCGGCAACGCAGGGAATCCCCAGGAGCTTACTAAAGTAAGTGACTGGGGTGAGCGAGGAAAGCCAACGCACATGCAGCTTGAAATATGACGGGTATAAACGTTTTATTTTATTATTCGCACCTTGCTGGAGAATACTGGACAATGGCTGACATTGAAATTAGACAAGAATCGCCGACGGCGTTTTATATAAAAGTACACGAAACGGATAATGTGGCGATTATTGTTAACGATCGAGGTTTAACGGCCGGGACGCGTTTCCCTGATGGACTCACGCTCGTTGAACATATCCCGCAAGGCCACAAGGTCGCGTTGGTCGATATTCCCGCACACGGTGAAATCATCCGCTATGGCGAAGTGATTGGCTACGCGGTACGTGATATCGCGCAGGGTAGCTGGATAGATGAATCGCTGGTCGAACTGCCGGAAGCGCCACCGCTCAACACCCTGCCGCTGGCGACCAAAGTTCCCGAGCCGCTGCCGCCGCTGGAAGGCTACACCTTCGAAGGGTATCGCAACGCGGACGGTAGCGTGGGGAGCAAAAACCTGCTCGGCATTAGCACCAGCGTGCACTGCGTGGCGGGCGTTGTAGATTACGTGGTTAAAATTATCGAACGCGATCTGCTGCCGAAATATCCCAACGTTGATGGCGTAGTCGGCCTGAACCACCTTTACGGCTGCGGCGTGGCGATTAACGCCCCGGCGGCGGTCGTGCCCATCCGTACCATTCACAACCTTGCGCTTAACCCGAATTTCGGCGGTGAAGTAATGGTAATTGGCCTCGGCTGCGAAAAACTTCAGCCAGAGCGTCTGCTGGAAGGTACCGATGATGTGAAAAGCATCCCGGTGGATAGCGCCAGTATCGTTAGCCTGCAAGACGAAAAGCACGTCGGTTTTAAATCGATGGTCGACGATATTCTGCAAGTTGCCGAACGTCATCTGGAGAAACTGAACCAGCGCCAGCGTGAAACCTGCCCGGCCTCCGAGCTGGTGGTCGGTATGCAGTGCGGCGGCAGCGATGCGTTTTCTGGCGTGACCGCCAACCCTGCAGTGGGCTACGCGTCCGACCTGCTGGTGCGCTGCGGCGCAACCGTGATGTTCTCCGAAGTGACCGAAGTGCGCGATGCCATCCATCTGCTGACGCCACGCGCCATCAACGAAGAAGTGGGTAAACGTCTACTGGAAGAGATGGCCTGGTACGATAACTATCTCGATATGGGCAAAACCGACCGCAGCGCCAACCCTTCCCCAGGCAACAAGAAAGGCGGCCTGGCAAACGTGGTGGAAAAAGCGCTCGGTTCTATCGCTAAATCCGGTAAGAGCGCGATTGCCGAAGTACTTTCCCCGGGACAGCGTCCAACCAAACGCGGCCTGATTTACGCCGCAACGCCAGCCAGTGATTTTGTCTGCGGTACCCAGCAGGTGGCCTCTGGGATCACGGTGCAGGTGTTTACCACCGGTCGCGGTACGCCGTATGGCCTGGTAGCGGTGCCAGTCATTAAGATGGCGACGCGTACCGAACTGGCGAATCGTTGGTTTGACTTAATGGATATCAACGCCGGAACGATTGCGACCGGTGAAGAGACCATCGAAGAGGTGGGACTGAAGCTGTTCGAATTTATTCTTGATGTCGCCAGCGGCCGCAAGAAAACCTTCTCGGATCAGTGGGGCTTACATAATCAGCTGGCGGTGTTTAACCCAGCACCGGTGACGTGATACTAAGATATTCAGCCCTCTCCTCTGCGGGAGAGGGCTTTTGTAAAATACTTCAGGCACCGACTAAAATCACGTCTATTCCATTCTTGCGTAACCCTTCCAGGCTGTCAGCAGGAATGCCTTCATCAACAATAATCATATCGATACGCTGCGTATCAATGATTTTATGCAGGCTGGAACAATTAAATTTTGTGGAATCAGTGACCACAATAATTCGCTCCGCCACTTCACACATCCGACGGTTTAGCCGCGCCTCATCTTCATTATGCGTACTGATACCACGTTCTAAATCAATGGCATCAACGCCGAGAAACAGCATATCGAAGTGGTAATTCTGCAAAGATTGCTCCGCCTGGTCGCCATAAAAAGACTGCGACTGACGACGCAGATGCCCCCCGGTCATCAACAGTTCAACCCCTTCCGCTTCCAGTAGTGCATTAGCAACGTTCATGCCGTTGGTCATCGCAATCACATCGGTATGCTGGCGCATCAGGCGGGCAATTTCGTAAGTGGTGGTACCGGAGTCCAGAATCACCCGATGTCCTGGCTTTATCAGTTCAGCCGCTGTTCTGGCAATACTGCGTTTCACCGCCGTATTAAGGGCACTTTTATCTTCAACGGATGGTTCCGAGCCTGGCGTATGACTGTCGCAAATCAGCGCCCCACCATACGCACGAACGGCAATGCCCTGCTTTTCCAGGAATGCCAGATCGTTGCGAATAGTTACCGTCGACACGCCAAACAATCCGGAAAGATCGTTCACCTGCACGCTTCCCTGCTGTCGCAACCGCTGGATGATCTGCTCACGCCTTTCGCTGGTGCCCGTTATGCGTTTGCCCGCAGAAGAGTCGGTATTGCTCATAAGAAATCCTTTGGTCAATTCTTTCGTTTCATTTCGTTTTGTCTATTAACGCCTTTCTTTTAACGGAATGCAAGCCCATGGGCGCGTTATCCGCACGCTATAGCACCGCTGAAACCTTTCATTACGTTTCTTTTGTGAAACAGATCGGAAAACTATTATCTTTCGTTTTATTTTCATAAGACCATGATGCAGTATTAATTGAAACAAAACGAAAGATTAATGCCGTAGTTATCTGACCTGGAGAGGAAAGTGAAACATCTGACCAAAATAGTGGAACAGCATAAACGGGGGAAGGCCAACGGGATTTATGCCGTTTGTTCCGCTCATCCACTGGTACTGGAATCCGCAATACGCTACGCCCACGCCAACGGCACACCATTGCTGATAGAAGCGACCTCCAATCAGGTTGATCAGTTCGGCGGCTACACGGGTATGACGCCAGCGGATTTCCGTGACTTTGTCCACCAGCTAGCCGACGTGCTTCATTTTTCCCAGGATCAGCTGATTCTGGGTGGGGATCACCTTGGCCCCAACCGCTGGCAAAACCTGCCAGCAAAACAGGCGATGGGTAATGCCGACGATCTCATTAAAAGTTATGTGGCAGCCGGATTTAAAAAGATCCACCTTGATTGCAGTATGTCCTGCCAGGGCGACCCCGTTCCGTTGACGGATGCCATCGTCGCTGAACGTGCAGCACGTCTGGCAAAGGTTGCCGAATTAACCTGCGTTGAGCACTTTGGCGAATCGGATCTTGTCTACGTTATTGGTACCGAAGTTCCGGTTCCCGGCGGCGCTAATGAAACGTTAACCGAGCTGGAGGTCACCACACCAGAAGCGGCACGCGCCACGCTGGAAGCTCATCACCATGCATTTGAAAAACAGGGTCTGGACGCTATCTGGCCGCGCATCATTGCTCTTGTTGTCCAGCCCGGCGTGGAGTTTGACCACACGCACATCATCGATTATCAACCACAGAAAGCCGTCGCGTTAAGCAAGATGGTAGAAGCGTATGACACGCTGGTATTTGAAGCGCACTCAACGGATTATCAGACCCCACACTCTCTGCGCCAGTTGGTTAAAGACCACTTTGCGATCCTGAAAGTTGGCCCGGCCCTGACCTTCGCCTTGCGTGAAGCACTGTTTTCCCTCGCCGCAATCGAAGAAGAGTTACTCCCTGCTAAAGCCTGTTCCGGACTGCGTCATGTACTCGAAACGGTGATGCTCGATCGACCGGAATACTGGCAGAGCCATTACCATGGAGACGGCAACGCGCGTCGCCTGGCCCGTGGTTATAGCTACTCCGATCGGGTTCGTTATTATTGGCCGGACAGCCAGATTGATGATGCCTTCGAACGTCTGGTGCGTAATCTGGCGGACGAGCCTATCCCACTGCCGCTGATCAGTCAGTATTTGCCTTTGCAGTACGTAAAAGTGCGCGAGGAAGATCTCAACGCAACGCCGCGAGAACTCATTATCAACCACATTCAGGACATACTGCAGCAGTACCACACCGCCTGCCAGGGCGTTACATCCCAAAACGGATAACAACGAAGAGGAAAACGCTATGCCAAATATTGTGTTATGTCGTATCGACGAACGGTTAATCCACGGTCAGGTTGGCGTGCAGTGGGTCGGATTTGCGGGAGCCAATCTGGTGCTGGTCGCCAATGATGAAGTAGCTGAAGATTCCGTGCAGCAAAACCTGATGGAAATGGTGCTGGCAGAAGGGATTGCCGTGCGCTTCTGGTCGCTGCAAAAAGTCATCGACAACATTCACCGTGCCGCCGACCGGCAGAAAATTTTGCTGGTCTGCCGCTCACCCGCAGATTTCCTCAAGCTGGTTGACGGTGGCGTCCCCGTCACGCGTATCAACGTAGGAAATATGCACTACGCCAATGGCAAACAACAAATTGCCAAAACGGTTTCTGTAGACGCTCATGATATTGCTGCGTTCAACGGCCTGAAAGCTGCCGGTGTGGAATGCTTCGTTCAGGGCGTTCCGACAGAACCCGCTTTGGATCTCTTTAAACTAATTTGAGGGATTCATAATGGAAATCAGTCTGTTGCAGGCTTTTGCGTTGGGTATTCTCGCCTTTATTGCAGGCCTGGATATGTTCAACGGCTTAACACATATGCACCGCCCGGTAGTACTTGGGCCGCTGGTTGGCCTGATTCTGGGCGACCTGCATACCGGTATTTTGACCGGTGGTACGCTGGAACTAGTGTGGATGGGTCTGGCACCGCTGGCTGGCGCTCAGCCGCCGAACGTGATTATCGGTACCATCGTCGGGACAACCTTCGCCATTACCACTGGTGTGAAGCCTGAAGTTGCCGTCGGCGTCGCCGTGCCGTTTGCTGTTGCGGTGCAAATGGGGATTACTTTTCTGTTCTCTATCATGTCGGGGGTTATGGCACGTTGCGATCGCATGGCCTCGAACGCCGATACCGCAGGGATTGAGCGGGTGAACTATCTGGCGCTGCTGGCGCTTGGGACGTTCTACTTCTTATGCGCCTTCTTGCCCATTTACTTTGGCGCAGAGCATGCAAAAACGGCAATTGACGTTCTGCCAACGCGTTTGATTGACGGCCTGGGCGTCGCTGGCGGCATTATGCCTGCTATTGGTTTCGCCGTACTGCTGAAAATCATGATGAAAAACGTGTACATCCCCTATTTCATCCTCGGTTTTGTGGCCGCCGCCTGGCTTAAACTCCCGGTGCTGGCTATCGCCGCCGCGGCACTGGCCATGGCACTGATCGATTTTCTACGTAAATCCCCCGAGCCTACTGCTCCAGAAGCACAGAAAGAGGAATTCGAAGATGGCATCTAATCAAACGACGCTACCGAACGTCTCCGATACCGAAGAGACGCTCCTTTCCGGTACCAATGAGAACGTCTATGAAGACCAAAAAATCGGTGCGGAGCTGACGAAAAAAGATATCAACCGCGTAGCCTGGCGTTCAATGCTGCTACAGGCTTCCTTTAACTATGAACGTATGCAGGCTTCCGGCTGGCTGTATGGTTTACTGCCCGCATTGAAAAAAATCCACACCAACAAACGTGACCTGGCGCGCGCTATGAAGGGTCACATGGGCTTCTTCAACACCCATCCGTTTCTGGTGACCTTTGTTATCGGCATTATTCTTGCGATGGAGCGCTCTAAGCAGGATGTAAACAGCATTCAGAGCACCAAAATTGCCGTGGGCGCACCGCTTGGCGGGATTGGCGATGCGATGTTCTGGCTGACATTATTGCCCATTTGCGGCGGTATTGGGGCCAGTCTGGCACTTCAAGGTTCGATTCTTGGCGCTGTCGTTTTCATCGTGTTCTTCAACGTCGTGCATCTCGGCCTGCGTTTTGGTCTGGCGCATTATGCTTATCGCATGGGGGTCGCGGCCATTCCGCTGATCAAAGCCAATACGAAAAAGGTTGGGCATGCGGCATCTATCGTCGGTATGACGGTGATTGGCGCGCTGGTTGCCACTTATGTACGCCTTAGCACCACGCTGGAAATTACTGCGGGCGATGCGGTGGTGAAACTTCAGACGGATGTTATCGACAAACTGATGCCCGCATTTTTGCCACTGGTCTATACGCTGACCATGTACTGGCTGGTGCGTCGCGGCTGGAGTCCGCTACGCCTTATCGGCATCACCGTGGTACTCGGTGTCGTAGGTAAATTCTGTCACTTCCTGTAAATACAAGGGGCTGTAGATGATAGGTATTATTTTGACGGGTCACGGCGGATTTGCCAGTGGAATGGAAAAAGCCATGAAGCAAATCCTTGGCGAGCAGTCGCGGTTCATCGCCATCGATTTTCCGGAAACTTCGACTACCGCGCTGCTCACTTCGCAGCTTGAGCAGGCAGTGAATGAACTGGATAGCGAAGACGGTATTGTTTTTCTGACTGACTTGCTGGGCGGTACACCATTCCGCGTTGCTTCGACGCTGGCGATGCAAAAACCAGGCTGGGAAGTGATCACCGGCACCAACTTGCAACTTCTGCTGGAAATGGCGCTGGAACGCGAAGGGTTAAGCAGCGAAGCGTTTCGGTTACAGGCGCTGGAGTGCGGGCATCGTGGTCTCACCAGTCTGGTTGATGAGCTGGAACAGTGCCGCGAGGAAAAGCCCGTTGAGGAAGGGATATGACGCAAATTCTGCGCGCCAGACGCCTGCTGACCGAGCAAGGCTGGTTTGACGATCATCAGTTGCGTATTGAAGAAGGTATCATTACAGCGATAGAGCCGATTCCTGCAGGTACCGTAGAGCGTGATGCAGAGCTACTTTGTCCGGCATATATCGACATCCACGTGCACGGTGGTGCGGGCGTCGATGTGATGGATGACGCACCGGATGCGCTCGACAAACTGGCGATGCATAAAGCACGTGAAGGGGTAGCCAGCTGGCTACCCACCACCGTTACCGCGCCACTGAAACAGATTCACGGCGCGCTGGAACGCATAGCACAACGCTGCCATTCCGGCGGACCTGGTGCACAGGTGTTGGGAAGCTATCTGGAAGGGCCGTACTTCACACCGCAGAACAAGGGCGCACATCCTCCGGAGCTGTTCCGCGAACTGGAGTTTAGTGAACTGGACGAGCTGATTGCCATTTCCCGGCACACCTTACGCGTGGTCGCGCTGGCGCCAGAAAAAACCGGCGCTTTGCAGGCGATTCGCCATCTGAAGCAGCAAAATGTGCGGGTAATGTTGGGCCATAGCGCGGCGACCTGGGAGCAAACTCACGCCGCCTTTGACGCAGGCGCGGACGGATTAGTGCACTGCTATAACGGCATGACCGGTTTACATCATCGGGAACCAGGCATGGTCGGCGCAGGGTTAACTGACCCACGAGCATGGCTTGAGCTTATCGCTGACGGGCACCACGTTCATCCGGCGGCCATGAAGCTGTGCTGCTGTTGTGCAAAAGATCGGCTGGTGCTGATAACCGATGCAATGCAGGCCGCCGGTATGCCCGACGGGCGCTATACGCTATGCGGCGAAAACGTCGAAATGCATGATGGTATCGTTCGAACCGCTTCCGGCGGCCTGGCGGGAAGTACGTTGTCGATTGATGCAGCGGTTCGCAATATGGTCTCGTTTACAGGGGTCGCCGCAGTAGAGGCCATTCATATGGCTTCGTTGCATCCAGCTCGTCTGTTGGGCATCGACCACCAGGAGGGATCGCTAAAAGCGGGTAAACGCGCCAACATTATCGCTCTCGATGAGCGCTTGCATTTACAACAAATCTGGATTCAGGGTCAGTCTTTCCCCCTTTAACCCTTTCATTTTGCCTCATATTGGCCTGCGGTCTCCGATCGCAAGGCCTTTCTTTTCCTTTCGCTTCATAAAACCCTGCTCCTGCCTGCATTAAATCTATTCATTGAAGATCAATAAGATAATAAGGGTCTGCGCTAAAGCGATCACAAATTTCGTTTTATTTCATTTTGCATTATTGAACTTTCGATTTCTTTCATATAAATTTTAATCAACCGAACACACGATTAAGTGAAACGAAACGAAAGATAGCGACATTTTGCCAGCGTCTGATGTGGAATTCACAAGACTAAGGACTGAGTTATGCCAGAAACCTACACCCCTGCTCCCGCGACAACCGGAACCTGGACAGAAGAAGAGATCCGCCAGCAACCAGCCTGCTGGATCCGCTCGCTTAACAACATTGATAGTATTCGTCCGGCAATTAACGACTTTCTCACACCGCTGTTGCGCAAAAAAGATCTGCGGATCGTACTGACCGGGGCCGGAACCTCGGCGTTTATCGGCGATATTATCGCGCCGTGGCTCTCCAGCCACACCGGGACAAATATCAGCGCCGTCCCTACCACCGATCTTGTCACCAACCCTATGGATTATCTGAATCCAGCACATCCGTTACTGCTGGTCTCTTTCGCCCGTTCCGGCAACAGCCCAGAGAGCGTTGCCGCCGTTGAGCTGGCGAATCAGTTTGTGCCCGAGTGCTACCATCTCTCAATCACCTGCAACGAAGCGGGCAGCCTGTATCAAAATGCGGTGAAGAGCAGTAATGCCTTTGCCCTGCTGATGCCAGCTGAGACGCACGATCGCGGTTTTGCGATGACCAGCAGCATCACCACCATGATGGCCAGCTGTCTCGCTGTATTTATGCCGGAAGCGATCAATAGCCAAACCTTCCGCGACGTCGCCAATCGCTGCCAGACGATCCTGACTTCATTTGGCGATTTCAGTCACGGCGTATTTGGCAATGAACCCTGGAAGCGGATTGTTTACCTCGGTAGCGGCGGATTACAGGGCGCAGCGCGTGAATCTGCGTTGAAAGTACTGGAACTGACGGCAGGTAAGCTGGCGGCGTTTTATGACTCCCCTACCGGCTTCCGCCACGGTCCAAAATCACTGGTGAATAACGAAACGCTGATCGTCGTGTATGTCTCCAGCCATCCTTACACCCGTCAGTACGACCTCGACCTGCTGGCTGAACTACGTCGTGACAAGCAGGCCATGCGCGTCGTCGCCATTGCCGCAGAAACAGACGCAGTTATCGAAGCTGGCCCGCATATCCTGCTGCCTTCTGCTCGTCCGTTCATCGATATGGAACTGGCCTTTTGCTTCCTGATGTACGCTCAGGTTTTTGCCCTCACGCAGTCCATTAATGTCGGCAATACGCCGGACAGTCCGTCCGCCAGTGGTACCGTTAATCGCGTGGTGCAAGGCGTCGTTATTCACCCCTGGCAGGCTTAAGAGGATCGCATCATGAGCATTATTTCTACTAAGTATCTGCTGCTGGACGCTCAAGCTAAAGGCTATGCGGTCCCTGCTTTTAACATCCATAACGCCGAAACGATCCAGGCAATCCTGGAAGTGTGCAGAGAAATGCAATCGCCGGTGATCCTCGCCGGTACGCCGGGCACCTTTAAGCATATTGCGTTGGAAGAGATCTACGCGCTGTGTAATGCCTACTCCACCACTTATGACATGCCGCTGGCGCTACATCTCGATCACCATGAATCGCTGGAGGATATTAGCCGCAAAGTGAATGCAGGCGTGCGTAGCGCAATGATCGATGGCAGCCACTTTCCCTTTGATGAGAATGTAAAGCTGGTGAAGTCGGTTGTCGATTTTTGCCATGCTAAGGATTGCAGCGTCGAGGCCGAACTGGGGCGTCTGGGCGGGGTTGAAGATGACATGAGCGTGGATGCGGAAAGCGCATTCCTGACCGATGTTCAGGAAGCCAAACGCTTTGTCGAATTGACCGGCGTCGACAGTCTTGCCGTTGCGATCGGTACCGCGCACGGTCTCTATACCAAAACGCCTAAAATCGATTTCAAGCGTCTGGCGGAAATTCGTGAAGTTGTTGATGTGCCGCTGGTGCTGCACGGCGCAAGCGATGTGCCTGACGAATATGTACGTCGCACCATTGAGCTGGGCGTGTGTAAGGTCAACGTCGCCACCGAACTGAAAATCGCCTTTGCTGATGCGGTCAAAGCGTGGTTCGCCGAAAACCCACAAGGTAACGACCCGCGTTACTATATGCGCGTTGGTATGGACGCGATGAAAGAGGTGGTTCGAAGTAAAATAAATGTTTGCGGTTCAGCAAATAAAATATTTGCCAGTGATCAATTATGATTACAAAAGTTATTTCTTAGTGTTTTCATTTCAAAGCGTTACCGAAAAAAAATAAGGTAACGCTTGGTGTAATTAATAAATCACACAAGCAGAATTTTATTTGTTAGGTTTCCCTAAGTAGTAATATAGTAATCAGTTTCATATAAATAATACATTGCAAATATTCATTTAATTTATTTATGGTGAGGTTTTAAATATGAGCGGTCCGAATATTTTATTAACCCGTATCGATAACCGATTAGTCCACGGCCAGGTTGGCGTTACCTGGACATCAACTATTGGCGCTAATCTGCTGGTGGTTGTTGATGATGACGTCGCCAAAGACGATATTCAGCAGAAGCTGATGGGCATCACCGCTGAGACCTACGGATTTGGTATCCGATTCTTTTCTATAGAAAAAACCATTAACGTCATCGGTAAAGCTGCGCCACATCAGAAAATATTTCTCATCTGTCGCACGCCACAAACGGTCAGAAAGCTCATTGAAGGCGGTATTGCGTTAAAAGACGTCAACGTTGGAAACATGCATTTCTCAGAAGGCAAAAAGCAGATTAGCAGCAAAGTATATGTTAACGAACAGGATCTCAATGACTTGCAATTTATCAAGCAAAGTGGCGTTAATATCTTTATTCAGGATGTTCCCGGAGATCAAAAAGAACAGATCCCTGCATAAAAACAAGCTCATTCCTTCATGATAAATGGACTTATTTATTTGAGGTGATTTAAATGCATGAAATAACCCTTATTCAGGGGATATCCCTGGCTGCATTAGTCTTCATTCTGGGAATCGATTTTTGGCTGGAAGCTCTGTTTTTATTCCGACCCATTATCGTTTGTACGTTAACCGGCGCTATCCTCGGCGACATTCACATCGGTTTGATTACCGGTGGTCTGACTGAACTGGCATTTGCTGGCCTAACCCCCGCAGGCGGCGTTCAGCCCCCGAACCCGATTATGGCGGGATTAATGACCACGGTAATTGCCTGGTCTACCGGCGTGGATGCCAAAACTGCCATCGGCCTCGGTTTGCCGTTCAGCCTGCTGATGCAATACGTCATTCTGTTCTTCTACTCTGCCTTCTCGCTCTTTATGGCGAAAGCCGATAAATCGGCAAAAGAGGCAAACACAAGCGCCTTCGGCCGCCTGAACTGGTTGACGATACTCATTGTCGCTTTCTCCTACGCGATTATTGCCTTTCTTTGTACCTATCTGGCGCAAGGTGCAATGCAGGCACTAGTGAAATCGATGCCAGCCTGGTTAACCCACGGATTCGAAGTGGCGGGCGGTATTCTCCCAGCAGTCGGTTTTGGCTTATTGCTGCGCGTCATGTTTAAAGCGCAATACATTCCTTACCTGATCGCGGGATTCCTCTTTGTTTGTTATATCCAGGTAAACAACCTTCTCCCGGTAGCCGTACTCGGTGCAGGATTCGCCGTGTATGAGTTTTTCAATGCAAAAGCTAAGCAGCAGGCGCAATCACAACCTGCCGTCAGCAAGAATGATGAAGAGGATTACAGCAATGGGATCTGAAATCAGTAAAAAGGACATTACTCGCCTGGGTTTTCGCTCATCGCTCCTTCAGGCCAGTTTTAACTATGAAAGGATGCAGGCAGGCGGATTCACATGGGCCATGCTCCCGGTTTTGAAAAAAATCTATAAGGATGACAAAGCTGGCCTGAGTGCGGCCATGAAAGATCACCTGGAATTTATCAACACCCACCCAAACCTTGTCGGATTCCTGATGGGGTTGTTGATCTCAATGGAAGAAAAAGGAGAAAACCGGGACACGATTAAGGGCTTAAAAGTGGCCTTATTTGGTCCAATCGCAGGGATCGGCGATGCAATATTCTGGTTCACCTTACTGCCGATCATGGCGGGGATCTGCTCGTCTTTCGCCAGCCAGGGGAATGTACTGGGGCCTATTCTGTTTTTCGCCGTCTACTTGATGATTTTTTTCCTGCGCGTCGGCTGGACCCATATCGGCTACTCGGTCGGGGTCAAAGCTATCGATAAGGTGAGGGAAAACTCGCAGATGATTGCCCGGTCGGCGACGATCCTCGGTATTACCGTTATTGGTGGGCTTATCGCGTCCTATGTGCACATTAACGTCGTGACCTCATTTGCCATCGACAGTACGCACAGCGTTGCTCTCCAGCAGGACTTCTTCGATAAAGTCTTCCCGAATATCTTACCTATGGGCTACACACTGCTGATGTATTACCTCCTGCGCGTGAAAAAAGCGCATCCGGTCCTGTTAATCGGCGTGACGTTTATCCTTTCAATTGCCTCATCCGCGCTCGGTATTCTTTAAACGGACCAAGGGGCATGACAGCAATGCCCCTTTTAAAGGAATTAGCTACAAATGCAAAATGTACACCCATGCCACAACTACAACACGTTAAGCGATCGCGCCAGCGAGCATCTGGTCACCTTCATACAGAAAAAACCTGACGCAGTGATTTGCCTGGCAACAGGAAGTACGCCTTTACTCACCTACCGCTATTTTGTCGAGAAAGTACGCCAGCGTCAGATGGATATCAGCCAGGTGACATTTGTAAAGCTCGATGAGTGGGTGGGTATTCCGCTGCAGACACCAGGAACGTGCGAATCCTTCCTGCAGCAACACATTGTCCAACCGCTGGGCTTACAGGAAGAGCAACTTATCGGCTTTAGATCGGAAAATATCGATAAGAAGGAGTGCGAGCGCGTCACCGACCTGATCGCCAGCAAGGGCGGCATTGATTTATGTGTCCTGGGTCTGGGGAAAAACGGCCACCTCGGGCTGAATGAACCAGGAGATGATCTGGAACCGTTTTGTCATATCAGCAACCTTGATGAGCAAACGCGCCAGCATGACATGTTAAAAACAGCCGGACATTCCGTTGAACAAGGGATCACGCTGGGCCTGAAGGATATCCTGAATGCCAAAGAAATCCTGTTACTCATTGCAGGAGAAGGAAAAAAGGAGGCCACCAGGAAGTACCTTACGCAGACGGTCTCAACGTCCATCCCCGCCTCGTTCCTGTGGCTACATAGCAAGGTAAACTGCCTGTTGGATAATTCAATTTATCTAGCGGTATAACAATGCCGAATCGCCTTTCTTCATGTAGTGGAAAGGCGTTACCACCACCTCTAGGGCATGTTCCACTTCGGTGGCTAACGAAGCTAAAGAACCCGCCAGGCTCCCCCTTTCTTTGCTCCGGTTCGCTGTAGTCTTCCCTTTTGCTGCAATATCTTCAGGTACCGTTCAACGGTTCTGGCAGAAACATCGATTGCCTGGGCCATGTCCTTCGCCGTGAGCGTCGGTTCGACAGCCAAAAGCTGGAGGATCCGCCCCTCAACAACCGTTAACGTTGTCACTTTTTCTTCCGACATTTCTTCCGACATTTCTTCCGACATTTCTTCCGACAGAGCAGCGGTTAGTCCCACGCCTTCTTTCAAAGCAGTGACCATATTTTCCAACATAAACTCGATAAACGGCGTGCTGTCACTCTGACGATCACACATCCCTAAAACCTGATAATACCGTTCCTGCTGATAATGCATCAGCGTTTCCACCGGTAACCAGGCAAGCTCCGCACGCCATTGACTAAGAATTAATGTTTGCCACAAGCGACCCATTCGGCCATTACCGTCGGCAAAGGGATGAATAAATTCAAATTCATAGTGAAAGACTGCTCCGGCGATAAGCGGATGGATGTCAGTTATTTTCAGCCACTGCAACAAATCGTTTATCAAACGACCGACCTGAGAAGCCGGGGGAGCCATATGAATAAGTTTTTTATCCCTGTAGATCCCCACGTCTCCGCTACGCAGCTGACCAGGGTTATCAACCAACCCTATCATCAGGATTCGATGGGCGGCCAGAAGATC
The DNA here is from genome assembly GCF_013705725.1 of Klebsiella sp. RHBSTW-00484. NCBI lineage: Bacteria > Pseudomonadati > Pseudomonadota > Gammaproteobacteria > Enterobacterales > Enterobacteriaceae > Klebsiella > Klebsiella sp. RHBSTW-00484. The sequence goes on along the minus strand of NZ_CP055481.1, from coordinate 697,855 downwards.
GGTTAACCGATAGCTTTTCCATTCAGCCATTTTTTCGTATGCCAGAATGGCGTTTCTGACTTCTTGAATATCTTTTGCTGGCGCAAGAACACGTTTTCCCTCCACCAGGGCAGTGACCTGCTCGGTACTCAGGCTATTGTGCTCTATCGCAAGCGAAGCCTGGATCGTGCGAATGCGATTATCTTTTCGTAGGAGAGGAGAAACTCGTCCCGTTTGAGCCGACCAGTGCCCTAATAGCTCCCCGACCTCAACAATCAGATTGAGAATGGCAGGCGTAATGCTAAATGGCGGCTGGTAACGACTCATGCGATTACTCCCCCTGCTGCTCCAGGGCATATTTATACAGCGCATTTTTCTTCACACCGTGGATCTCTGCGGTCAGGGCGGCGGCTTTCTTCAACGGCAGTTCAGCCTGCAACAGGGCCAGCGTACGCAGCGCAACCGCTGGCAGCGCCTCTTCCTGCGCTTTAAAGCCTTCAACGATCAGTACCATCTCGCCTTTGCGGCGGTTCTCGTCCTCTTTCACCCATGCCAGCAGCTCACCGATTGGCGCGCCGTGGATAGATTCCCAGGTTTTGGTCAGCTCACGCGCCAGCACCACGTAGCGGGATTCGCCCAACACGGTGCAGATATCTTCCAGGCTTTCCAGCAGGCGATGCGTTGATTCATAAAATATAATCGTGCGCGGCTCTTCTTCCAGCGCCTTGAGCGTATCGCGACGCCCTTTTGACTTAGCGGGCAGAAAACCTTCATAGCAGAAACGATCCGAAGGCAGCCCGGCAGCACTCAGTGCCGCGATTGCCGCACAAGGGCCCGGCAGCGGCACTACGCGAATATTCGCCTCGCGGCAGACGCGCACCAGATGGTAGCCTGGATCGTTGATCAACGGCGTTCCGGCGTCCGAAACCAGCGCGATGTTTTGCCCTTGTTTTAATTTCGCCAGAAGTGTTTCAGCCTTTTGCTGCTCATTATGGTCGTGAAGCGCAAATAAACGGGCGCTAATCGCAAAATGCTGCAACAGCAAACCGGTATGGCGAGTGTCCTCCGCTGCAACTAAATCAACGACTTGCAACACTTCCAGTGCGCGTTGCGTGATATCAGACAGATTTCCTATCGGAGTGGGTACAATATAGAGCTGTCCCTGAGAATTATCCGCTGATTCGTGTTGTTTCATTGTCTCGTCCGTATTGCCGATTTAATATTGAGCATTGAGCCAAAAAAATATCACTGGATACATATGGTACCGTCAACATTTCTTCGTTCTAAACCCGTGCGTTGTCTACCCGTACTGCTGGCCGCCCTGATCTTTGCTGGCTGCGGCACCCATACTCCGGACCAAAGCACGGCGTATTTGCAGGGTACGGCACAAGCAGACTCCAGTTACTACCTGCAACAAATGCAGCAAAGCGCGAATGATAGCAAGACCAACTGGCAATTACTCGCCATTCGTGCACTGCTGAAGGAAGGTAAGAAACCGCAGGCCATCGACCTGTTCAATCAGCTACCGTCTAACCTCAACAGTACGCAAAGCCGCGAACAATCGCTGCTGGCGGTTGAAGTAAAGCTGGCGCAGAACGATTTCCAGGGCGCGCAGGCGCTGCTGAGTAAACTCAACCCAGCAGGCCTTGAGCAAAATCAGCTGCCGCGCTACTGGCAGGCGCAAATCGACGCCAGCCAGGGGCAGCCCTCACTAAACCTGCTGCGGGCACTGATCGCCCAGCAGCCGCTGCTGAGCCTGCCCGCGCAAAAGCAGAAGAATATCGACGCGACCTGGGCAGCGCTCACCACGATGACCCAGGATCAAGCCAACGCGCTGGTCATTAACGCCGATGAGAACGTTTTACAGGGCTGGCTGGATCTACAGCGCATGTGGTTTGATAACCGCAGCGACCCGACAATGCTGAAAGCGGGCGTTAAAGACTGGCAGACCCGCTACCCGCAAAATCCGGGTGCGAAAATGCTGCCCACGCAGTTAGGTAACATGCAAAATTACCAGGCCGCATCGACCAATAAAATCGCCCTGCTGCTGCCGCTAAACGGTCAGGCGGCGATATTTGGCCGCACAATCCAGCAGGGTTTTGAAGCAGCGAAAAACGGCGCACCTGCCGTTACTGGAAGCGCGGTGCCTGCTCAGGTCGCTCAGGCGGCAAACGTTGCTGATAGCGCAGTAGTCAGTCCATCGCAGGCGGAAGTGACCGATCTCACCACCACCAATAATGCACAAACCCCGGTACAGGCCCCGGCAGCCGACCAGGTACAAACTGCGGCTCCGGTCACCGCACCGGCGGCGGTCCAGGCCTCGACGCCTCAAGCTACCGACGCGACCGCAGAAACCACCAGCCAACCGGCAACGACAGCTCCGCAAACTCAGACAGTGGCAGCCACTCCGGCAAACCCTTCCGCCGAACTGAAAATTTACGACACCACCACTCAACCGATGAGCCAACTGCTGGCCCAGGTGCAGCAGGACGGCGCAACCATCGTTGTTGGTCCGCTGCTGAAAGAGAACGTCGAAGATGTTATTAAGAGCAATACTTCACTGAACGTGCTGGCGCTGAACCAGCCGGAGAAAGTCGAAAGCCGGGCAAATATCTGCTATTTCGCACTCTCCCCGGAAGATGAAGCCCGCGATGCGGCGCACCACATTCACGATCAGGGCAAGCAGACTCCGCTGCTGCTGGTGCCGCGCGGCGCGCTGGGCGATCGGGTGGTTAGCGCCTTTGCCAACGAGTGGCTGAAGCTGGGCGGCGGTACGGTACTGCAACAGCGTTTAGGTTCAACCGCCGAACTACGCGGCAGCGTCAACAGCGGTATCTCGTTGAGCGGCTCTCCGGTATCAACCCTGCCATCAGCGCAGGATAGCGCCCTGGGTAGCCCGAGCGACGTGCCTGTCAGCAGTGGCGGCAGCGTCGACGCCGCGTATATCCTGGCAACGCCGGAACAGATTGGCTATATCAAACCCATGATTGCCCTGCGTAACGGTAGCCAAAGCGGCGTGACGCTGTATGCCAGCTCCCGCAGCTCTCAGGGCACTTCAGGTCCTGATTTCCGTCTGGAGATGGAAGGCTTACAATATAGCGAGATCCCGATGCTGGCAGGCAGCAACCCGGCGCTGCAACAACAAGCGTTAGCCGCCGTTCGCAACGACTACTCGCTGGCGCGCCTGTATGCCATGGGTGCCGACGCCTGGTCGCTGGCCAACCATTTCTCGCAAATGCGCCAGGTTTCCGGCTTTGAATTGAATGGCAACACCGGCGATCTCACGGCCACGCAGGATTGCGTGATCAACAGGAAACTGTCATGGCTCAAGTACCAGGGTGGACAAATCGTCGCAGCCAACTAAGTAAGCAGACCGGCGATGCCTGGGAAATCCAGGCTCGCCGCTGGCTGGAGAGCCAGGGTCTGCGTTTTATCGCCGCTAACGTTCATGAACGCGGCGGCGAGATTGACCTCATCATGCGTGACGGCAGCGTCACCGTGTTTGTGGAAGTGCGCTATCGTCGCAGCGCAAACTACGGCGATGCCGCCGCCAGCGTCACGCCGCAAAAGCAACAAAAACTGCTCAAAGCCGCGCGTCTGTGGCTCTCCCGACATAATGGGAGTTTTGAGACTGTGGATTGCCGTTTCGATGTGGTAGCCTTCACCGGAAACGACATCCAATGGCTAAAAAACGCCTTTGGCGAATAGCGTATATGAATTAAGGGATCCCGTGCTCGATAGAATTAAAGCCTGCTTCACCGAAAGCATTCAAACCCAAATTGCAGCAGCGGAAGCACTCCCGGACGCCATCTCCCGTGCGGCTATGACGCTCGTCCAGTCGCTGTTGAACGGCAACAAAATCCTCTGTTGTGGTAATGGCACTTCCGCCGCCAACGCACAGCATTTTGCTGCTAGCATGATTAATCGTTTTGAAACCGAGCGCCCTGGTTTACCTGCCATTGCACTAAATGCCGATAATGTGGTCTTAACCGCGATTGCCAACGATCGCCTGCACGACGAAATTTACGCCAAGCAGGTGCGCGCGTTGGGACACGCTGGCGACGTACTGCTGGCGATTTCTACACGCGGCAACAGCCGGGATATCGTGAAAGCCGTGGAAGCGGCGGTCACCCGCGATATGACTATCGTGGCGTTTACCGGTTATGACGGCGGTGAACTGGCCGGCCTGCTGGGTCAGCAGGATGTCGAAATCCGTATTCCCTCGCATCGCAGCGCGCGAATTCAGGAAATGCACATGCTCACCGTCAATTGTTTGTGTGATTTGATTGATAACACGCTTTTTCCACACCAGGACGATTAAGGAGAACACATGAAGGCCCTCTCGCCCCTCGCCATTCTGCTTTCTGCGCTACTGCTTCAGGGATGCGTTGCTGCAGCGGTAGTCGGAACGGCAGCCGTTGGCACAAAAGCCGCGACGGACCCGCGTTCAGTGGGGACTCAGGTTGATGACAGTACGCTTGAGCTGCGCGTCAACAGCGCCTTGTCGAAAGATGAACAAATCAAAAAGCAAGCTCGTATTAACGTTACCGCGTACCAGGGGAAAGTTCTGTTAACCGGGCAAACTCCGGTCGCCGACCTCTCTGCCCGCGCCAAGCAAATTGCTATGGGTGTTGAAGGGACAACGGAAGTGTTTAACGAAGTGCGTTCGGGCCAGCCGATCGGCTTAGGTACCGCCTCTTCGGACACCTGGATTACCACCAAGGTCCGCTCCCAGCTTCTGACGACCGACCAGGTGAAATCATCCAACGTGAAAGTGACAACCGAAAACGGTGAAGTGTTCCTGATGGGTCTGGTGACCGATCGTGAAGGACGCGCAGCGGCGGATATCGCCAGCCGGGTGAGCGGCGTATCTCGCGTGACAACCGCCTTTACCTATATCAAATAAGCCCTAATGCATCCCGGCTGGCGCTACGCACCGCCTCCGGGAAACCACATCCAACGTGGCTTCTGATTATCTCCCCGGTGGCGGCTGACGCCTTACCGGGGCTACAAGTTCATCATCGTCTGCTGTCACGTAGCCCGGACAGGCGCAACGCGCCGCCTCCGGGAAAACCATCAGATTAATGCCAGCCCGCCGACCACCGCGCCGCATAGCGCCACCAATCCACCGGTCAGCCACAGCGCCTTCGCCGGAAACGCTTTACGCAGCATAATCAACGACGGCACGCTAACCGCAGGCAGCGTGATGAGCAGCGCCAGCGCGGGCGCGACGCCCATTCCCGCCATCATCATGGTCTGAACGACAGGGATCTCCGCCGCCGTCGGGATAACAAACAGGCAGCCCGCAATCGCCATCGCTATCACCCAGAACAGCGTATTATCAACGACGCCATCGGCATGCGGGAATAGCCACACCCGTGCGGCTCCCAGCACCAGCACCGCCAGGATATAGACCGGGATCGTATTCCAGAACAGCGTCCACAGTGCACGCAGCCAGCGGCTGAAGAAACCATCCTGCGTCGTTTCCATCGGCAACTCAGGTACCTTAGAGGGCTGCGTCGCCGCCTCTTTTACCCATTTCTGCACCAGCGTTGCCACCACCAGCACGGTCGCCAGCCCGGCGACTAATCGAATCAATGCAAACTGCCAACCGAGCACAAAGCCCATAAACACCAGGGTCGCAGGATTGAGCAACGGGTTACCCATCCAGAATGCCAGTGCGCCGCCCATCGAGACCTGCTTACGCATTCCCGCCGCCACCGGCGCGGCGCAGCAGGTGCACATCATACCAGGCAGCGAAAAGACCGCCCCAAGCAGCGTACCGCGAAAACTCGATTGTCCCAGCGTGCGCAGCAGCCAGTCGCGGGGAATCAGCACCTGAATTAACGACCCCAGCAGTACACCTAATACCGCCGCTTTCCATACTGCAAGGAAATAAACTAGCGCGTAGTCCCAGGCCGCATGTAAGGGGTTGGCATCGCTATTGGCAAGAATGGATTTGCCGATGCTGTGCGTCTCGGCCGCGGTAAATGCTTTACCGTAATAGGGTTGCCATTTGACGAACCACAGGCCGATGATAACGACGAGAAAAAAGAGCGCGGGTTTCCACCATTGAAACGATGATGCCGCCTGAGATGAAGACTGACCAGCCATAGCATTCCCCAGCAAAGAGTGAGCTTATAAATTGAAGCGCTGAATACTACGCCTCGCGGGCAGCGATTTCACGCAGTTTTGCTGATGGCAGAATGGTGACGCCTTCTGCTGAGGGATTAAGGGCTTCAGCGAGCATTGCTCGCGCGACGTCACGGGCATCGATTGACTTCCAGTTGCCCGGCAGCAGGCGAAAAATCGGTGCCAACACCACTTCATTGCCCCGCTTCTTCTGACGATCCCCAAGCAGCATGGAGGGACGGGCAAAGGTTAGCCGCGGCCATGCCTGGGCACGCAGGGCTTGTTCCATCTCACCCTTGACGCGATTGTAGAAGAACATCGAATGCGCATCGGCTCCCATCGCGCTGACCACCAGCATATGCTTCGCGCCCAGACGAAGCCCGGTCAGCGCAGTATCGACCACCAGCGTATAATCAGCATGAATAAATGCCTCTTTACTGCCCGCCTCCCGCAGCGTCGTTCCCAGGCAGCAAAAAACGATATCCACCGGATCGACAACCTGCGCCAGCGCGTCGCTTAATTGCGGATCGTGCGGATTGAGAATTCCTTGTGCATCAGCTAGCGGACGACGGGTTGGCGCAGTTATCGCGGCGATTCGCGGCTCCTGAACCAACATTCGAAGTAAGTGCCCACCAACCAGGCCGGTAGCGCCTGTTATCAGTACCTGAGTCATCATTGCTCCTTCAGCTAACCCGTCATTCAACAGCGGACGGCTTAGCAAAAGTATGTCGTAAACGGAGGGATCTGCACGCCAAAGCGGAGGTTACTGAACTGGAGAATCACGCAGCCAGTATAGCTTCTTACCGAAGCCGAGCGTGTTATCGGTAAACTTAAGCTCATCGGGACGAATCTCCCACACCGGGGCCGATAGCATGCGGGCTACCGGAAAGCGGCTGACGTAGCGCTTGCGCATCGCCACGGCTTCTTCACCTGCCAGCAGGCGGATTTCACCTTTAAACTGCACGCCGCGGATCAGCGCGACGGTTTTCGGCTGACCGTTGACCGTCCCGGCCACTTTGGCACGCACCCCGGTCATTTGACCATGGCGCGTCTTTTCATCGCTGAGCAGATAAAAAGCGACCGTTTCCGGGTCATAAACGTAAAAGGCATTGGCGCACCACAGCTCGTCATCGCGGGTAACGCACCAGGTCACGACATGCTGCTTGCCCAGCCAGCGGCTGATAGCGGCGAGCGTATCCATCTTTACTCTCCAGTATGTTATGGTGCTCACACCTTAACATAGCGACCTTGGTACCGTGTGCTGGTTTCTCTATCTGATTCGTACCGCCGATAATCGGCTCTATACCGGGATTACCACCGATGTTTCGCGCCGCTTTTGCCAACACCAGGATGGCAAGGGAGCGAAAGCGTTGCGGGGAAAAGGTGAGCTGCAGCTGGCTTTTAGTCAGGAAGTTGGTGAGCACTCACTAGCACTGCGGCTGGAGTATCGAATCAAGCAGCTAACGAAGCGCCAGAAAGAACGCCTCGTTGCTGGAGATGGTTCATTTGAGACTCTGCTGGAGGGTCTCAGAAGCGGTTAAAGTGGTCGCTATACTCAACCAGTCCGTGCACGCCTTCCAGCGCGTCATCGGCCAGGCGATGGACCTGGAAAGCCTCGGCGGTATCCGGCCAGCGGCAGCGCAGGTCAAAATTAGCGGCGGCTTCAAAGCCCAGGCGACCATACAGCGCCGGGTCGCCAAGCGTTACCACGGCGGCATAGCCAAACTCATTGAGTGAATCCAGCCCTTCGTAAACCAGCTGACGCCCAATGCCCTGACCACGGTAGCTTTCATCCACCGCCAACGGTGCAAGACCAACCCACTGTAGCTCTTCGCCTTCAACGGCGACCGGGCTAAACGCCACATAGCCCACGACCTGACCTTCGTCATCCGTCGCCACCACGCCCAACGTGATCAGGCCATCTTCACGCAGACTGTGCACTAGATCGGCTTCCGCATCGCTGCCGAAGGTGCGACGCAATAACGCGTCGATTCCCGGTGCATCAATCCCAATCTCTACTCGAATCAGCATGCCTCACCTACCGATGTCTGTTCAGGTTTCCGCGGGCCTTTCAGGCCAGCTTCAACAAAATCCGCCAGCTGTAGCAGCATCACGCGCAGCGCTTTTGGCATCTGCTCCAGCTCAATGGCATCCATCAGGTTTTTTACATACAGTCCCAGCTCGGTATCGCCTTCGATAACCAGCCGACGCTGGAAGAACAGCGTATCCGGATCCTGCTTACGCGCCGCAATCATCAGCAGATCGCTGGCATCGGCGCTAAAGCTGACGTCAGCCTCAGCCGTAGGACTCACCACCAGACGACCGTCAACAACCGAGGTATACCACAGCAGGCCGATATCACGCACATTAATACTTAACCAGCGCCCCTCGAGAAAATCCAGTTCCCCATCCGCCAGCGCCTGGCGAAACTGCCAGCTTAATACTTGTTCCAGCACCTGGCGCTTGAGGGCAAAAGGCGCCAGCTTAACCGGCACGCTCATCATTGACGGGCCAAAGTGAACCAGTTTGGAACGCAGTTTATCCAACACAAGCTTTACTCCATGAATGCAATAGTTTCTCTATTGTGCCATATCAAATAAACGACATAGCGGCGTAAATCAACAAAATCACAATGTCGGGTACCTGGTATTGATTCCGCCAATACGCTTTTAACTGCCTCAAATCAAAAATTGTCACCAGAAGGTTAACTAAAATCCCTGCTCATTAACCATCCAGCGTCCCTGACGGGCCGCGTTTTTCAGGAAAAATTATGGAGCTGCTCTGCCCAGCCGGTAACCTTCCGGCGCTTAAGGCGGCCATCGAAAACGGCGCCGATGCCGTCTATATCGGGCTGAAAGATGACACCAACGCTCGCCACTTTGCCGGCCTTAATTTCACCGAAAAGAAACTGCAGGAAGCCGTCAGCTTTGTGCATCAGCATCGCCGTAAGCTGCATATTGCCATCAACACCTTTGCTCATCCTGATGGCTATGCCCGCTGGCAGCGTGCGGTCGACATGGCAGCCCAACTAGGGGCCGACGCGCTAATCCTCGCCGATATCGCGATGCTGGAGTACGCCGCCGAGCGCTATCCGCATATTGAGCGCCACGTCTCCGTTCAGGCCTCGGCGACCAACGAAGAGGCAGTGAAGTTTTATCATCGTAATTTTGACGTTGCCCGCGTGGTGCTGCCGCGCGTCCTGTCGATTCATCAGGTCAAACAACTGGCGCGCGCCACGCCGGTACCGCTGGAGGTTTTCGCTTTCGGTAGTCTGTGCATCATGGCGGAAGGCCGCTGCTATCTCTCCTCATACCTGACCGGTGAATCGCCGAATACCGTCGGCGCCTGCTCGCCCGCGCGTTTCGTTCGCTGGCAGCAAACGCCGCAGGGGCTGGAATCACGCCTTAACGAAGTGCTGATAGACCGCTATCAAGATGGTGAAAATGCCGGTTATCCGACGCTGTGTAAAGGCCGTTATCTGGTCGACGGCGAGCGCTATCACGCGCTGGAAGAGCCCACCAGCCTGAACACCCTTGAGCTGCTGCCGGAACTGATGGCGGCCAATATCGCCTCAGTGAAAATCGAAGGCCGCCAGCGCAGCCCGGCGTACGTCACCCAGGTGGCAAAAGTCTGGCGTCAAGCGATCGACCGCTGCAAAGCCGATCCGCAGAACTTCGTGCCGCAATCGGCGTGGATGGAAACCCTCGGTTCCATGTCCGAAGGGACGCAAACCACCCTTGGCGCTTATCACCGTAAATGGCAGTGAGAACAGCAATGAAATATTCATTAGGGCCAGTGCTCTACTACTGGTCAAAAGAGACGCTGGAAGATTTTTACCAGCAGGCGGCAGGCTCCAGCGCGGATACGATTTATCTCGGTGAAGCGGTATGCAGCAAACGTCGCGCCACCAAGGTCGGCGACTGGATAGAGATGGCGAAAACGCTGGCGGGCAGCGGCAAACAGGTGGTGCTCTCTACCCTCGCGCTGGTGCAGGCTTCCTCTGAACTGGGCGAACTGAAGCGCTATGTCGATAACGGCGAATTTCTGATTGAAGCCAGCGACCTTGGCGTCGTCAACTTGTGCGCAGAGCGTAAGCTGCCGTTCGTCGCCGGACATGCGCTCAACTGCTATAACGCCGTCACCCTGCGTCTGCTGCTCAAGCAAGGGATGGTGCGCTGGTGTATGCCGGTTGAGCTTTCCCGCGACTGGCTGGCGAATCTGCTGACCCAGTGCGACGAGCTGGGCATTCGCAACCAGTTCGAGGTTGAGGTCCTGAGCTACGGCCATCTGCCGCTGGCCTACTCCGCCCGCTGCTTTACCGCCCGCTCGGAAGACCGGCCAAAAGACGAATGCGAAACCTGCTGTATCAAATACCCCAACGGGCGCGATGTGCTCTCGCAGGAGAATCAACAGGTGTTCGTGCTCAACGGCATTCAGACCATGAGCGGCTACGTCTACAACCTCGGGAATGAGCTGAGCACCATGAACGGACTGGTGGATATGGTTCGCCTGTCGCCGCTGGGCTGCGAGACCTTCGCGATGCTGGACGCCTTCCGCGCCAATGAAAATGGCGCAGTACCGCTGCCGCTGACGGCGAACAGCGACTGCAACGGTTACTGGCGACGCCTCGCCGGGCTGGAATTACAGGGCTGATATACCGCTCACTTTGTTAATGGCTATCGCTGCTTTTTAATGCACTATTAAAGTCGCAGCTTTTCTGGCCGGTGCATCCCGGATGCGCCAGGCTGGAAGAAGACCTTCAATCTGATGACGATGCTGTTGCAAAGTGAGCCTTTATGACTGACAAATCTATTCCGTTCTCGGTGCTCGATCTGGCGCCGATCCCGCAAGGTTCTTCTGCCAAGGAAGCCTTTTCCCATTCATTAGACCTGGCGCAGCTGGCTGAAAAACGCGGCTATCACCGCTACTGGCTGGCAGAGCACCATAATATGGTTGGTATCGCCAGCGCCGCGACCTCGGTACTGATTGGCTATCTTGCCGCTAATACCACCACCCTACATTTAGGCTCTGGTGGGGTAATGCTGCCCAACCATTCGCCACTGGTGATTGCTGAGCAGTTCGGTACGCTCAACACGCTCTATCCCGGACGTATCGATCTTGGCCTTGGCCGCGCGCCGGGCAGCGATCAGCCCACCATGCGCGCGCTGCGTCGCCATATGAGCGGCGATGTTGATAACTTCCCGCGCGATGTCGCGGAGCTGGTGGATTGGTTTGACGCTCGCGATCCGAATCCGCACGTGCGCCCGGTTCCCGGTTATGGCGAGAAGATCCCGGTCTGGCTGCTCGGCTCAAGCCTGTACAGCGCTCAGTTAGCAGCCCAGCTTGGCCTGCCGTTCGCCTTCGCCTCGCACTTCGCGCCGGATATGCTCTTCCAGGCCCTGCATCTCTATCGCTCTCATTTCAAACCGTCGGAACGGTTAGAGAAGCCGTACGCCATGGTGTGCATTAACATTATTGCTGCCGACAGCGACAGAGATGCGGAATTCCTGTTCACCTCGATGCAGCAGGCGTTTGTCAAACTGCGCCGCGGCGAAGCCGGACAGCTGCCGCCACCGGTGCAAAATATGCATCAGCTGTGGTCTGCCTCTGAACAATATGGCGTCCAGCAGGCGCTGAGCATGTCGCTGGTGGGTGATAAGGCGAAAATCCGCCACGGGCTGGAGTCCATCCTGCGGGAAACTCAGGCCGATGAAATCATGGTCAACGGCCAAATCTTCGATAATCAGGCACGCCTGCATTCATTTGATTTGGCGATGCAGGTGAAAGAAGAGTTTCTCGGGTAGTGAGCAATGCGGCATTTTCGCCGCATTTTTTTACCACAAATGACAAATTGTGACCGCCCTCATTCTTATCGTTCCATTTTCCTCCTCTGGTTACGTTGAGCGTAATTACGTTACCTCAAGCGTAATTGTTCTCTAAAAATGGCGATGTTACTTTCTCTCTTGTTTTATTTTCCATAAATGAACGCGCAGAAAGAGAATCGCCATGAGCCAACCAACCGTCAATGCCATAAGGATCGGTGAGTGCTTATTAAAAGCACTGTTAATGGAGGTCTGCGCCTGGCCGAAACCGGGCCTGGTGACGCCGCATTCTCAAGGTGCGCATAACGATATGGATATCTGGTTGTTTATTACCAGCACCTCGGCCATTGCCCCCTGTTTTCAAGCTTGCGCGCAGGCCGGGGAATATCATCAGGGTACGCTGTCTGATTTATTTCCCAAAGTTCGTCTTATCGGAATTCAATACGAAGCCACGCTGCTGCAATCCACCCAACAGGTAAATACCCAGCGCGGCATTCTCTTTGCCGGGGCTATTCTGGCCGCCGCCGCTGGTTGGCTAAAAGGCCATAACCAGCCGCTTACCAGCGAGTCATTAAGCCAGTGCGTCGCCGGGTTGTGCCTCGATCTTTGCCGCAATGATTTCGCCGCGCTCGCCCATCGTTCAGCGCAAACCCACGGCGAGAAACTGTATCTGGAGTTTGGCATTACCGGTGTGCGTGGCGAGGCGGAACAGGGCTTTCCGCTGGTATGCCATGTCGGGCTTCCCGCTCTGCATCAGGCGTTATCTCTGGGATTTAGCTGGCGTGAAGCGCTGATCCAGACTCTGCTCGCGCTGATGGCGCACTGCGATGATACGACGGTGCTTTCACGCGCAGGGCATCACGCGCTGGATGAAATGAAACAACGCGCGCAGCGTCTGGTGAACCAGGGAGGAATGAGCCATCCCGGTATCGAACATGAGCTTAACGAATTTAATGCATGGTGCCTGGACAAATGGGTCAGCCCAGGCGGGTCAGCAGACTTATTAGCACTGAGCCTGGCCATGTATTTTCTTTGTCATCAATCGCATGAGGATCCTACAAAGGAAGAAATATGAGTATCTATTTATATACGTTATTAACTTATGGCATGACGATTGTTATTTCGTTTGCCGTTGTCGGAATAATTGTAGGTGTTAATAGAGTAATGAATAAGCTGAATATCACCGACGACTAACACGCCCCTATTTTGCGTTATCAGGAATATATTTTATGGATATCTTTGTTAAGCTCTTTTCGGGCATCGGCACCTTTTTTATTGAAGACCCCAAGATAGCGATCGCGCGAATATTATTAATCATTCTGGGTTTTGTCCTGGCGTGGATGGGTTTTCGCCGCAAACTCGAACCGTTGATTATGGTGCCAATGGGCCTGGGCATGATTGCCGTCAACGCCGGGGTACTGTTTCTCGCTGACGGGCAAACCGGGACCTTAATTCTCGACCCGATGATCAGCGACCCCACCGATTTAGTGAACCTGATGCAGATTAACTTCCTGCAGCCGGTTTACAACTTAACCTTCAGCAACGGTCTGATTGCCTGCATCGTTTTCTTCGGCATCGGCGCGATGAGCGATATCAGCTTTATTCTGCTCCGCCCCTGGGCCAGTATCGTTGTGGCGTTGTTCGCCGAAGCGGGTACCTTTGCCGCGCTGCTGCTGGGTATTGAAGTCTTTGGCCTCCCCGCCAATGAAGCGGCCTCTATTGCGACCATCGGCGGCGCCGACGGCCCGATGGTGCTCTTCGCCTCGCTGATTCTGGCACCAAATCTGTTTGTTCCTATCGCCATCATCGCCTACCTGTATCTGAGCCTGACCTATGCCGGTTACCCGTATCTGGTGCGCCTGCTGGTGCCGAAAAAGTACCTCGGGATGGAAGTAGATATTGAGTATCCGACGGTGTCGAAAAAGGCGAAGTTCATCTTCACCGTTTGCGCCTGCCTGCTGCTGTGCCTGCTGTTGCCGGTCGCCGCCCCGCTGATCCTTTCGTTCTTCCTTGGGATCGCTATTAAAGAAGCCGAGATCGAACCGTTCCAGAAGCTGCTTGAATCCACCCTGACCTACACCGCGACGCTGTTCCTTGGCCTGCTGCTCGGAACCCTGTGCGAAGCGCAAACCATCCTTGACCCGAAAGTCGGCATCATCCTGATCCTCGGTATCGGCGCGCTGGCTATCTCGGCGATTAGCGCCCTGCTTGGCGGCTGGTTTATCTGGCTTATCTCGAAAGGACGCTACAACCCGGCTATCGGTATCGCGGGAGTTTCGTGCCTGCCGACCACCGCCAAAATCGCACAGAAAGAAGTCAGCCATGAAAACCCTTACGCCGTCATTCTGCCGCTGGCAATGGGCGCGGGCGTCAGTGGCCTGATTGTGTCGGCCATCGCCACCGGGGTCTTTATCTCCACGCTATTCCTTCTGAAATAAGGGAGTTAAAAACATGATTAAAGAGCACAACTGGCATCAACTTAAGGATGATACGGTGCAGCGCCTGAATCTTCTGGCTCCGTATTTCCGTGACGGGAAGATTATCGATTCCGGTGATACCGTCGCCGCGCTGGAAGCGGTTATCCGAAGTTTTGATCGCGTGAATATTGAGGGCAACAACCAGAAGCAGGCGGATTTTCTCGCCGAGTGTCTGTGTAAAGTAGATGTGGAAAAGATCTCCGGGCTACATATGGTGCAGTCGTCGGTGCCGCTCAGTTCACACCTCGATCTGTTCGAGAAAGGCATCGCTGAAAAACTCGATTTCGCCTATGCCGGACCGCAGGATGGGCGTCTGGCGCAGCTTATCCAGCAGGGCAAAATCAAGCTTGGGGCGATCCACACCTATCTGGAACTGTTCAGCCGCTATTTTGTCGATCTCACGCCGCGAGTTTCGCTGATCACGGCGTTTGAAGCGGACAAAGACGGCAACCTCTACACCGGCTTCAACACCGAAGATACGCCAGTGATCGCCGAAGCCACTCACTTCCGCCAGGGGATCGTTATCGCCCAGGTGAATAAGATCGTCGATAAAGTGCCACGCGTCGATATTCCCGGCGACTGGGTCAATGCGGTTATCGAAGCGCCGCGTCCATTCTACGTCGAGCCGCTATTCACCCGCGATCCTGCGCTGATCACCGATACCCACGTACTGATGGCGATGATGGCGCTTAAGGGTATCTATGCCGAATACGGCGTTGAGCGTATTAACCACGGCATCGGCTTCTTTACCTCCGCTATTGAACTGCTGCTGCCGACCTACGGCGAAGAGCTGGGGCTAAAAGGCAAAGTCTGTACTCACATGGTACTGAACCCGCATCCGACGCTGATCCCGGCGATCGAAAGCGGATGGATCCAGTCGGTGCACTGCTTCGGCGGCGAGCTGGGAATGGAAAAATACGTCGCTGAACGCCCGGACGTGTTTTACATCGGTCAGGACGGCACCCTGCGCTCTAACCGCGCCTTCGCCCAGGCCGCCGGACACTACGCGCTGGATATGTTTATCGGCGGCACCCTGCAAATCGACAAGTACGGCAATAGCAGCACCGCCACCGCCAGCCGCGTTTCCGGTTTTGGCGGCGCGCCGAATATGGGCTGCGATGCCAAAGGCCGCCGCCACGTCACCCAATCCTGGCTTAAGTGCGGCGAAGAGTTCAAGGCCACCCAGCAGCAACTGATTGGCGATATGCCGCGCGGCAAGCGCCTTGTAGTGCAGATGCAGGAGACCTTCCGCGAGAAGCGCCAGCCTGCTTTCGTCGACAAACTGGACGCCTGGGAACTGGCGGAAAAAGCCGGTCTCGCCCTACCGCCGGTGATGGTTTACGCCGATGACGTCACCCACGTGCTCACCGAAGAGGGGCTAGCCCACCTGCATCGCTGTGAAGGGTTGGAACAGCGGATGGCGGCAATTCGCGCCGTAGCGGGATACACCGATATCGGCCTTGCCGCCGATCCGGCGCAAACCCAAGCGCTACGCGACGCCGGTATTGTGCAAACCCCGGAAGATTTAGGCATCGACAGACGCCGTGCCAACCGCCAGATGCTGGCGGCGAAGAGTATTCGTGATTTGGTCGAGTGGTCCGGCGGTCTGTACAACCCTCCTGCTCGATTCCGTAACTGGTAAGGGAATAGCAAATGGCTCTACATCAAATATCACAGCATTTCAGCGGCAAAAGCGACCGTCCGTCCCTGCCGCAAACCGTGCACTGCGGCATCGTGGGCTCCGGCGATCTGGAAGTGTTGCTGGAACCCAAAGCCCTGGCAGGCGGAATCGACATCAGCATTTGTACGCCGGTCACCGGGTTCGACGCTATCTGGGAAATCGTCCTCACCCGTTTCCTGGATAACGGCCCGCTGGGCGATATGCAGGTCAGCATCAACGATAACAACGCGACGCCTGCGGTCGTGGCGTTACGAATTCAACAAGCATTACAACAGGCCATGCCGGGAGAAAACCATTATGAGTGATCTGCGTTTTCTGGAAGCCAGCGCTCGCGTTCGCGCCGAAGGGCTGGTGGATAAAGGCACATTTACCGAGCTTATCGGCCCGGCGGCAAAGCAGGTCAGCCCGCATCTGCCGGTGCTGGGCGAAGCGGTGGAGTTCGATGACGGCGTAGTTACCGGTATTGGCCTGCTCGGCCAGCATCCGGCCATCGTTATCTCGCAAGAAGGGCGTTTTATCGGCGGCTCCGTCGGCGAAGTCGGCGGCGCGAAGATGGTCGGCGCACTGATGCTGGCCGACGAACTGGCGGCGCAGAGCCGCGACCCGGCACGTCGCCCTGTCGTGCTTATCTCCTTTGAAACCGGCGGCGTGCGCCTGCATGAAGCCAACGCCGGTTTGCTCGCCCATGCCGAATGTATGGATATGCTGCAAACCCTGCGCGGTCGCGTACCGGTAGTGGCGCTGATCGGCAGCAAGATCGGCTGCTTCGGCGGTATGGGCTTTGTCGCCGCCGCGACGGATCTCATCGTCATGAGCGAATCAGGCCGCCTCGGGCTGACCGGGCCGGAAGTTATCGAGCAGGAGATGGGCCGCAGCGAGTTCGACGCCTCGGATCGCGCGCTGGTGTTCCGCACGACCGGCGGCAAGCACAAATACATCGTCGGCGACTGCAATTTCCTGATTGCCGATTCGCTGGATGCCTTCCACCAGCAGGCTGCGCAAATTGCCGATTTATCCTGGCCCGATATTGAAGCAATGCGCCGAATTGGCAGTGAGGCAAAAGTCCGCGCACAGATGGCGCTGACGCAGAAAATCAACGAGCTTGCGCCGACCGATGCGCGCGATGTGTGGGCGGCAGCAGGAAATCCTGCTCCGCAATCGCTGGTTGATATGAGCCTGGAGACCTTCCTGAGCAATGTCCAACGCCTGTCCGTGGAGGAAGCATGATGGAAAATTTACTCGGTCAGGGGCGCGCGGCTATCGACCTGATTGTCGATGAAGGCAGCTTTGCCGAAAACGCGCTGGCGGAACTCAACTTGCCCTGCGACGACTACGGCCCCGGAGCCGTTGTCGGCAGCGCACGCATCAACGGTGAAATCTGCACGGTGATCGCCAACGACGCCATGACCTTCAATCCGCGCTTCCCGGTCGTTTATGCGGGGATCATCGGTCTGGAAGAGGGCTACAAAATGGCGCTGGCGGTCTACCGCACGCTAGCGATGGATAAAGACAAGCCCGCAGGCGAAAAACGCCCGCTGGTGCTGATTGTCGATACACCGGGGAACGGGCCAGGCAAACTGGAAGAGATTATCGGCATGAATAAAGCAACCGGCGCGTATCAGCTGGCGCTGGCCGAAGCGCGCCATGCCGGGCACCCGATTATCGCTATGGTAATTGGTCGCGCCATTAGCGGCGCGTTTCTGTGCCACGGCCTGCAGGCCGACCATATCCTCAGCCTGACCTCAGAATTCGGCACCATGATTCACGTCATGCCACTAAGCAGCATCGCGCGTATTACGCGTCAGGATGTGGAACGCCTGAGCGAACTCTCCCGCAGCAACCCGGTCTTTGCGGCAGGTCCTGAGTTCTTCTGGCAACTGGGTGGCGTGGAGGAGTTAATCAAAACCATCCCAGCGATGAGAGAGGCAATTGTTCGGCATATTGGCGATGTGCGCCGGCAAAAACAGGACGTGGGTATTCAGGTCACCGGTCCGCAGGGCCGCGGGCTCTCCGGCGAAGAGCGCGGCGGCAGAAAAATGCGTGGCGTCATTCTGGCGCAGATGCACGATGAATATCAGCAAGTGGCGGCGCGTTATCTGCCCGACTGATATAGGGGGAAAAGTAATATGAACGATCCCATCGCCACGCTCGAATGGCTGGCCCAGGCGCAGCCCGGTATTCCTTCATTTGAAGAGATGCCGCGCCGGACGCTGAACGACAAAGGCATTGCCGGTCCTACGGCGGCGCACGTTATTGAAGAGATCCATACGCCGCTCAACCTGGCGCTGGTCACCTTCACTACCGGCAGCAGCGCGTTTCAGAATATCGTCGGCGTCACGCACAGCGAGCTAACGCTGCGCGCCGCCGCCGGAAAGCGGGCGCTGGCAGTATGCGGCGTCACCGAAGGGCAAAATGTACTGATGACCTACGCGCCGTTGGTCAACGTGTTTACTCGTCAGGCGCTGGATGAGAGCGGCCTTCGCTGGTCATTTTTATCTCGCTCCTGCCGGGACGTGCTACTGATCGCCCTGTGCCAGCAGTCGCCGGACGTGGTGGTGGGAGAGTCCTCATTTTTACGCGCTACCCTGGAGCAGGCGCTGAAGATGGATCTGGCGGACAGATTGCCAAAAAAGCTAACGCTGATAACGGCGGGAACGCCGTTGGATGAAGAGCTGGTTCCGCTGGCAGCTTCGCTGGGCTATGCGCTGCACGACATTTATGGCTGTCAGGAGTTCGGCTGGCTGGTGCTTGATGGCGTCCCGCTACGCGAGGATATTTCTCTGGTCCACGCTCCGCAGGGTGGCGACTGGCGGGAGGTCGTGGTGGGCGGTTTGCCGACTGGCGACAGTTTTCCCCTCGCTGCAAGCGGGCATCTTTGCAATCCGCAGGGGAAAATTCAGACCTGGAAGCGCCAGCGCACCACGCCGGAGTACGACATGGTGGTGATGGCAACCACTGCGCAAAGTCGAGAGATAGTTGAACGCACAGCGCGGACGATCTTGCGCATCAAGGGGCGAATTTGTCACGTCTCGACGCAGTTGAAAACCGAAGCTGGCGCAACGCATATCCGGCTCTGGCCAAAAACGATCCCCGGCGAATGTACTGCAGGAGTCGCGCCTGTCGATATTATCGGCCCGCAGGCAACGGCCCAGTTCGACGCTCTGCTACAGGCACAACGGGATTTGCAGCAGCAGGCGAAAAACGATCCGGCGTGGTGTAAAGCACGATGATGCCCCTGCAACGGCATACCCTGTGCTGGCTGGAACCTTCGGCGCTGGATGCTATTGCGGCACGGCTCGAGAGTACATTCAGCAAGCTTCCAGCCGAGCTTCGGCGACAAGTTCGGGAATGTCTGTTGAGCGGGTCGCTGCCGGGGATTGTGCGTCGTGGCGAACGGCATGAAGGGCTGACTCCACTGGGCTTTTGTTTCCCTCTGCGCTGGCAAGAGCGGCGTTTACGTCTGGCTACGGAGGTGGCGCCATCGGCAATAACGCGTACCTCAACGCCAGAGCAAACGGCCTCGCTTTCGGTTGCCGGATGCACTGATGCGATACGTGCATTTAATGCGTTAGCTCAGGGGTGGCGCTGGCCGGAAATTCAGCTCGGGGTATGGGGGTCGGTGGCACTGGAAATCGTTACCCCATGGCAATGGACTGATGCTCATTCCGATCTGGATATTCGTCTTGTTCCCAGCTCATTGATGGGCCTTAACGAATGCTGGGCCAGCGTATGCAATATAGAACGGCAATTTCAGTTACGTATCGATGGCGAGATGTGTTTATCCGATGGATACGCCATCAATATCAAAGAATGGTTCAGTGGAAGCTCAACTCTGCTGGCTAAAGGTGAGAATGATGTTCAATTAATATCGCGACAGCAGATCGCGGCAGCAATGAGAACATCTTTCCGTTAAATATATCAAAGGATATTAATATGTCAGAAGTTAAATCAAAAGTTCCGGGCGTGGTTGATGAAGTGAAAGCGGCAGCAGGGGATAAAATCGAAAAAGGCCAGGTGGTTATTGTGCTGGAAGCCATGAAAATGAAGATGCCTGTTGCTTCACCAGAGAGCGGAATATTAAAAACGCTCGCGGTTAATGCGGGAGACCGCATCAACCCAGGCATGGTATTATTTGAAATCGTTGCAGAGTAAAGTGAGTTAGCACGCATTTAATTAAAAAACAATGCGACATTCTATTGTGAGATTATTTCTATGTTAATGTCATATCAGTAAGCGCTTCGCTTGCTGATATGATAAATCATAGTGACTGAGAAAAATTGTGTTCTTATGAATGTCTGCAAATAAAAATCGCTATGCTAAAAGCCGCTGGTTTATTTTCTTATCATTTCCCCAATGCGGGTATCATCAAACCGCTTTGTGTTATTCGCTTTTAGTATGGATAGACAAAGAGAAACATCATGATTATTTACGGATTGATGTTAATGGGATTGTGCATGTTCGCCGGATTAATCATCGGCGATCTTCTGGGCCTGCTGCTGGGTATTTCGGCCAATATCGGCGGTATTGGCTTTGCCATGTTATTTCTGGTAGTCGCTTCGCAAAAGCTGGCGGAAAAAGGATTACTATCGAAACCGGCTGAACAAGGAGTCGGTTTCTGGAATGCAATGTATATTCCGATAGTCGTCGCTATGTCCGCAAACCAAAATGTTATTGCCGCGCTCAAAGGCGGTCCGGTTGCGCTCATTGCTGGACTGGGTGCCGTTTTCATTGGCTTCCTGCTGATTAAACCGTTAAGCAAAATCGGCGGTCGTGGCGTTCAGGGAAGTACCGCCGTTAGCGAGGAATGCAAATAATGGAGCAGCTTACAAAGATTCTTACCGGTAACTTCACCAGCAACGGCTTGATTACCGCCTTTGTCGTGGTGGGGATTGTGTGCTGGGCCGCAAGCTGGATCTCTACGCATCTGCTTCGCGGCAAGATTCATAGTTCGGCTATCGCCATCGTCGCCGGGCTACTGCTGGCGTGGCTTGGCGGGGAACTGACCGGCGGTAAAAAGGGCATTGCCGACATCAGCCTCTTCAGCGGTATTGCACTGATGGGCGGCGGCATGTTCCGCGATTTCGCCATCATCTCTACCGCCTTCGGCGTAAAGCTTGAAGAGCTGAAAAAAGCCGGGATTGCAGGCGCGCTGGCATTGGTTATCTCAACCGTGCTCTCTTTTTACCTTGGCGCAATTGTCGCATGGGCTTTTGGCTATACGGATGCTGTCAGTATGGCGACCATCGGTGCCGGGGCCGTGACCTTTATCGTTGGCCCGGTGACTGGCGCAGCGCTCGGCGCGAGCTCTGATGTTATTGCACTTAGCATCGCCGCTGGTGTCATTAAATCCATTGCCGTCATGATCTTAACGCCGCTGGTAGCGAAAGCCGCAGGTTTAAATTCACCAGCCGCCGCCATTGTTTACGGCGGATTAATGGGTTCCACCAGCGGGGTTGCCGCAGGTCTGGCCGCGACCGACCCCAAACTGGTTCCCTATGGCGCGATGACGGCGACGTTTTATACCGGGCTCGGATGTCTGCTGGCGCCATCAGCGCTCTATCTCTCTTTAACCCCCTTCTTTTAATAACACACGCCTGCTGCCATCGCGGCAGGCGCAAGGGAATTGTATGTATTCATTCCAGCGTATGAAACCAGGGCAAATTGCGCTTCTGGCCTCACTTTGTACACAAGAAGATGAAGAGAATTTTCGCCAGAAACTGCTGATCGATAAGCCTGAGCATAAGGTGGGTTTTGCTTTTATGACGGGAACGTCGGATGAGATAAAAACTAAGCTACAGCGCTGTGTCATTGGCTGTGCCTTTAAGCACCAGATTATTACCCGGCAGGAGACCGCCATCTTTACGCTATGCCAGGCCAGCCATCAGGCGCTTAGCCATGCCTTAGCCAACAACATTAATGGCGATCGTATCAGAATCAAAATCGCCTTGGTGAGTAATCCGCGATGGCTTGCCGTCTCTATTTACGGCGAAACGGTGGTTTATCAACGGCTAAGCCAGGAGCTCATGGGGTTTTCTCTGTGTCGTTTTTCTCCATCATAAGCTGCCTTGCATACATGCGGCACTCGGCTAACAAAGATAGCAGGCCTGGGTGGTTTTCCTGACTACGAGGGAAGACCAGCGAGATTTCCTGCTCCATCCGATAGGGTTCCTGCAACGGCAGCAGGCGAATTCCGCTTCTGAACAATCCGCTCATCCGCCCGGGGATCAAGGTATAACCCACTCCGGCATTAACCATACTCATCAATGAAAATACATCATGAACTCGAACGGTAATATCAGGGGTAAATCCGGCAATCTGAAACGCTTCCTGAAAACCTCGCCAGGTGGCAAAACCTTCGCTTAAGGCAATAAATTTTTTATTTTGCAGATGCCGTAAATCAACAGGCGTAGATAAACTGTCAGCATCCGTAACCGGTACCGCAAGGAAAATTGAATCAGAGAATATTGTCCATGTTTCGAATAGCTGAACGTTGTAATCATCGGGCGTCGAAATCAGGACTGCATCAATCTTCCCTTCGTTAAGGGCTTCTAGTAATTTCTTATTAGAGTTCATGATGAATTCAATCGTAAGATCCGGACAGCGTTTTTTTAGCCCCTGGACAATTTGTGGCGCAGTCTTTAATACAAGTGAATATAGTAATCCCAATCGTAGAACCTGAGTGTGATATCCAGAGGCTTCGCGAGTAAGATAAATACATCGCTCCATAGAGTTAATCACTTCGCGAGCTTGTTTCTGCATAACCCATGCGCCAGGCAAAGGATGAAGATTACGACCATTATGGGTAAACAAAGGACAGCGTAAATTATCCTCCAGTGAATGAAGAGCACGATGGACGCTAACGGATGAAATGTTCATCAGCTCTGCTGTTTTCGATATATTCATCGATTCCATATAGCTAAGGAAGATCTCGAGTTTCCGCAGAGTAATATCATTATTCAGCATATAAATATTCCCTTATTCAAGACAATATTTATAGTAAGAGAAATTAAGAGAATATTTTTTGAGCCAGATCGTTAAATCTGGCTCGGCTATAAATTCAATTATTGATAAGTCGGTAATACATTAAAACTCGACAGGAAATGCACGATGACGTTACCCAGACCGAACAGTAAAACCAGCGCAATCATTGGCTTTCCACCCCAAACGCGAAACAACGGGCTACCAAAACGTTTACGCGATGCGCGAGCTAACAGCGCCGGTACAATTGCCGCCCAGATTGTGGCTGCCAGACCCGCATATCCGATGGCATACAGGAAACCATTCGGCCACAGCAGGCCACCAATCATTGGCGGAACAAAGGTCAGAATCGCGGTTTTAAAACGACCCAGCGCGGAATCGTCGAAACCGAACAGATCTGCCAGATAGTCGAACAGGCCGAGGGTCACGCCGAGAAATGAGCTGGCAACGGCAAAGTTTGAGAACACGACCAACAGCAAATCCAGACTACGACTGTTCAGTACGCCACTCAGTGCCTGAACCAGCACATCAATATTACCGCCCTTCTGTGCAATGCCAACAAACTCTGGACGCGGGATATTACCCATCGTCACCAACAGCCAAACCACATACAGACCCAGCGCCAGCAACGTACCGTACACCAGGCACTTAACGATAGTGCGTGGATCCTTGCCGTAATACTTCATCAGGCTCGGCACGTTGCCGTGATAGCCAAAAGATGCCAGGCAGAAAGGCAGCGTCATCAGCAAGTACGGCATATATGAAGCATTTTGTTCGGCGACGTTAAACAATGTTGTCGGCTGAACGTGGCCCAGCAGGCTACCGAAGGTCAGAAAGAAGGTAATGACCTTGGCCCCCAAAACAATGGCCGTCATTCGACTCACCGCTTTAGTACTCAACCAGACGATAAACGCAACCAGCAAGGCAAAGCCAAAGCCAGCAGCCCGTGCCGGAACGTTCAACGACATTTCCGCAAAAGTATGATGCAGGATCGAGCCGCTGGCGGAGATATAGGCGTAGGTCAGAATATAAAGAACAAAGGCTATCGACACGCCATTAATCAGGTTCCAACCCTTACCAAGCAGATCTTTCGTGATGGTATCGAAGCTGGAACCAATCCGATAATTCAGGTTCGCTTCAAGGATCATCAACCCGGAATGCAGCATGCAAAACCAGGTAAAAACCAGCGCCGCTAGCGACCAGAAAAACCACGCACCGGACATGACCACCGGCAGCGAGAACATGCCCGCGCCAATAATTGTCCCGCCGATAATCACCACGCCGCCAAACAAGGACGGGCGGGTTGCCGTAGTGGTAAGTGTCGCCATTTGCCGAAATCTCCAGTCGAAAATACTTTATCTCATTATGAATGTGACGCACTGTACCAGTACATGAGTACAAAAGAAATAAAAAAAGCCCCAATCATAAAGATCGGGGCTGTATCATTTACTTTACGTTAGCGGATAATGCTAATTACGCATCGCCACCGAAACGACGACGGCCTGCTGAGTCATCACGACGCGGAGCAGCACCAGCATCATCGCGGCGCGGTGCGCGGTTACCACCGTCACGACGCTCGCCGCTGAAACGACGACCATCACCACGACCACCTTCACGACGCTCGCCGCTGAAACCACGGCCTTCACGACGTTCACCGCCGCCACCGAAGCTACGGCCACCTTCACGGCGTTCACCACCACGGCGTTCACCGCCACGGTCTGGACGCGGCTGAGCATCACCCAGCAGCTGCATGTTCATCGGCTTGTTCAGGATGCGAGTACGAGTAAAGTGCTGCAATACTTCGCCCGGCATACCTTTCGGCAGCTCGATAGTCGAGTGGGTACCGAACAGCTTGATGTTACCGATATAACGGCTGCTGATGTCGCCTTCATTGGCAATAGCACCAACGATATGACGAACTTCAACACCATCATCGCGACCAACTTCAATGCGGTACAGCTCCATATCGCCAACTTCACGACGCTCACGCTTCGGACGATCTTCGCCACTACGCTCAGGACGATCGCCACGCGGACCACGGTCATTGCGGTCGCCGCGACGTTCGAAACGATCGTCACGATCGCGGAACTCACGCTTAGGACGCATCGGCGCATCCGGCGGCAGGATCAGCGGACGCTCACCCTGAGCCATTTTCAGCAATGCTGCGGCCAGAGTTTCAACATCCAGCTCTTCGCCTTCAGCTGACGGCTGAATATTTGCCAGCAGCGCGCGGTACTGATCCAAATCGCTGCTTTCCAGCTGCTGCTGAACTTTCGCTGCGAATTTTTCCAGACGACGTTTGCCCAGCAGTTCTGCGTTCGGCAGCTCTACTTCTGGAATAGTCAGCTTCATAGTGCGTTCAATGTTACGCAGCAGACGACGCTCGCGGTTCTCAACGAACAGCAGAGCACGGCCCGCGCGACCCGCACGGCCGGTACGACCAATACGGTGAACGTAAGATTCTGAATCCATAGGGATATCGTAGTTAACAACCAGACTGATACGCTCAACGTCCAGACCACGTGCTGCCACGTCGGTTGCAATCAGAATATCCAGACGGCCATCTTTCAGACGTTCCAGAGTCTGCTCGCGCAGGGACTGGTTCATGTCACCGTTCAGCGCTGCGCTGTTATAACCGCTACGCTCCAGCGCTTCGGCCACTTCCAGGGTCGCGTTTTTGGTACGCACGAAAATAATCGCCGCATCAAAATCTTCCGCTTCCAGGAAACGCACCAGCGCTTCGTTTTTACGCATACCGTAAGCAGTCCAGTAGCTCTGGCTGATGTCCGGGCGAGTAGTGACGCTGGACTGGATGCGAACTTCCTGCGGCTCTTTCATAAAGCGGCGGGTGATACGACGAATCGCTTCCGGCATGGTGGCGGAGAACAGAGCGGTCTGATGACCTTCCGGGATCTGCGCCATAATAGTTTCTACGTCTTCGATAAAGCCCATGCGCAGCATTTCGTCAGCTTCATCCAGTACCAGACCGCTCAGTTTAGAGAGATCCAGCGTACCGCGTTTCAGGTGATCCAGCAGACGACCCGGGGTACCGACAACGATTTGTGGCCCCTGACGCAGTGCGCGTAGCTGCACGTCATAACGCTGGCCGCCGTAAAGGGCAACCACGTTTACGCCGCGCATATGTTTAGAAAAATCCGTCATTGCTTCAGCTACCTGTACCGCCAGTTCGCGGGTCGGTGCCAGCACCAGAATCTGTGGCGCTTTCAGCTCAGGATCAAGGTTGTTCAGCAGCGGTAAAGAAAACGCTGCGGTTTTACCGCTACCCGTCTGGGCCATACCCAGAACGTCACGGCCGCCCAGAAGATGCGGAATGCACTCAGCCTGGATCGGAGATGGTTTTTCGTAACCCAGATCGTTAAGCGCTTCAAGGATGGGAGCCTTCAGGCCCAGATCTGCAAAAGTGGTTTCGAATTCAGCCATGTAGTACGTGTGCCTCAAAATTAATGGCGGCCAGTCTACATAACTCATCGTGAAAATTTACGGTAATTTTCATTGAAAAGTGTGAACCGGCTCAAAGTAGGTGTATTAACGAACAACAACGCCCTCACCCGTTAAGGTGATGGCAATAAAAAAATTGGGCTGATGTGTTCGTCAGCTATTGCTGGTCCGATTCTGCCAGGTCATCTTGCTCCTGGCCCAAGAGCGATAATTCCAACAATGCGTATCGGTGCTCAACGTAGTTATGAACGTTGTTTGCGACCGCCAGTTTGAACAGTGCCGTAGCGCTGTCCTTGTCCCCCAGACTTAGGTAGTACTTACCTAAATAGAAGTTGGTTTCACTGAGATGCTCAGCGAGCGAGGTGTTATCCGTTGCGTCTGCCTTCAGACGGTCCATTAGCTCTTTTTCGCTAATGTCGCCAAGGTAGAACCCGACAATGTTCCATCCCCATTGTTCTTTGTCCGACTTGTCTAAGCGCTGTCTCAGTGCTTCAAGCGCCTGCTTCTCATCGAGCTTACGCTCAGCGAGATAAAGCCACAGGCTTCGGAAAGGATCATTGGGATCGTCTTGATAAAACGCCAGCAGATCATCTTGCGCTAACTTAGCACGACCACCGTAATACAGAGCGATGCCGCGATTTAAGTGCGCGTAGTTGTAAGTTGGATCAAGCTCAAGTACAGAATCAAACGCTTCATAGGCAGCGTCAAAATTGCCTGCCTGCGTTAAATAAATGCCTAAGTAATTGAATACTTCAGGCATATCTGGTCGGATTGCCAGCGCTTGTGAAAAATCATTTCGCGCTAATGCCCTCAGACCGAGACTATCATACAACACTCCGCGCTCATATAAAAGCTGTGCGCGTTCGTCATCGGTTAAAGCCCGACTGGCAAGAATTTGTTCCATGCGCGCCAGAATCACTTCTTGCTGCAAAGTCGGTTGCAATGGCACCGCGAGGACTGCGTCCTTACGCCAGGCAGAGTTGCTGCATCCTGCCAGCGTGAGAGCTGTCGCCACGAAACACCAGCGCAAAAAAGGCTTCATTTCCCACTCCCGAAGACAACGATTGGATGAACGTCCAGTTCCCCGGCTGCAAACAAGGCGTCCTGCCCGTAATACGCCCTCCGCAATGCGGAGGGCAAACGGCAACCTTACTCGCCCTGTTCAGCGGCCGGAGCTTCCGGCGCGCTCGCAGGCTGAGTTTGTTCAGTTGCTTCTTTAATGCTCAGACGGACACGGCCCTGGCGGTCAACTTCCAGAACTTTAACCGGTACTTCCTGACCCATCTGCAGGTAGTCAGTCACTTTCTCAACGCGCTTATCGGCGATTTGAGAAATATGAACCAGACCTTCTTTACCGCCGCCAATGGCAACAAACGCGCCAAAGTCAACGATACGGGTCACTTTACCATTGTAGATACGGCCAACTTCGATCTCAGCAGTGATCTCTTCGATACGACGGATAGCATACTTCGCTTTCTCACCGTCGGTCGCTGCGATCTTAACAGTACCGTCATCTTCGATTTCGATAGTAGTGCCGGTTTCTTCGGTCAGAGCACGAATAACAGAACCGCCTTTACCGATAACGTCTTTGATCTTGTCCGGGCTGATCTTAATAGTATGGATACGCGGAGCAAACTGAGAGATGTCGCCGCGCGGCGCGTTGATCGCCTGTTCCATCACGCCCAGGATGTGCAGACGCGCACCTTTAGCCTGGTTCAGAGCAACCTGCATGATCTCTTTGGTGATACCTTCAATTTTGATATCCATCTGCAGCGCAGAGATACCATCGCGGGTACCCGCCACTTTGAAGTCCATATCGCCCAGATGATCTTCATCGCCAAGGATGTCAGACAGAACAACAAAGTTCTCGCCTTCTTTCACCAGACCCATTGCGATACCCGCAACGGCGGCTTTAATCGGTACACCTGCGTCCATCAGCGCCAGAGAAGCACCACACACGGAAGCCATGGAAGAAGAACCATTGGATTCGGTGATTTCAGACACAACACGTACGGTGTACGGGAATTTGTCCAGATCCGGCATCACTGCCAGCACGCCGCGCTTCGCCAGACGACCATGACCGATTTCACGACGCTTCGGAGAACCAACCATGCCAGTCTCGCCTACGCAGTACGGAGGGAAGTTGTAGTGGAACAGGAAGTTGTCAGTGCGCTCGCCCATCAGCTCGTCGAGGTTCTGTGCATCACGGGTGGTGCCCAGGGTCGCGGTAACCAGCGCCTGAGTTTCGCCACGGGTGAACAGTGCAGAACCGTGAGTACGTGGCAGTACGCCAGTACGAACGTCCAGACCGCGGATCATGTCTTTTTCGCGACCATCGATACGCGGCTCGCCTGCCAGTACGCGGCTACGAACAACGTTTTTCTCGATAGCGTGCAGGATTTCACCCAGTTCGTTAGCGTCCAGGGTTTCATCTTCCGCAACCAGAGTAGCGATGGTTTCAGATTTGATCACGTCAACCTGAGCATAACGCTCTTGTTTGTCAGTGATGCGGTAAGCATCGCTCAGGCGTGCTTCAGCCAGCGCAGCAACGCGCGCATTCAGCGCTTCGTTTACAGCTTCAGGCTGCCAATCCCAGCGTGGTTTACCGACTTCTTTTACCAGGTCGTTGATCGCCTGGATAACAACCTGCTGCTGATCGTGACCAAACACAACAGCACCCAGCATCTGGTCTTCACTCAGCAGTTCCGCTTCGGATTCAACCATCAGCACAGCGCCTTCTGTACCGGCAACAACCAGGTTCAGCTTGCTTTCCTTCAGTTCGTCCTGAGTCGGGTTCAGTACGTACTGGTCATTGAGATAACCAACACGTGCAGCGCCGATAGGGCCGTTGAACGGAATGCCGGACAGGGAAAGGGCAGCGGATGCACCAATCATTGCCACGATATCCGGGTTAACCTGCGGGTTAACGGAAACGACAGTTGCAATAACCTGGACTTCGTTAACGAAGCCTTCCGGGAACAGCGGACGAACCGGGCGGTCAATCAGACGCGCGATCAGCGTTTCGCCTTCGCTCGGACGGCCTTCACGACGGAAGAAGCTACCCGGGATACGGCCAGCAGCGTAGGTACGCTCCTGATAGTTAACGGTCAGCGGAAAGAAGTCCTGGCCTGGTTTCGCTTTTTTCTGACCAACAACGGTAACAAATACCGCTGTGTCATCCATGCTTACCATTACAGCGGCAGTTGCCTGACGCGCCATCATGCCAGTTTCCAGCGTTACGGTATGTTGGCCGTACTGGAATTTACGAACGATCGGATTAAGCAAAGTTCTATCCTTTTTATATATCGATGACGTCGTATCCACGATACGATATCTAATGACCCGATCCCCTGCATCCTCGCGACTAATGACAACCTTTACCCGCCCCTGCGGATGAAGCCTCTCATTAGCCGCGCGAACCTCTGCACGAAGATCATTAATAGCAACAATACATGAGTTTCCAGTGAATTGCTGCCGCCCGGTCGAAAAAAGGGGCCGTGAGGCCCCTTTTCTGAAACTCGCAGAATTAGCGACGCAGACCCAGACGCTCGATCAGCGAAGAGTAACGTGCAACATCTTTACGTTTCAGGTAGTCGAGCAGTTTGCGACGCTGAGAAACCATACGCAGCAGACCACGACGGCTGTGGTGATCTTTTTTGTGCTCTGCAAAGTGACCTTGCAGGTGGTTGATCTGTGCAGTCAGCAGGGCGACCTGAACTTCAGTAGAACCGCTGTCGTTTTCGCCACGACCAAACTCAGAAACGATTTTTGCTTTAGCTTCAACGCTTAGAGACATTTTCAAACTCCAAAATTAAAAGAAAGAAAGGGTGCCGATCTCTAATTCAGCAACCCCTGATATAACACCCGAAAATGTTAAAACACTTTGGCGGGCATTAAGCGGCGATATTCTACTCGCAGCAGCCTTTTATCGCAAGAAAAGCACTCAGGCAGGGTATTCAACCACCAGCCGACGGGGAGCCACACGGCCTTCGTCGTCAATCTCACCCATGCCAAGAAACTTTTCTTCTTCACCTTCGGTTACGCGAACTAATCCGTGCAGCCCCGCGCCCGAGGTACGAACGGGGTTACCGTTTTTAAAGTATACTGCCGAAGTTTCCGGAATATTAACCAGCGGATAATCCGAAGCGGGACTGTCCATTGGCATCAGTAACGGGTCCAAAAGCTGCGCTGCTGGAATATCTTGCGTATTAGCCTGCTCAACCAGAGCCTGCAGCTGCTCCAGTGTCACCATCCGCTCAACCGGGTATTTACTGACCGCAAGACGACGCAGGAAAATCACATGCGCACCGCAGCCAAGTTTTTCACCTAGATCATCGATAATTGTACGAATGTAGGTACCTTTAGAACAGTGAATTTCCAGCTCAAGTTCATCACCTTCATGACGGATGAACAGTAGCTCATAGACTGTAATTGGTCGTGATTCACGCGGTACTTCAATCCCCTGACGGGCATATTCGTACAGTTTTTTCCCCTGGTATTTCAGCGCCGAATACATCGACGGCACCTGCTGGGTTTCCCCACGGAAGCTGTCGAGTGTCGCAGCAAGCTGTTCCGCGCTAAAGGTCATCGCACGTTCTTCCACGACCTGCCCATCGGCATCAGAAGTATCAGTACGCTGACCAAGCTTAGCAATCACGCGGTAGCGCTTATCGGAATCCAGCAGATACTGGGAAAACTTGGTCGCTTCCCCAAGGCAAATCGGCAGCATACCGGTCGCAAGCGGATCCAGTGCACCAGTGTGCCCGGCCCGGTTGGCGTTATAAATACGTTTTACTTTCTGTAGCACGTCGTTACTAGACGCACCTTGCGGTTTATCCAGCAACAACACGCCGTGCACATCACGACCGCGACGACGAGGACGACTCATTAGTCCTCCTTGCTGTCGTCCGGGTTCACACGACGTTCATCATCATGCTTCACCACGCTGGTTACCAGATTCGACATGCGCATCCCTTCTACTAATGAGTTGTCGTAGAAGAACGTCAGCTCAGGAACGATACGCAGGCGCATTGCTTTCCCCAGCAGCGAGCGGATAAAACCGGATGCTTCCTGCAACGCTTTGATACCCGCTTTTACAGCGGCTTCATCCTGGTCGTTCAGAAAGGTAACAAACACTTTGGCATAGGCCAGATCGCGAGACATTTCCACGCCGGAAACGGTCGTCATCATGCCCAGGCGCGGGTCTTTAATTTCGCGCTGCAGGATGATAGCAATCTCTTTTTGCATCTCCTGAGCTACGCGCTGCGGGCGACCAAATTCTTTCGCCATAATAAATTCTCCAGACAAATAAGGGGGCCACGCGGCCCCCTTTAATTTTGTATAACCGGGTGGCGCTGCGCTTCCCCGGCCTACTAAACGATTAATCGATGGTACGTTGAATCTCGATAATTTCGAACACTTCGATCATATCGCCAACGCGAACGTCGTTGTAGTTCTTAACACCGATACCACATTCCATGCCGTTACGGACTTCGTTAACGTCATCTTTGAAGCGACGCAGGGATTCCAGCTCGCCTTCATAGATAACAACGTTGTCACGCAGTACGCGGATTGGGTTATGACGTTTAATCGTCCCTTCGGTAACCATACAGCCCGCGATGGCACCGAATTTCGGTGATTTGAACACATCACGCACTTCAGCAAGACCAATAATCTGCTGTTTCAGTTCCGGAGACAGCATGCCGCTCATTGCCGCTTTAACTTCATCGATCAGATGATAAATGACGGAGTAGTAGCGCAGATCCAGACTTTCCGCGTCGATAACTTTACGAGCAGATGCATCGGCACGTACGTTAAAGCCAACCAGAATAGCGTTGGATGCAGCCGCCAGGGTTGCGTCGGTTTCGGTGATACCACCTACGCCGGAACCGATAATCTTCACTTTCACTTCGTCGGTAGACAGTTTCAGTAAAGAATCGGAGATCGCTTCCACAGAACCCTGAACGTCCGCTTTCAGTACGACGTTCACTTCGTGAACTTCGCCTTCGGTCATGTTAGCAAACATGTTCTCGAGTTTAGACTTCTGCTGACGCGCCAGCTTAACTTCGCGGAATTTACCCTGACGATACAACGCAACTTCACGCGCTTTTTTCTCGTCACGAACAACGGTCACTTCATCACCGGCAGCCGGAACACCGGACAGACCGAGGATTTCAACCGGAATGGACGGACCCGCTTCCAGTACTTCCTGACCCAGTTCGTTACGCATTGCACGAACGCGACCATACTCGAAGCCACACAGAACGATATCGCCCTTATGCAGCGTACCTTCACGAACCAGAACGGTAGCAACCGGACCACGACCTTTATCAAGGAAGGATTCGATAACCGCGCCGCTCGCCATACCATTGCGAACCGCTTTCAGTTCCAGAACTTCAGCCTGCAGCAGGATAGCATTCAGCAAATCGTCAATACCGGTACCCGCTTTTGCAGATACAGGGATGAACTGCGCTTCGCCGCCCCACTCTTCCGGCATAACACCGTACTGGGACAGTTCGTTCTTAACGCGATCCATATCGGCTTCTGGTTTGTCGATTTTGTTTACCGCAACAACTAAAGGAACCTGCGCCGCTTTCGCGTGCTGGATAGCTTCAATAGTCTGCGGCATAACGCCATCATCGGCAGCAACAACCAGAACAACAATATCTGTCGCCTGCGCACCACGAGCACGCATGGAAGTAAATGCGGCGTGACCCGGGGTATCCAGGAAGGTGATCATACCGTTATCAGTTTCAACGTGATAAGCACCGATATGCTGGGTAATACCACCCGCTTCGCCGGATGCGACTTTAGTTGAACGAATATAGTCAAGCAGAGAAGTTTTACCGTGGTCGACGTGACCCATGATGGTCACAACCGGTGCCCGCGGTTCAGCCGCAGCGCCAGTATCACGGTCGCTCATTACCGCTTCTTCCAGCTCATTCTCACGACGCAGGGTCACTTTGTGGCCCATTTCTTCGGCAACCAGCTGTGCTGTTTCCTGGTCGATGACCTGGTTGATGGTAGCCATTGCGCCCAATTTCATCATTGCTTTGATGACCTGAGAGCCTTTGACTGCCATTTTGTTCGCCAGATCGCCAACAGTGATGGTTTCGCCAATCACAACATCACGGTTAACTGCCTGAGCTGGCTTCTGGAAACCTTGTTGCAGAGCAGAACCTTTACGATGCTTGCCGCCTTTGCCACCGCGAACAGCAGCACGGGCTTCTTCACGATCGGCTTTAGACTCAGCGTGTTTATTACCTTTCTTCGCCGGACGCGCAGCCTTAGTACTGCGGGTACGACCACGACCACCTTCTACTTCACGATCGTTATCATCTTCAGCCTGACGCGCATGCTGAGAAGTCGTTACGTGATAGTCGGTAGTTTCTTCAGGGGTTTCTGGAGTTTCAGTCCAGTTCTTTTCATTTTCTTGAGCCATACGGCGTGCTTCTTCCGCTACACGGCGCGCTTCTTCTTCAAGTTTGCGGCGTGCTTCTTCTTCCGATTTGCGCTTCAGCTCCGCAGCTTCGTTCTCGCGGCGGGACTTCTCAGCCTGGGCGGTTTTGGTCATATCGTCGGTTTGTTGATTGCTCACTTTGTCTTTTTCCGCGGCTTCACGTTTCGCTTTCTCAGCGAGTTCACGTTTAGCTTGTTCTGCGGCCTCACGTTCAGCTTTTAATTGCGCCTCGCGTTTGGCCGATTCTTCTGCCTCACGACGGGCTTGCTCTTCCGCTTCACGCTGCGCCTGCTCTTCCGCGGCAAGGCGTTCAGCCTCTTGCGGATCGCGTTTCACAAAGGTGCGTTTCTTGCGGACTTCGATTTGTACCGATTTACTCTTTCCACCGGTACCTGGAATATTTAACGTGCTGCGCGTTTTGCGCTGCAGCGTCAGCTTGTCGGGCGCCGAGCCGTGTTCACGGTTCAGGTGCGTCAACAAGGTTTGCTTCTCTTGCGCGGTCACAGAATCATCAACCGATTTGCGAATCCCTGCATCAGCAAATTGCTGTATCAGGCGATCCACAGAGGTCTGAATTTCTGAGGCCAGCGCTTTAATGGTCACATCTGTCATGCTGTTCCTTCCTGCTACAGTTTATTACGCTTCGTCGCCGAACCAACAAATATTACGTGCGGCCATGATGAGCTCTCCGGCTTTTTCGTCAGTTAAGCCTTCGATATCAGCCAGATCATCAATGCCCTGCTCGGCGAGATCTTCCAGCGTACAAACACCACGGGCAGCCAGGGTAAATGCCAGAGAACGATCCAAACCTTCCAGATTCAATAAATCATCTGCAGGTTTGCTGTCTCCCAGGCTTTCTTCCTTAGCCAGCGCCAGCGTGGTCAGCGCATTTTTCGCACGCTCACGAAGTGCTTCAACGGTGGATTCATCCAGACCGTCAATTTCTAGCAGTTCTTTCATTGGCACGTAGGCCAGTTCTTCCAGAGTGGCGAAACCTTCTTCAACCAGCAGTGTGGCGAAATCTTCATCAATATCAAGATATTTAGTGAAGGTATCAATTGCTGCATGGGCTTCAGCCTGATGCTTAGCCTGTAGGTCGTCAACGGTCATAACGTTGAGTTCCCAACCACTCAGTTGCGAAGCAAGACGCACGTTTTGACCATTACGACCAATCGCCTGCGCCAGATTGCCTGCTTCGACTGCGATATCCATGGTGTGTTTGTCTTCATCTACCACGATAGACGCAACGTCAGCCGGTGCCATCGCGTTAATCACGAACTGCGCCGGATTATCGTCCCAAAGAACGATATCGATACGTTCACCACCCAGCTCAGTTGAAACTGCCTGAACGCGCGCACCGCGCATACCTACACAAGCACCAACCGGGTCAATACGCTTGTCGTTGGTTTTCACTGCGATTTTAGCACGA
Organism: Klebsiella sp. RHBSTW-00484; assembly: GCF_013705725.1. NCBI lineage: Bacteria > Pseudomonadati > Pseudomonadota > Gammaproteobacteria > Enterobacterales > Enterobacteriaceae > Klebsiella > Klebsiella sp. RHBSTW-00484. The sequence goes on along the minus strand of NZ_CP055481.1, from coordinate 662,439 downwards.
GAGCCAGGGTCGCGAGCGGCGGCTTTAATTTCGAGAACTTCTTCACCAATTTCTGGAACCTCAATGCGGAACAATTCGATCAGCATTTCTGGTTTAGAACGGGTGACAAACAGCTGAGCGCCGCGTGCTTCTGGGCGTACTGCATACAGTACACCACGGATACGATCGCCCGGACGGAAGTTTTCACGCGGCAGCATATCTTCACGCAGGATCACAGCTTCAGCATTACTGCCCAGATCCAGCGTAATATTGTCGCGATTCACCTTTTTCACTACGCCGGTGATAATTTCACCTTCGTGCTCACGGAACTGATCGACGACCATTGCACGCTCGGCTTCACGCACTTTTTGTACGATAACCTGCTTCGCTGTCTGTGTAGTGATACGGTCAAAAGTGACGGATTCGATCTGATCTTCGACGTAGTCGCCAGGATTCATGCTTTCGTCTTCGTAGCGTGCAGCTTCCAGCGTGATCTCACGAGTCGGCATTGTCACTTCTTCGACGACCAACCAGCGACGGTAGGTATCGAAATCACCGCTTTTACGGTCGATTTCTACGCGAACATCGATCTCTTGCTCGTATTTTTTCTTGGTAGCCGTTGCTAGCGCACTTTCCAACGCTTCAAAAATCTTCTCACGTGGCAGCGCCTTTTCGTTGGAAACGGCTTCAACAACAGCCAAAATTTCTTTGTTCATCGGGGCCTTTCACCTCAATCCAGACTGTTAAAAGTGGGGAACCAGGTTCGCCTTCTGGATGTTACTCAGCGCGAACACTTCATCTTTGCCTTCGACGGTTACCGTGATCATCTCACCGTCTACCGCTTTGATAATGCCCTGCCATTTGCGTCGGTTTTGTACCGCCATGCGCAGAACCAGCGAAACCTCTTCACCGGAGAAACGCTCATAGTGTTCGGCGGTAAACATTGGACGCTCAAGACCTGGGGAAGAAACCTCCAGGTTATAAGCGACGGTGATCGGGTCTTCGACATCCATGACAGCACTGACCTGGTGGCTCACATCAGCACAATCATCAACATTGATGCCATTTTCACTATCAATATAGATGCGCAGTGTGGATGTGCGACTGCGAATAAATTCGATGCCAACCAGCTCAAAGCCAAGCGCTTCAACTGGCGCAGTGAGCATCTCTGTTAATTTTTGCTCTAATGTGGACAAACCCACCCCCAAGACATAAAAAAAGGGCGTATAGCCCAGTTATTCTGAAGTCAGATAACAAAAAACCCCGATAAATCGGGGCTTTAGATAACTGAACCCTGAGATCGCAACTGCGATCTGGAACACTTTCCAGAAGAATTCTTTCAAATTCGGCTACGAAGGACCCGGTCCTCACAGTATATTTGAAAAAGTACTTAATGGGAAAGTGGTTGCGGGGGCCGGATTTGAACCGACGACCTTCGGGTTATGAGCCCGACGAGCTACCAGGCTGCTCCACCCCGCGCCTGAAACGTGGCATATTTTACTCGCTTTGAGTAAAAGACGCAAATACTGCTGGGATTTGGTACCGAGGACGGGACATAAAATCGTGGTGAATTGTATTGATACATCATATATTTTGTCAACATGAATTTCACATTACCCGGTTTTCGTTTGTACTGGTATTTCAGGGGTTTTTTAGTAAAAAGACAATCAGCCCCTTCCTGTCTCCAGCAAAAGATGATTAAATGAAAACTCACAATTAATGCATAAACATGCAATTAAGATTGTTGAGTCGAACTCACCACAGTCTATCTAGCAGGGTTTTATTTTATGACGACGATTCTCAAGCATCTCCCGGTTGGTCAACGTATTGGTATCGCTTTCTCTGGTGGACTGGATACCAGTGCCGCACTGCTTTGGATGCGCAAAAAAGGCGCAGTCCCTTATGCATATACCGCCAACCTCGGCCAGCCAGACGAAGACGATTATGATGCCATTCCTCGTCGTGCTAAAGAATATGGTGCAGAAGGCGCTCGTCTGATCGACTGCCGTAAGCAACTGGTCGCTGAAGGCATCGCCGCCATTCAGTGTGGTGCATTTCATAACACCACCGGTGGATTGACCTACTTTAACACGACGCCTTTGGGTCGCGCTGTCACTGGCACCATGCTGGTTGCCGCGATGAAAGAAGATGGTGTAAACATCTGGGGCGACGGTAGCACCTATAAAGGCAACGATATCGAACGCTTCTATCGTTATGGCCTGCTAACCAACGCCGAGCTGCAAATTTACAAACCATGGCTGGATAGCGACTTTATCGATGAGTTAGGCGGCCGCCTGGAAATGTCCGAGTTTATGATTTCCTGTGGCTTCGATTACAAAATGTCCGTTGAAAAAGCCTACTCCACTGACTCCAATATGCTGGGCGCGACGCACGAAGCCAAGGACCTTGAATTTCTGAACTCCAGCGTCAAAATTGTTAATCCAATCATGGGTGTTAAGTTCTGGGATGAGAGCGTGAAGATCCCAGCAGAAGAAGTCACCGTTCGTTTTGAACAGGGTCATCCAGTGGCGTTGAACGGACAGACCTTCAGTGATGACGTTGAGCTGATGATGGAAGCTAACCGTATCGGCGGTCGTCACGGTTTGGGTATGAGCGACCAGATTGAAAACCGTATTATCGAAGCGAAGAGCCGCGGAATTTATGAAGCACCGGGAATGGCGCTGCTGCATATTGCGTACGAGCGTCTGCTGACCGGTATCCATAACGAAGATACTATTGAGCAATATCACGCACACGGTCGCCAGTTGGGCCGTCTGTTGTATCAAGGTCGCTGGTTCGATTCCCAAGCATTGATGCTGCGTGATGCGTTGCAGCGCTGGGTAGCAAGCCAAATTACTGGCGAAGTTACTCTTGAGCTACGTCGCGGTAACGACTATTCCATCCTTAACACCGTCTCTGACAACCTGACCTACAAAGCAGAGCGACTGACCATGGAAAAAGGTGATTCGATGTTCTCTGCCGAAGACCGTATCGGTCAGTTGACGATGCGTAATCTGGATATTACCGATACCCGTGAGAAGCTGTTTGGTTATGCGCAGTCTGGTTTGCTGACCGCATCTTCCGCCACTGGTTTACCGCAGGTGGAAAATCTGGAAAACAAGAGCAAGTAACCAACCTGATAAAACACAGAAGGCCGCATCTGCGGCCTTTTTTATGCACGAAATCTAAACATACGGCTAATGTACTTGAGCGGAGAATATGACCTGGCACGCATCCAGTGCTCTTTTTCAGGCGAAAAAAAAGACGCTTTTCAGCGTCTTTTCTTCGAAATATTGGTACCGAGGATGGGACTCGAACCCACAAGCCCGTTAGGGCACTACCACCTCAAGGTAGCGTGTCTACCAATTCCACCACCTCGGTACGGATACTATTTATTAGCGCGGGATATCGCTGCTCGGCTGGGCCGGAGCTGTCGGCTGAGTTTGCTCAGTTTTTGGAGCACTCAGATTATCCCACTCGCTTCCTTTATTGGTCTTGTTGCTGTTGATGTTACCCAGCGCCAGACTGATGATGAAGAACAGCGCAGCAAGAATGCCTGTCATGCGGGTCATGAAGTTACCTGAACCACTAGAACCAAACAACGTGCCGGAAGCGCCTGCTCCGAAGGAGGCTCCCATATCAGCGCCTTTACCTTGCTGCAGCATAATCAGACCAACCAGGCCAATCGCCACAATAAGGAAAACAACTAAAAGAGCTTCGTACATAATCAACCTGTTCCTTGCGGATTCGCCGCATACCAAGTGCTTCGACCAATAAAGCGGGACGTTTTGATGTTTCCCACTGAAGCGGGTGTGAATACTAACCAAAGCGAATGACCTTCGCAAGGGCAATTTCAGCGCATTGTATCAAGTGGGGAAAAAAACAGCAAAAAACGTTTATTTGTCGATTATAAGGCGACAAGCGCCGCCTTTTTAACCACTTAGCCAGATATATCAAACGCTCTTAACTGCATCAGCGATACGATGAGCAAACTCATGTACCTGCTCTTGATGTTCACCTTCTACCATCACACGAATCAGCGGCTCAGTTCCTGATTTACGCAGTAACACACGCCCCCGGTTACCCAGCGCAGTTTCCACTTCTGCCGTTACCGCTTTCACATGTTCATGTTCCAGTGGATTGCCACTGCCTTCAGTAAAGCGGACATTGACCAGAATTTGCGGGAACATTTTCATACCACTGCATAAGTCATGCAGGCTCATGTGGTTACGCGCCATTGCCGCAACCACCTGCAGGCTGGCGACGATACCATCCCCCGTCGTAGTCTTATCCAACAGAATCACGTGACCAGAGTTCTCCGCACCGATACGCCAGCCTTTCTCCTGAAGTTTCTCCAGTACATAGCGGTCGCCTACTTTTGCACGAACAAAAGGAATACCTAGCTGTTTGAGCGCCAGCTCCAGACCCATGTTGCTCATGAGTGTCCCAACGGCACCGCCTCGTAGCTGCCCCTGACGTAACCCTTCACGGGCAATGATGTAGAGAATCTGGTCACCATCAACTTTGTTACCTTCATGATCAACCATAATGACGCGGTCGCCATCACCATCATAAGCAATACCCAAGTCAGCTTTTTCTGCCAATACGCGGGCCTGTAGAGCACGAACGTCTGTCGCCCCAACTTCTTCATTGATATTGAGACCATCAGGCTCGCAGCCCATTGCAATAACCTGAGCACCCAGCTCACGGAAAACGCTTGGGGCAATATGGTAAGTCGCCCCATGAGCACAATCGACAACGACTTTCAGAGCATTCAGGCTCAGCTCGTTCGGGAAGGTTCCCTTACAAAATTCAATATAGCGACCTGCGGCATCGACAATACGGCTGGCTTTACCCAGTTCTGCAGAATCTACACAGGTGAGCTCCTTTTCCATCTCGGCTTCAATGGCTTCTTCAACTTCATCCGGTAACTTAGTGCCCTCGATGGAGAAAAATTTAATACCATTGTCATAGAACGGATTATGCGAGGCGGAAATAACAATCCCGGCTTCGGCACGGAACGTACGCGTCAGATAGGCGATTGCCGGAGTTGGCATCGGCCCGGTAAAGGAAGCAGATAGCCCCGCAGCAGCCAAACCGGCTTCCAGCGCAGACTCCAGCATATAGCCAGAAATACGTGTATCTTTACCTATAATAATTTTACGCGATCCATGGCGTGCCAGCACTTTTCCTGCCGCCCAGCCTAGCTTTAATACAAATTCCGGCGTAATTGGCGCATCGCCTACGCGCCCACGAATACCATCAGTCCCAAAATATTTGCGGTTACTCATAACGTTTATTTTCCTTAGCGGCCAGGGTAGCTTCCACCACGCGCAGCGCTTCTACCGTTTCTTTGACATCATGGACGCGGATAATCTGCGCGCCCTGCATTGCTGCAATGACTGCACAAGCCAGGCTACCATTCAGGCGCTCTGTCGGCCCAACATTAAGTAGCTGACCTACCATTGACTTACGCGACATACCTACCAGTAGCGGGAGACCGAAATGATGGAATTCCCCAAGCCGGGCAAGCAGCTCATAATTATGAGAAAGATTTTTACCGAAACCGAATCCCGGGTCGAGCAGCAATTTCTCTTTTGAGATACCAGCCTGCTCGCAACGCACAATATGTTCGACAAAAAAGCGCTCAACATCAGCAAAGACATCTGCATACTTTGGCGCTTCCTGCATTGTTTTCGGCTGTCCCTGCATGTGCATAAGGCATACTGGTAACCCGGTTTCGGCTGCCGCTTCCAGCGCACCTGGCTCCGTGAGCGAACGAATATCATTGATGATATGCGCGCCGACCCGCGCTGACTCGCGAATGACTTCCGGCTTCGAGGTATCAACGGAAATCCACACCTCAAAGCGCTGAGCAATCGCTTCCACCGCCGGAATCACTCGTGCCAGCTCCTCCTCAACGCTAACATCCACAGCCCCCGGGCGTGTCGATTCTCCGCCGATATCAATGATAGTTGCCCCTGCATTGATCATCAGATTGGCATGTTTAACCGCTTCCACCAACGTATTGTGGGTTCCGCCGTCAGAGAACGAGTCCGGTGTAACGTTGAGAATCCCCATCACATGTGGATGAGAGAGATCGAGGGTCGAACCCTGGGCTACGAGTTTCATCACAAAATCCCTGAATCAGAGAGAGGTTGAAAAAGAAAAACCCCGGAGCGGATGCCCAGGGGTTTTAGAAAAGTACAGCAGATCAATAGCGGCTAACTTATTTATCGCCTAGCTGTTCTGACATGGTGTTGCCCGGGTTTGGCGTACGCGGCTCATCGACCGGACGCGGCGCACTCGGGGTGCCATTATTGCCAGAATTATTAGATGAACCCGGTTCTTCCCAGCCAGCAGGCGGGCGAACATCGCGGCGGGCCATCAGATCATCAATCTGCGGCGCATCAATGGTCTCATATTTCATGAGAGCATCTTTCATCGAATGCAAAATGTCCAGATTGTCGTTCAGCAGATGGCGTGCACGATCGTAGTTGCGCTCAATCAGTAATTTCACTTCTTGATCGATAATACGCGCGGTTTCATCAGACATATGTTTCGCTTTCGCGACGCTGCGACCGAGGAACACTTCACCCTCTTCTTCCGCATACAACAACGGACCGAGTTTTTCAGAGAAGCCCCACTGGGTCACCATGTTACGCGCCAGATTAGTCGCAACTTTGATGTCGTTTGAAGCCCCGGTAGAAACATGTTCTACGCCGTAGATAATCTCTTCTGCAAGACGACCACCGTACAGAGTTGAGATCTGACTTTCCAGTTTCTGACGGCTGGCGCTGATTGCGTCGCCTTCAGGCAAGAAGAAGGTCACACCCAACGCACGTCCGCGCGGAATAATCGTCACTTTATGCACCGGATCGTGTTCCGGAACCAGACGACCAATAATCGCGTGGCCAGCTTCGTGATAAGCGGTGGATTCCTTCTGCGCTTCGGTCATCACCATGGAGCGACGTTCCGCGCCCATCATGATTTTGTCTTTCGCTTTCTCGAACTCAACCATCGAAACAACACGCTTGTTGCCACGCGCAGCGAACAACGCCGCTTCGTTCACCAGGTTTGCCAGGTCAGCACCGGAGAAACCAGGTGTTCCGCGGGCAATGATTGCTGCATCGATATCAGGAGACAGCGGTACGCGACGCATGTGAACTTTAAGAATCTGTTCACGGCCACGGACATCCGGCAGACCCACAACAACCTGACGGTCAAAACGGCCTGGACGCAGCAGAGCCGGGTCAAGTACGTCAGGACGGTTAGTCGCAGCAATCACGATAATGCCTTCATTACCTTCGAAGCCATCCATCTCAACCAGCATTTGGTTCAGAGTCTGCTCACGTTCATCATGACCGCCACCAAGACCGGCACCACGCTGGCGACCAACGGCATCGATTTCATCGATGAAGATAATGCATGGAGCCGCTTTCTTAGCCTGTTCGAACATGTCACGCACACGTGATGCACCGACACCCACAAACATTTCGACAAAGTCAGAGCCCGAAATAGTAAAGAACGGTACTTTAGCTTCGCCAGCGATCGCTTTCGCCAACAGCGTTTTACCCGTACCCGGAGGACCAACCATCAGGACGCCTTTCGGGATTTTACCGCCCAGTTTCTGGAAGCGGCTTGGCTCGCGCAGGTATTCAACCAGTTCAGCCACTTCCTCTTTTGCTTCGTCACAACCCGCAACGTCGGCAAAAGTGGTTTTGATCTGATCCTCCGTCAACATGCGCGCTTTGCTCTTACCGAACGACATGGCACCTTTGCCACCGCCGCCCTGCATCTGACGCATGAAGAAGATCCAGACACCAATCAACAACAGCATTGGGAACCAGGAAATGAAGATAGAAGCCAGCAGGCTTGGCTCTTCTGGCGGTTCGCCAACCACTTTGACGTTTTTCGTCAACAGGTTATCGAGCAGCTTCGGATCGTTAACCGGAATGTAAGTCGTGTAACGGTTACTATCTTTCTTGGTAACGTTAATCTCACGTCCGTTGATACGCGCTTCGCGAACCTGGTCCTGATTGACCTCTTGCAGGAAGGTTGAATAATCTACCTTTCGGCCATTCGACTCGCTGGGCCCAAAGCTCTGGAATACTGACATCAGCACAACGGCAATGACCAGCCAGAGTATTAGGTTTTTCGCCATGTCACTCAAGGGATTAACCTCTTATTACAACTGTGTTAAAAACAGCGTCAGGATACTCTATATCCAGTTTCTTTCAAACTTTCGTTTGAAATCTACCGGTTATGGTTTACGCCCGGTCGCTACAATGTACACTTCACGCGAACGGGCGCGAGAAGAGTCCGGCTTACGAACTTTGACCTTCGTAAACAGGGAGCGAATCTCTCTTAGATACTCATCGAAGCCTTCGCCCTGGAACACCTTCACTACAAAACTACCACCTGGCGCTAATACATCACGAGCCATTCCAAGCGCCAATTCCACCAGATACATGGCCCGGGGAATATCCACCGCCGGTGTTCCACACATATTTGGTGCCATATCGGACATGACCACTTGTACTTTACTGTCACCTACGCGCTCAAGTAACGCTTTCAGGACTAATTCATCACGAAAGTCACCCTGAAGGAAGTCCACACCAACGATTGGATCCATAGGTAAAAGATCGCAAGCAATGATGCGGCCGCTGTTACCGATCTGCGTAACCGCGTATTGCGACCAGCCACCGGGTGCAGCGCCGAGGTCAACAATCGTCATCCCCGGTTTAAAAATTTTGTCACTTTGCTGTATTTCATCAAGTTTAAACCAGGCACGGGAACGTAACCCCTTTTTCTGTGCCTGTTGAACATATTTATCGCTAAAGTGTTCCTGGAGCCAGCGACTTGAGCTGGCAGAACGCTTTTTACCTGTCATTTAACATTCCCATTTCGGGTTCATCATACTTTGCGACGTAAAAATCGACACGGTAGTTTGGCGATATATGGGAGATGGCGGTAGAATGAACCGTTTTCAATCCCAACGTAAGCAAAAAAATACGATGAATCTGAGTACTAAACAAAAACAGCACCTGAAAGGTCTGGCACATCCGCTCAAGCCGGTAGTTATGCTTGGCAACAATGGTTTGACCGAAGGGGTACTGGCCGAGATTGAACAAGCGTTAGAGCACCATGAACTTATCAAGGTGAAGATCGCCTCGGAAGATCGCGACACTAAAACCTTGATCGTGGAAGCCATCGTGCGCGAAACCGGCGCCTGTAACGTACAGGTCATCGGTAAAACGCTGGTCCTGTATCGCCCGACTAAAGAGCGTAAAATCTCGCTGCCACGCTAAGAATATCCTGGTTATCGACACAACTTTGTGTAAATCGAGGGTTTTCTGCGGGTAGACGAGCAAAATGCCATGCTCCGGACGTTGATAAAAGGCCGCTATGCGGCCTTTTTCCTTTCTTTACAATCCATCAACATCGTAGCCGTAAATTCGGATTAAAGGTACTCAACCTTAATAATTTCGAATTCGACTTCACCGCCTGGAGTACGGATTACGACAACATCATCCTGTTCTTTACCGATCAGGCCACGTGCAATCGGCGAGTTTACAGAAATCAGATTTTGCTTAAAATCAGCTTCATCGTCGCCAACGATACGGTAAGTCTGCTCTTCATCGGTATCAAGATTCAAAACACTGACTGTTGAAGCAAAAATCACCCGGCCATTGTTTGGCATTTTGGTGATATCGATAACCTGCGCATTCGACAGTTTCGCTTCGATATCCTTAATGCGACCTTCACAAAAACCCTGCTGTTCGCGAGCTGCATGATACTCAGCATTCTCTTTCAGATCGCCGTGTTCACGGGCATCAGCGATAGCAGCAATAATTTCAGGGCGACGCACGGACTTCAGAAAATCCAGTTCTTCGCGCAATTTTTCAGCGCCACGTAAGGTCATCGGAATAGCTTGCATTTGTTATACCTCTTTATCATTCTTTCATGGAACGGACACCGCCGTTCCGCAACCGGTCAAGCCTTAAGCAAGACAGGAGCAAAAAGAAAACCGACCCGGAAAGCAATCCCCCAGGCCAGCAGCAATTTTCAATTTGATATGTATTTTACCCTGAAGTTCACTATGGGTCATCGTTTACTTTACAGGGTGTTGCACCGTAGTATGACGGCTCGGTTTCAGGTTGTTAGCGCGAGATTATGCGATTTTCCAGATTTATCATCGGATTGACTGCCGGCATAGCGATTAGCGCTCAAGCGGCGAATATTGACGAGTACATCAACCAGCTTCCTGCGGGTGCGAACCTTGCCTTTATGGCACAAAAGGTCGGCTCCCCGACGCCGGAGATAGACTTTCACAGCCAACAAATGGCGCTCCCAGCCAGTACCCAGAAAGTGATAACCGCTCTGGCCGCGCTGCTGCAACTGGGTCCGAATTTCCGCTTCACTACGACGCTGGAAACTAAAGGCAATATTGAAGGTGGCGTACTAAAGGGCGATCTTATTGCGCGTTTCGGCGGCGATCCAACGCTCAAACGCCAGGATATACGTAATATGGTCGCCACGTTGAAAAAAGCGGGTGTCCAGCGTATTGATGGCAATGTGCTTATCGATACTTCTGTGTTTGCCAGTCATGACAAAGCGCCAGGCTGGCCGTGGAATGATATGACACAATGCTTTAGCGCGCCCCCAGCGGCGGCTATTGTCGATCGCAACTGCTTCTCCATTTCGCTCTACAGCGCGCAAAAGCCGGGAGATCTGGCGTTTATCCGTGTGGCATCCTACTACCCGGTGACGATGTTCAGTCAAGTGCGCACCCTGGCGCGAGGCTCTTCTGAGGCGCAATACTGCGAGCTAGACGTGGTCCCAGGCGATCTAAATCGATATACCCTGACCGGATGCCTACCACAGCGCAGCGAACCTTTGCCGTTGGCCTTCGCCATCCAGGATGGTGCTGGCTACGCCGGTGCGATTCTGAAGTCTGAACTGACTGATGCCGGTATTACCTGGAGCGGTACACTGCTACGCCAGACATTGGCTAACGACCCCGGTACCGTGCTCGCAACAACCCAATCTGCACCGCTGCACGACCTGCTGCGGATCATGCTGAAAAAATCAGACAATATGATTGCCGATACCGTATTTCGTACCATTGGACACGCTCGTTTCGGCGTACCGGGTACCTGGCGAGCGGGTTCCGATGCAGTACGGCAAATCCTGCGCCAGCAGGCCAGTGTCGATCTCGGGAATACCATTATTGCGGATGGCTCAGGTCTGTCGCGCCATAACCTCATCGCACCCGCGACGATGATGCAGGTACTACAGTACATTGCTCAGCACGATACTGAACTCAACTTTATCTCAATGCTGCCTCTGGCAGGGCACGATGGCTCTCTGCAATATCGAGCGGGTCTACATCAGGCTGGCGTTGATGGCAAAGTTTCCGCCAAAACGGGCTCTCTGCAAGGGGTTTACAATCTGGCTGGTTTCATCACCACGGCCAGCGGGCAGAAAATCGCATTTGTGCAATATTTATCAGGCTATGCTGTGCCACCAGCCGATCAACGCAATCGACGTATTCCACTCGTGCGTTTCGAAAGTCGGTTGTACAAAGATTTGTATCAGAATAACTAAGACAAAGGGCCGCATCACATGCGGCCCTTTTAGATTGCTCAAAATTAACGTTTGTAGATGAATTCGACGCCTTCTTCGTCGTCTTCGTCCCAATCATCATCCCAATCTTCGTCGTCTTCCACTTCGACTTCCGCTTCTTCAAGCTGCTGACGGTGATAGTCATCCCACATAAACTCGACTTTTTCCGCCGACTTCGCTTCTTCAGCATGAACGATTGGATTTTCGATGATAAAGGTCATCACGTCCCAACACAGATCCTTCACCCCCTGCTGGCTGGCGGCAGAAATCAGATAGAACTTGTCTTCCCAGCCCAGCGCTTCAGCGATGGTTTTCGCTTTGGCTTCCGCCTCGGCTTTATCCATCAGGTCGATCTTGTTAAAGACCAGCCAACGCGGTTTAGAAGCCAGTTTCTCGCTGTATTTCTCCAGCTCACCGATAATGATCCGCGCGTTCTCAACCGGATCGGAGCCGTCAATCGGTTCGATATCAATGAGGTGCAAGAGTACACGGCAGCGCTCAAGGTGCTTCAGGAAGCGAATACCAAGACCGGCCCCCTCTGCAGCGCCTTCAATCAGTCCAGGGATATCCGCAACGACGAAGCTCTTCTCGTTGTCCATACGCACAACACCGAGGCTCGGTACCAGCGTAGTAAACGGATAGTCAGCGACTTTGGGCTTCGCTGCAGAGACTGCACGAATAAAGGTGGATTTACCTGCATTCGGCATCCCCAGCATCCCTACGTCCGCCAGCAGCATCAGCTCCAGTTGCAGATCGCGTTTATCGCCTGGTGTACCCATGGTTTTCTGACGCGGGGTACGGTTGACGGACGATTTGAAGCGGGTGTTACCCAAACCGTGCCAGCCGCCTTTTGCGACCATCAGGCGCTGACCGTGCTTGGTCATATCGCCCATCGTCTCACCGGTCCCCTGGTCAATAACACGAGTCCCTACCGGCACCTTCACCGTCACATCTTTACCGCGCTTACCGGTACAGTCGCGACTCTGACCATTCTGTCCACGCTCAGCGCGGAAGGACTTCTCAAAACGGTAGTCGATCAAGGTATTCAGGTTCTCATCCGCTTCAAGCCAGACATCACCACCATCACCACCATCACCACCGTCCGGGCCGCCTCTCGGGATATATTTTTCGCGGCGGAAGCTAACGCAACCATTGCCGCCATCACCTGCTACGACCAGGATCGTTGCTTCATCAACAAACTTCATTTTACTCTCCGTAAATCATTCGCCTGAGCGGGGCAGCGGCACAACCGCTCCTCGCTTTCGCCACCGTCCCCAAAGACGATGGCCGACGGCGGAATACATCGCGCCCGCAACCACGACAAACGCACCGAGATAACCCATCAGGTTCAACAGCGGTCTGGCGAAAACGTCTGGCCAGGCCAGTGATAATAAATCTGAAAATAGCAGCGTAAACAGCGGCGTTAAGGTAATCAACGCGCTCACTTGCGCCGCCTGCCAGCGCGCCATAGCTTCCGCCAGCGCACCGTAGCCCACCAGAGTATTCAACCCGCAAAAAACCAGGCAGGCCAGTTGCCAGTCGCTTAACGCCAGTACCTGCGATGGCGTCGCCAACGGCAAAAGCGCTATCGTACATAAAGTGTACAGCAAAAACAGGATCTGCTGTGATGCCAGACGGCGTAATAACACCTTTTGCGCGACGCCATAACTCACCCATACCGTCGCGGCCCCAACACCGAAAATTACCCCCCACGTGTAATCAGTCAGACGGGTAAAAATCTCAATCAGGCTGGTGTTGAAGAACATCACCAGACCGCTAACCAGCATCATCGCCCCCACAATCTGAGTACCGCGCATTCTCTCTTTGAGGATAAACACGCTGGCAACCATCATACCGACAGGGGACAACTGACCAATCACCTGGGAAGCGGTGGGGCTGAGATATTGCAGGGAAGAACTAAACAGAATGAAGTTACCGAACAAACCACCTGTCGCAATGGCCAGTAGTATCAGCCAGCGCGGCTTGCGAAAGATGCGCAGCGGAGGTAGCTTCCTTTTGATGACCAGAATGGTCCCAAGACCAAAACTTGCCATCAAAAAGCGATAAAAGACCACCGTCGGCGGCTCCATCACTTCAAGAACCTGCTTCATAGCGATCGGCAAAGCACCCCAGCACATTGCAGTGGTGAGCGCTAAAAGAATGCCGATGCCGGCCTGCTGCTTCATGCCCGTTTTCCCTGCAGAAAATTTTCCGGGTTTTCAATGTAAAAAGCCCCGCAACACGTTGCGGGGCTTTAATCCGTTACCGGACCACGAAAAACTTACTCAGCAACGATGCTGATGTATTTACGGTTGTTCGGGCCTTTAACTTCAAATTTCACTTTGCCGTCTGCTTTAGCAAACAGAGTGTGGTCACGACCGCAACCTACGTTAGTGCCAGCGTGGAATTTGGTACCACGTTGACGAACGATGATGCTACCCGCCAGAACGGATTCGCCACCGAAACGCTTAACGCCAAGGCGTTTAGCTTCTGAATCGCGACCGTTACGAGTTGAGCCGCCAGCCTTTTTATGTGCCATTTAAATCTCTCCTCAGGTCTTAGGCGCTGATGCCAGTAATTTTCACATCAGTGAACCACTGACGATGGCCCTGCTGCTTACGGTAGTGTTTACGACGACGAAACTTAACGATTTTAACTTTCTCGCCACGACCATGAGCAACAACTTCAGCTTTGATTACGCCGCCCTCAACGAAAGGAACGCCGATCTTAATTTCTTCACCGTTTGCGATCATCAGCACTTCAGCGAACTCAACAGCTTCGCCAGTTGCGATGTCCAGCTTTTCCAGGCGAATGGTTTGACCTTCGCTTACTCGGTGTTGTTTACCACCACTTTGGAAAACCGCGTACATATAGAACTCCGCTTCCGCGCACCTCTTCGTATGATTCAGAGTGCGCTATAAATATTCACAATAGGGCGCGAATATTACGCAAAACGCGAGCCTTTGACAAGAGCGATCAGCGATCAACGCAGAAAAAAAACACAACTTTCACTACAACGTTTATCTACGCCAATTTTTCAGTACAATCACATATTCTTTTAATTCTATCTTAATCCTTCTGTGATCCCATTCGGATACGCGGTAACAGGACATTTGGCCCGGCTTTTGCGATGAATTTAGAAAAAATCAATGAGTTAACCGCGCAGGATATGGCGGGCGTCAATGCGACAATCCTTAAGCAACTCGACTCTGATGTTCAGCTTATCAATCAGTTAGGCTATTACATCGTCAGTGGAGGCGGCAAACGTATTCGTCCGATGATCGCCGTGCTGGCCGCACGGGCCGTCGGTTACCAGGGTAACGCGCACGTCACCATCGCCGCTCTGATCGAATTTATCCATACCGCCACCCTCCTGCATGATGACGTCGTCGATGAGTCAGACATGCGCCGAGGAAAAGCCACAGCAAACGCCGCTTTTGGCAACGCAGCAAGCGTACTGGTGGGTGATTTCATCTATACACGCGCCTTTCAGATGATGACCGCTCTTGGTTCATTGAAGGTTTTGGAAGTGATGTCAGAAGCCGTTAATGTCATTGCAGAAGGCGAAGTTCTGCAATTAATGAACGTCAACGATCCCGACATCACTGAAGAAAACTATATGCGGGTTATTTACAGCAAGACCGCCCGCCTGTTTGAAGCCGCTGCCCAGTGTTCAGGGATTCTGGCCGACTGTACTGCAGAACAAGAGAAAGCGTTGCAGGATTACGGACGCTATCTGGGTACTGCTTTCCAGCTAATCGATGATTTACTCGACTACAGTTCCGATGGCGAGCGTCTTGGCAAAAACGTCGGGGATGATCTCAACGAAGGCAAACCCACCCTTCCTCTGCTGCACGCAATGCGTCATGGCACAGTAGAGCAATCCGCTATGATTCGCGGCGCGATTGAGCAGGGTAACGGCCGTCACCTGCTGGAAGCCGTACTGGAAACCATGGCGGCCTGCGGTTCGCTTGAATGGACCCAAAAACGTGCGGAGGAAGAGGCGGATAAAGCAATTGCCGCACTTCAGGTCCTTCCTGACTCCCAGTGGCGCGAAGCGCTAATTGGTCTCGCTCATATTGCGGTACAACGCGACCATTAATCCCCCTCTCACTTTCCCGCGCACTGCGCGGGAAAGTTCCAATAAAATTCAATAACGTCTCCCGCAACTTGATATATTCCTAATATTCCATCCCATTAAAAGAACTTGTTAGAACAATACTGGAACTCGAGGTATAGTCATTTCGTCGCTCGTTAAGGACGATCGGATCTTTATTACCAGGAGAATTTATGGATAAGTTCATTGACTGGCATCCGGCGGATATCATTGCCGGATTACGCAAAAAAGGGACGTCGCTGGCGGCTGAATCGCGGCGTAATGGTTTGAGTTCCTCCACGCTTGCCAATGCGTTAACCCGCCCCTGGCCCAAAGGTGAGCTAATTATTGCGAACGCGCTGGAAACAACACCATGGATCATTTGGCCATCGCGCTATCACGATCCCAATACCCATCAGTTTATCGACAGGACGCAGATGATGCGTCAAAGGAAGAATAACAAGTAAAGCGAGGTCATACAGACAACAGCCCCCGGACAAGCGTCAGAGGGCTGCTGCCGCTACAGGTTTATTCGCCTTTGACGCGTTCGATATTTGCGCCCAACGCCTGCAGTTTATCTTCAATACGTTCGTAACCACGGTCAATGTGGTAGATACGATCGACAATCGTCGTACCCTCCGCAATGCAGCCCGCCAGCACCAGACTTGCTGACGCACGTAAATCGGTCGCCATCACCTGAGCACCAGAAAGCTGCTCTACGCCGTGACAAATCGCCGTATTGCTCTCGATTTCCGCATGAGCGCCCATACGGATCAGTTCCGGTATGTGCATAAAGCGGTTTTCAAAGATGGTTTCAGTGATCACACCCGTTCCCTCTGCAACCAAATTCAGTAAGGTGAACTGAGCCTGCATATCGGTCGGGAAACCCGGGTGTGGAGCAGTGCGAACGTTGACGGCCTTCGGACGATGACCATGCATATCCAGACTAATCCAGTCCTCACCGGTTTCAATATCTGCCCCGGCATCACGCAGCTTCGCCAGAACAGCATCCAGGGTATCAGGCTGGGCATTACGGCACAGGATCTTACCGCCAGAAATGGCGGCAGCCACCAGGAAAGTACCCGTTTCGATACGGTCTGGTAGAACACGGTATACGCCGCCACCCAAACGCGCGACGCCTTCGATGGTGATACGATCGGTACCCTGACCTTTGATCTTCGCACCCAGCGTATTCAGGAAGTTCGCGGTATCGACAATTTCCGGCTCGCGCGCGGCGTTTTCGATAACAGTAGTGCCTTCCGCCAGCGTCGCAGCACTCATGATGGTCACGGTCGCACCAACGCTGACCTTATCCATCACGATATGCGCGCCCTTTAAACGCCCATTGACCGACGCTTTAACATAGCCTTCTTCCAGTTTGATTTCCGCGCCCAGTTGTTCAAGACCGGTGATATGCAAATCAACCGGACGAGCGCCAATGGCGCAGCCGCCTGGGAGTGAAACCTGGCCCTGACCAAAACGAGCCACCAGCGGCCCCAGCGCCCAAATAGAGGCGCGCATGGTTTTAACCAAATCGTACGGAGCACAGAAGACGTCAACCGGGCCAGCATCGATCCATACAGAACCATTACGCTTAACGTTCGCGCCCAACTGGCTCAGCAGTTTCATGGTGGTATCGATGTCTTTTAGCTTCGGTACGTTTTGGATCTCAATCGGCTCGTCGGCTAACAGCGCGGCAAAGAGGATTGGCAGAGCGGCGTTTTTCGCACCGGAAATCGTGACTTCGCCCTGAAGACGAGTCGGCCCCTGAACACGGAATTTATCCATTGATTCTGTTCTCTGTTAAGAATTCACATACGCTGTGGGGAACATCCCCACAGCTTATAAGCCATTTAGTTTGCGGTCACGCGCCCACTCCTGCGGGGTAAACGCTTTAATCGACAGAGCATGGATGCGGTTGTCGGCAATAAATTCCATTAACGGGGCGTAGATAGCCTGTTGCTTCTTGACCCGGCTCATGCCGTCGAACATCTCACCCACAGCAATAACCTGAAAGTGGCTGCCATCGCCAGAGACGTGGACTTCCTGAAGGGAGAGTGCGTTCATCAGCACGGTCTGAATTTCATGATTTTCCATGGGCTAGTTTTATCTGATAGTGAAAACAGCCCAACATCTTAGAGGAAAGTGGCGCGGTCTTAAACAAGCAAAAAGCCCCATCGAAAAGTTTGATGAGGCTTTCAGAATAGCTTTAGCAGTAAGACACTGAAAAATTATGGGATCATGTCGTCCGGGAGGTTGTAAAGCCCGATCAGGGTTTGCACGTTCTCACTCTTACCCATTAACTGCGCTGCCCGGCCCTGACGACGAATCAGAGCAATGAAATGCACCAATAGCGCCAGACCTGCTGTGTCCACGCGGGTCACCTCATTCAGATCAATTACCGACACGCCATCTGTCGCCTGCGTGCGAGCTTCCCAGAGCGGGACCAGCAGATCCTGGTCCAGCTCCCCGTGCAGCACCAGCGTCTCACCATCGCGAGTCCAGCTCAGCTGCCCGGTCATTATTTTTTCTGTTCCAGAGTAATCGACTGTGCGGAGCTTGTCTTCAGCTGCGCCGTCAGACCATCAATGCCTTTAGTGCGCAGCAGGTCACTCCACTCGTTTTGCTTGGTGGTGATCATGCTCACCCCTTCCGCAATCATATCGTAAGCCTGCCAGTGACCTGTTTGGGTATTTTTACGCCACTGGAAATCCAGACGAACCGGCGGACGACCATTCGGATCGAGGATAGTCACGCGGATTGGAATAATAGTTGCTTCGCCAAGAGGTTGTTCTGGCGCAATCTGGTAAGTCTGCCCGTGATACATTGCCAGCGCCTGGCCGTAAGCCTGTTTCAGATATTCACGGAAAGCGGCGAAATAAGCATCGCGCTGAGCAGGAGTAGCCTCTTTGTAATAACGGCCCAGCACCAGCGCCCCAGCGTATTTTACCTGAACATACGGCAGCAGTTCCTGATCGACGATATCGCGCAGGTAGTTCGGGTTAGCCTGGATCTTCGGCTGCTCATTCTTCAGGCGAACGAAGGTTTTCTGCGCCGCTTCATCCATCAGCTTGTACGGATTAGATTGATCCGCAGCGGTCGCGGCAGTCAAGGGGGCAATCACCAGCATGGCGACCATTAGTAAGCGTTTAAACATATCTTATCTCTCCTGAAATTAATGCGTCGTGCCGGCTGGCTGCGTAGCGTCAGTATGACCCTCATCCACCGCCTGTTCATCGCCAGTATTCTTATTGTCAGTTCCTTTACTGTTGTAAAGAAACTGACCGATCAGATCTTCCAGTACCATTGCAGACTTGGTGTCCTGAATAGTGCCACCATCTTTAAGGATAGAAGTTCCCAGCTCAGGGTCTTCAAAACCAATGTTCATCGCCAGATACTGTTCACCCAGCAGGCCGGAAGTTCTGATTGCCAGCGAGCTGGTATCCGGAATGTGGTTGTAACGCTCATCGATATCGAGAGCCACACGCGGCAGATAGGTTTTCGGGTCGAGCGTGATATCCGCCACGCGCCCTACGACAACACCACCAATACGTACCGGGGACCGCGCTTTCAGACCGCCAATATTGTCAAAGGTGGCGTAGAGTCGATAGGTCGGTTCGGTACGCAAAGAGGTCACGTTTGCCGCCTTCAGGCAGACAAACAGCGCGGCCAGCAGCGCAACCAGTAAGAACACCCCTACCCAGATTTCATTTTTTCTCGTTTGCATGAACTCAATTCCCAAACATCAGCGCAGTCAGCACAAAATCCAGCCCCAGAACCGCCAGCGACGCATGTACCACGGTACGCGTTGTCGCCCGGCTAATCCCGGCGGAAGTGGGGATAGCGTCATAACCGTTAAATAACGCGATCCATGTTACCGTAATGGCGAAAACCAGACTCTTAATCAGGCAGTTAACCAGGTCCATCCGCCAGTCGACGGCATTTTGCATCGCGGTCCAGAAGAATCCACCGTCGATACCCTTCCAGCTAACGCCGACCAGCGATCCCCCCCAGACGCCGACTGCCACGAAAATGATCGTCAACAACGGCAGTGAAATCACCCCGGCCCAGAAACGCGGAGAAATCACGCGGCGAAGCGGATCAACCGCCATCATCTCCATACTGGAGAGCTGCTCGGTCGCACGCATCAGGCCGATTTCAGCGGTCAGCGCCGAACCGGCGCGCCCGGCGAACAGCAGCGCGGCGACAACCGGCCCCAGTTCACGCAGCAGAGACAGCGCCACCAGCATGCCCAGACTGGTTTCGGCGCTATAGGTGGTTAAGACCAGATACCCCTGCAGCCCCAGAACCATACCAATAAACAGCCCCGAGACGATGATGATCAGCATCGACAGCACGCCGACGTTGTATAGCTGACGCATCAGCAGCGGTGCATGCTTACGAAACTCGGGCTTGCCCACTACGGCGTTGAAGAGCATTAATCCAGCACGCCCAAACGTCGCGATACTTTTAATACCACGATGTCCGAGCGCGGCCAGCGCATTTAACAGCATGAGTCGCTTAACTCCCTTTGCCTAATAAATCATGGTGATAGTCGCCCGCGGGATAGCGGAACGGCACAGGGCCGTCGGCAATACCATCAATGAACTGACGAACCCGAGGATCGGCATTTTCACGCAGCGACTGCGCGCTCCCATGCGCCACAACTTTTTTGTCCGCCACAATATACGCAAAGTCCGCAATGCTGAGGACTTCCGGCACATCATGCGAAACCACGATACAAGTGACACCCAGGGTACTGTTGAGTTCAGAAATCAGCTTCACCAGCACTCCCATGGTAATGGGATCCTGCCCGACAAAAGGCTCATCGAACATGATTAGATCAGGTTCCAGCGCAATGGCCCTCGCCAAAGCGGCGCGGCGCGCCATCCCACCGGAGAGCTCGGAAGGCATCAGCTTCGCGGCACCACGCAGCCCGACAGCTTCCAGCTTCATCATCACCGTGGTGTGCAGGAGCGCTTCCGGCAGGCGGGTATGTTCACGCAACGGATAAGCCACGTTATCAAACACGTTCATATCAGTGAACAGCGCGCCGGACTGAAACAGCATGCTCATTCTCTTGCGCACGGTATACAGGCGCGAACGAGACATCTGCGGCACGTTTTCACCATCAAACAGGATCTCGCCCTTGTCTGGTGGGATCTGGCCGCCGATCAGGCGTAACAGGGTAGTTTTGCCGATCCCTGATGGTCCCATGATTGCGGTGATCTTACCGCGAGGCACCGACAGCGAGATGTCGTCGAAAATCACGCGGTCGCTCCTTGAGAAGCGAATACCGCGAACTTCGACTAAATTCGCCAAAGTTTGGCTCATAAAATCATCCTTACTAGACACCCATTGAGCTAAGCATGGCGCTTTCTTTCACCACGAACCCAACATTTTTACAGAATCTTACCTGCCCAGGTTAGCGAAAGCTGGCATTTGTTTTACTTTTGGCACACATAAAGTCAAAATTAAGAATTCGTTACGCTGCCTATGGACGGCCAGCAAGGCGACGATTATACCTGAAGAAAGGACTTTAGATGCTCTTAGCGACGGCTCTGTTAATTATTGGTTTATTGCTGGTTGTCTACAGCGCCGATCGTCTGGTTTACGCCGCTTCAATACTCTGTCGCATGCTGGGGATCCCGCCGCTCATTATCGGTATGACGGTCGTCAGCATCGGTACCAGTCTGCCGGAGATCATCGTATCTGCCGCCGCTTCTCTGCATGGTCAAACCGATCTGGCAATTGGTACGGCACTGGGATCCAACATCACCAATATTTTACTGATCCTTGGTCTCACCGCGCTATTTCAGCCATTTACCGTGCATTCTGATATCCTGCGCCGCGAATTACCGCTAATGTTGCTGGTCAGTTTACTGGCGGGCTTTGTGCTATATGACGGTCAGCTGACGCGTATGGATGGCCTTTTTTTGCTGGCGCTGGCAATACTGTGGCTACTGTTCACGATTAAAATAGCCCGTCTCGCTGAGCGTCAGGGTAACGACAGCCTGACCCGAGAGCAGCTCGCGGAGCTACCGCGCGAAGGTTCGCTTCCTGTCGCCCTACTGTGGTTGGGCGTCGCGATGATTGTGATGCCGATGGCTACGCGTATGGTGGTCGATAACGCTACGGTGCTGGCGAACTTTTTTGCCATCAGCGAACTGACCGTCGGCTTAACGGTGATTGCTATCGGTACCAGTTTGCCAGAGCTGGCAACCGCCATTGCCGGCGCGCGAAAAGGTGAAAACGATATCGCCATCGGCAATATCATCGGCGCTAATATTCTTAATATCGTGCTGGTTCTCGGGCTTCCCGCGCTGATTGCGCCAGGCACCTTCGCCGCCGAGGCCTTTACCCGCGACTATGGCGTCATGCTGCTGGTCAGCCTGATCTTTGCCCTACTGTGCTGGCGGCGTAAACAGGAGCCAGGTCGGCTAGCAGGCCTACTGCTGGTGGGCGGATTTATGCTTTGGTTGGCGATGCTGTTCTGGACAGCGCCGCTCTTCGTTGAATGATTCGGGATAACATTATGTCGCAAATAGATTTGCCAGCGGATTTTGACTTTCAACGGGCAGGCCGTGAGGTTCTGGAAATTGAACGTGAAGGTCTGGCCCAACTTGACCAATATATTAATGAAGATTTCGCCCGCGCCTGTGAGACCATTTTTCACTGCCACGGCAAAGTTGTCGTGATGGGGATGGGCAAGTCTGGTCATATCGGGCGAAAAATGGCGGCTACCTTTGCCAGCACCGGAACTTCATCATTCTTTGTTCATCCAGGCGAGGCCGCCCACGGCGATTTAGGTATGGTCACCCCACGTGATGTGGTTATCGCACTCTCAAATTCGGGTGAGTCAAACGAAATCCTCGCACTTATCCCCGTTCTTAAACGCCAGCAGGTTTCGCTTATTTGTATCACCAGCCGCCCGGAAAGCAGCATGGCGCGCGCAGCGGATATTCATCTGTGCGTGAGGGTGCCAAAAGAGGCTTGTCCCTTAGGACTGGCACCCACCTCAAGCACCACTGCCGCTTTGGTGATGGGCGACGCGCTGGCCGTCGCTCTGCTGGAGGCTCGCGGTTTTACCGCTGAAGATTTTGCCCTGTCACACCCAGGCGGCGCGCTGGGACGTAAGCTGCTGCTGCGGGTCAATGACATCATGCATACCGGCGATGAAATTCCGCACGTAGGCCTTCAGGCCACGCTGCGCGATGCGCTGCTGGAAATCACGCGCAAAAATTTAGGCATGACCGCTATCTGTGATGATGAAATGAATATCATCGGCATCTTCACCGATGGCGATCTGCGTCGGGTCTTTGATACCGGCGTCGATATGCGCAATGCCAGTATTGCCGAGGTGATGACCCGAGGTGGCATCCGTATTCGCCCCGGTATCCTGGCCGTCGATGCGCTGAACCTGATGCAATCCCGTCATATCACCTGCGTGTTGGTTGCTGATGGCGACCGTCTGGTAGGTGTGGTACATATGCACGATCTCTTGCGCGCGGGCGTAGTGTAAGTAAGGAAAAAATAATGAATAATGCTGATGCCCTGATCGCGACCTGTTATGGGCCGGTAAGTCAGGGCTTTATTGATCGCGCAGCGAAGATCCGTTTACTGATCCTCGATGTCGATGGCGTCCTGTCCGATGGACTTATCTTCATGGGCAACCACGGCGAAGAGCTAAAAGCGTTTAACGTACGTGATGGCTACGGGATCCGTTGCGCCCTGACTTCAGATATTGAAGTGGCGATAATTACCGGACGAAAAGCTAAACTGGTAGAAGACCGTTGCCAAACTCTTGGCATCACGCATCTGTACCAGGGTCAGTCTAATAAACTGCTGGCATTTCATGAATTACTGAACAAACTGGCCGTTCGCGCTGATGAAGTGGCCTATATCGGTGACGATCTGATCGATTGGCCGGTGATGGCTGAGGTTGGTTTAAGCGTAGCGGTGGCAGATGCGCACCCGTTGCTGATCCCGCGCGCAGATTATGTCACTCGCATTAATGGCGGTCGCGGAGCGGTACGGGAAGTTTGCGATTTGCTACTATTGGCGCAGGGCAAGTTGGATGAGGCCAAAGGGCAATCTATATGAGTAAAACCAGACGTTGGGTTATCATTTTACTGTCGCTGGTCGCGCTGATCCTGATCGGCCTGAACCTGGCGAGTACGGACGAGACCACCCAACAAGCGGTCAATCCTGATGACCCAACGTATACCAGTGAGCATACCGATACCGTCGTTTATAGCCCGGAAGGGGCGCTTAACTACCGGCTGATCGCTGAACACGTTGAGTATTTTTCCGAACAGCAACTTTCGTGGTTCGCAAAACCGGTAATGACCACCTTTGATACTAGCAAAGTACCAACCTGGTCTATCAAAGCGGATAAAGCCAAGTTGACGAATGACCGCATGCTGTATCTTTACGGGCACGTTGAAGTGAATGCGCTGACGGCGGATTCTCAACTGCGCAAAATTACGACGGATAACGCCCAGATAAACCTGGTGACGCAGGATGTTACCTCCGATGACATGGTGACGTTGTAC
This sequence comes from Klebsiella sp. RHBSTW-00484, assembly GCF_013705725.1. Taxonomy (NCBI): domain Bacteria; kingdom Pseudomonadati; phylum Pseudomonadota; class Gammaproteobacteria; order Enterobacterales; family Enterobacteriaceae; genus Klebsiella; species Klebsiella sp. RHBSTW-00484. The sequence continues at coordinate 638,181 of NZ_CP055481.1, read as the reverse complement.
GGAACAACATTTAATTCCAGCGGCCTGAAAATGCGCGGGAACCTGCGCAGCAAAAATGCCGAGCTGATTGAAAAGGTTAGAACCTCATATGAAATTCAGAACAAACAAACTCAGCCTTAAGATTGCGCTCGCCAGCGCCTTACTGGCCGCCAGCCTGCCGGCACTGGCAAAAACCGGTGACACCGATCAGCCAATTCATATTGAATCCGATCAGCAGTCGCTTGATATGCAAGGTAATGTCGTCACGTTTACTGGTAATGTCGTTGTTACCCAGGGAACCATCAAAATCAACGCCGACAAAGTTGTCGTAACTCGCCCGGGCGGAGAGAAAGGCAAAGAGGTTATTGACGGTTATGGTAACCCAGCGACCTTCTTCCAGATGCAGGACAACGGCAAGCCGGTTAAAGGCCGGGCGTCAAAAATGCATTATGAACTGCAAAATGACTTTGTCGTGCTGACCGGCAATGCGCATCTGGAACAGATCGATAGCAATATCCAGGGTGACAAAATCACCTATCTGGTAAAAGAGCAAAAAATGCAGGCGTTCAGCAATAAAGGTGGGCGAGTGACCACGGTACTGGTTCCTTCGCAGCTGCAGGACAAAGGCACCGACCAGTCAAAGAAGGGTAAGTAATTCGTTATGGCAACATTAACTGCAAAGAATCTCGCCAAAGCCTACAAAGGTCGCCGCGTGGTGGAAGATGTCAGTCTGACCGTGAATTCAGGTGAGATTGTTGGCCTGCTCGGCCCGAACGGTGCGGGTAAAACCACTACCTTCTATATGGTCGTCGGTATCGTTCCGCGCGACGCTGGCAACATCATTATTGACGATGAAGACATCAGTCTGCTGCCACTACATGCCCGCGCGCGCCGCGGTATCGGCTATCTGCCGCAGGAAGCGTCCATTTTCCGTCGCCTGAGCGTGTACGATAACCTGATGGCGGTATTGCAGATCCGTGACGACTTAAGCAACGAGCAGCGTGAAGATCGCGCGAAAGAGTTGATGGAAGAGTTTCACATTGAGCACCTGCGCGATAACCTCGGCCAGGCGCTCTCCGGTGGTGAACGTCGCCGCGTCGAAATCGCCCGTGCGCTGGCCGCTAACCCGAAATTTATCCTGCTGGATGAACCTTTTGCTGGCGTCGACCCTATTTCCGTCATCGATATCAAACGTATCATTGAGCATCTGCGCGATAGCGGCCTGGGCGTCCTGATTACCGACCATAACGTCAGGGAAACGCTCGCCGTTTGTGAACGTGCCTATATCGTCAGCCAGGGTCATCTGATAGCTCACGGTACACCTCAACAAATCCTTGAAGACGAGCAGGTTAAGCGCGTGTATCTTGGGGAAGACTTCAGACTCTGATAGGGTAGAGGTTACAGACGTTTTAGCCGGAGATATTGGCCCTGAATATGAAGCAAGGTTTGCAATTAAGGCTAAGCCAACAGCTTGCCATGACGCCACAACTGCAGCAGGCGATTCGTTTACTGCAGTTGTCCACGTTAGAACTCCAGCAAGAACTCCAGCAGGCGCTGGATAGCAACCCGTTGCTGGAGCAAACCGATCTTCACGATGAGGTAGAAACCAAAGAGGCCGAGGATCGCGAATCTCTGGATACTGTCGATGCCCTTGAGCAAAAAGATATGCCTGAAGAACTGCCGCTTGATGCCAGCTGGGATGAGATTTATACAGCAGGAACGCCATCAGGTAACGGCGTCGATTATCAGGATGACGAACTGCCAGTCTACCAGGGTGAGACCACTCAAAGCCTGCAAGATTACCTAATGTGGCAGGTTGAACTTACACCGTTCACTGATACCGATCGCGCCATCGCGACCTCCATCGTCGATGCCGTTGATGATACCGGCTACCTCACAATTTCTGTCGAAGACATCGTTGAGAGCATTGGCGATGATGAAATCGGACTTGAAGAAGTTGAAGCCGTCCTCAAGCGCATTCAGCGTTTCGACCCCGTCGGCGTAGCGGCAAAAGATCTTCGCGACTGCCTGCTGGTTCAACTTTCGCAGTTTGCCAGAGAAACACCCTGGATTGATGAAGCACGTCAGATCATCAGCGATCACCTTGATCTACTAGCGAATCATGATTTCCGCTCTCTCATGCGCGTAACCCGCCTCAAAGAAGAAGTATTGAAGGAAGCGGTAAGCCTGATCCAATCTCTGGATCCGCGTCCGGGTCAATCCATTCAAACCGGCGAACCAGAATATGTCATTCCTGACGTGCTGGTGCGTAAGGTGAATGACCATTGGGTTGTTGAACTCAATTCAGATAGCCTACCGCGCCTGAAGATCAATCAGCACTATGCTGCCATGGGTAACAGCACACGCAATGATGCCGACGGCCAGTTTATCCGCAGCAATCTGCAAGAGGCTCGCTGGCTGATCAAGAGCCTGGAGAGCCGTAACGATACGCTCCTGCGCGTTAGCCGCTGCATTGTTGAGCAGCAGCAGGCCTTTTTCGAGAAAGGTGAAGAGCATATGAAGCCGATGGTACTGGCTGATATTGCTCAGGCCGTCGAAATGCATGAATCGACCATTTCACGCGTTACTACCCAAAAATACCTGCATAGTCCACGCGGTATTTTTGAGCTGAAGTATTTCTTCTCCAGCCATGTAAGCACAGAAGGCGGCGGCGAAGCATCGTCGACGGCCATTCGCGCGCTGGTGAAGAAGTTAATCGCCGCGGAGAACCCCGCGAAGCCGTTGAGCGACAGTAAGCTCACCACCATGTTATCCGATCAGGGTATTATGGTGGCGCGCCGCACCGTCGCTAAGTATCGAGAGTCTTTATCCATTCCGCCGTCGAATCAGCGTAAACAACTGGTTTGACCCAACCGATAAGGAAGACACTATGCAGCTCAACATTACAGGACACAACGTAGAAATAACCCCTGCTCTGCGCGATTTTGTTAACACAAAATTTAGCAAGCTGGAGCAGTTTTTCGATAGGATCAATCAGGTCTACATTGTGTTAAAGGTAGAGAAGGTAACGCAAATTGCGGATGCCAACCTGCATGTCAACGGTGGTGAAATCCATGCCAGTGCGGAAGGGCAGGATATGTATGCCGCTATCGATGGTCTTATTGATAAGCTGGCAAGACAGCTAACAAAACATAAAGATAAACTGAAACAACGCTAATTGTCCGGGCATAACCTACGCCAACCGCCAGCAGGCGGTTGGTCAGGGCGAGCTCAGGTGAAATTATGATAAATAACGATTCGGCTCTACAACTGAGCAATGTCCTTAACCAGGAATGTACCCGTAGCCAGGTTCACTGCCAGAGCAAGAAACGTGCCCTGGAAATCATCAGCGAGCTGGCAGCAAAACAGCTAGGCTTGCCGCCTCAGGTGGTGTTCGAAGCGATCCTCACTCGCGAGAAAATGGGCAGCACCGGGATCGGTAACGGTATCGCGATCCCACACGGAAAACTCGAAGAGGATACGCTGCGGGCCGTTGGCGTTTTTGTCCAACTGGAAACCCCGATCGCTTTTGATGCGATCGATAATCAACCTGTCGATCTCCTGTTTGCGCTTCTCGTTCCAGCCGATCAGACCAAAACTCATCTGCATACGCTTTCACTGGTCGCAAAACGTCTGGCGGATAAAGCAACCTGTCGCCGACTACGCGCCGCCCAAAGCAACGAAGAGTTGTATGAAATTATCACCGAAGCAGGAAGCAGCGATGGGGCATAACGGGAGTCGCACCTTACTCTTTATCGTACTGAGGAGAAACGGTACATGGTACTGATGATCGTCAGCGGCCGTTCAGGATCGGGGAAATCCGTTGCCCTGCGAGCGCTGGAAGATATGGGTTTCTACTGCGTGGACAACCTGCCGGTGGTTCTGTTACCTGAACTGGCTCGCTCGCTTGCAGATAGAAATATCTCGGCTGCCGTCAGCATTGACGTACGTAACATGCCTGAGTCACCGGAAATCTTTGAGCAGGCAATGAAAAATCTGCCCGCAGAATTTTCGCCTCAGTTGCTGTTTCTTGACGCCGATCGCAACACCTTAATTCGCCGCTACAGCGATACGCGCCGCTTACATCCGCTGTCGAGCAAAAATCTGTCGCTCGAAAGCGCTATTGATGAAGAGAGCGACCTGCTGGAACCGCTGCGTTCTCGCGCCGATCTGATCGTCGATACTTCCGAGATGTCGGTGCATGAGCTGGCCGAAATGCTGCGTACCCGTTTGCTAGGCAAACGCGAACGTGAGCTGACGATGGTCTTCGAATCTTTCGGCTTCAAGCATGGTATCCCTATCGATGCCGACTACGTTTTCGATGTGCGCTTCCTGCCTAATCCGCACTGGGATCCGAAACTGCGCCCGATGACAGGTCTGGACAAACCTGTCGCCGCCTTCCTCGACCGACACACGGAAGTTCACAATTTTATCTACCAGACTCGTAGCTATCTTGAACTATGGTTACCCATGCTGGAAACCAATAATCGCAGCTATCTGACGGTGGCCATTGGTTGTACTGGCGGTAAACACCGTTCGGTCTACATCGCCGAACAGCTGGCTGACTACTTCCGCTCACGCGGTAAGAACGTGCAGTCTCGTCATCGGACGCTGGAAAAACGTAAATCATGACCGTTAAGCAAACCGTTGAGATCACCAATAAGCTGGGCATGCATGCCCGCCCGGCAATGAAGTTGTTTGAGTTAATGCAGAACTATGATGCTGAAGTCCTGCTGCGCAATGATGAAGGCACTGAGGCAGAGGCCAATAGCGTAATTGCCCTGCTGATGCTTGACTCAGCCAAAGGACGTCAGATTGAGATTGAAGCGAATGGCCCGCAGGAAGTTGAAGCGCTAGCAGCGGTTATCGCGCTGTTCAACGCCGGTTTTGATGAAGACTAGCACAACCCCCGGTTGCGTCGCGTGATGCTTACCGGGGTTATAAATTTAGCCACTATAAACATCAATGTAGCTTATTTTTCTGCATAAACCCTTCCCCACCCAACTGACGCATCTGGCGTAAAATCCACGCTTGCCGACTACGGATATATCCTGACGGTGCGTCTGCGCGAAAGCGTATCGGGTTAGGCAGGACCGCAGCTAACAGCGCCGCTTCAGAAGCGGTCAACTTACTGGCCGGTTTATGAAAATAGCGCTGTGATGCGGCTTCCACACCAAACGTCCCTTCACCAAACTCAGCAATATTCAAATAAACCGTGAGGATGCGTTTTTTGCTCCAGACGGTCTCGATACCAACGGTCAGCCCAGCCTCCAGCCCTTTTCTCAGCCAGCTGCGACCATCCCACAAGAACAGATTCTTTGCTGTCTGCTGTGATAGCGTTGAGGCACCGCGAATGCGGTTCTCGTTGCGCTCATTATGTGCCAACGCCTTCTCAATGGCGGAAACATCAAAACCCCAGTGCTCAGGGAATTTCTGATCTTCAGCAGCAATAACCGCAAGCCCCATCCAGGGAGATATCTCATCCATCCCCACCCAATCAGAATGGGCGACGTAATGAAAATTCCCAGAGGCCCAGGCACTGATCTGCCGCTCCAGCATCACGGCCGAAAAAGGAACCGGCACGATGCTAAACAGCACAATGCCACCGCCCCATACCACCAAACATGCCAACAACAACCGCAGCAAAAGACGTTTGATCATTCGCAACGGGGAAAAACGAGACTTCATGCAGTCAGAACCAGCACGCGAGCGACCAGTTTTTCAATTCCGCTCGCCGCTTCAGCAATATTCTGCGCCAGCATATATGCCGGAGTCGTCACCACTTTGTGGTCTTCATCAACCACTATGTCATCGACCGGACAAGGCACGTGTTCAGCGCCCATCTCCTCTAATGCATCTGCGGTATCCAGATCGGTGCCGATAGTCACGCGTAGCGGAAATGAGAAAATTTTAGGTAGCAACGCCGGAGCGATACAGATAAAACCCAACGGTTTACCCGCCAGATGCATGGCCAGAGCCAGTTCTTTCAGATCGCTATCCACCGTACATTCACTGCCCTGGGAAGCAAAGCTACTGAGGTTTTTCGCCGCGCCAAATCCGCCGGGCACAATTAGCGCATCCAGCTCATCCGCTCGGGCATCTGCCAGGGGCCGAATTTCCCCGCGCACAATACGTGCGGCCTCAACGAGCACATTACGGCTTTCAGCCTGCGCTTCCCCGGTCAAATGGTTGATAACATCAGTTTGTACTTTATCAGGTGCAAAACAGATGGCCTGGGCGCCGCTGCGAGCAATCGCCAGCAAGGTAATAACCGCTTCATGAATTTCGCTACCGTCATAAACGCCGCAACCGCTTAGCACCACACCAATTTTCTTCATCACATCAGCCCCTTAGTACAAGTTTATGGAACCAGTCAAAAATTTTGATTTACTCGCTATGCTTCACATATTTTACCGATTCACGTAACAAATTATTTAAGCTTTGCTATCTTAATCAGCGAGCAAGCCAAATCCTCAGGTTGCGCCGTGTAAAAAAACCACTCAAATGATTCTGGCACAACAACCAGTTCCCTGGTGTTGGCGCAGTATTCGCGCACCCCGGTTTATCCGGGGTCATTTTTTACCAGCCGCCGCTACCCACGCTTTCAGTACCGCAACGTCGCTTTGCCACTCGGATTTCATCTCTTCAACCCATTCTGCAACGTTATCTGACCATGCCGGCAAATCTGGTGACTGAATCTGTTGCCCAAGCTGCTGAATGTGACGCAAACCAATTGAGCCAGCCGCCCCCTTAATTTTATGCCCTTCGTCGACAATGCCTTTCTGGTCACGCGCGGTTAGATTCGATTCCAGAACCGCCAGATAGCCCGGCATCATTCTCTCGAAAACCGCCAGACCGTCATTGATAAGCTTCGGTCCCACCAGTTCGATATACTGCTCAAGCATCGGAATATCCAGTACAGAAGCCGATTTATTGACATCTACAGATGGCATATCGTTTTCCTCCTCTTCAGGTGAATCCCAGAATTTTTTGATAATTGCAGTTAGCGCCGGGACCGATAACGGTTTACTCAGGACATCGTCCATCCCGGCGTCCAGATACTCGTTTTTGTTCTTCAGTACATTAGCGGTGAGCGCCACCAGCGGCGGGAGTTCATCAGCAGCAAAGCGTTGTTTTAGCTGGCGAGAGATATCCAGTCCCGTCATATCCGGCAGTTGAATATCGAGCAGAACCAGGTCGTATTCGCCCGGCAAAAACATCTCCAGCGCGGCCTTACCGGTCATTGCCACATCCACGCTATTGCCTAGTTTCTCCAGCACCGAGCGCGCGACGATCACATTCAGTTCAATATCTTCCACCAACAACACGTTCAGCGCCGGTAATGGCATTTCATCTTCTGCCAAAGTGTCTTCGACTTCTTCAGCAATAGCAGGTGCATGTACGGTGAGCGTAAAGGTCGCCCCTTTACCCGGCAGGCTGGAAACGCAGATATCACCGCCCATGTTGCGCGCCAGACGACGCGATACCGCAAGGCCAATACCGGTGCCGGTCGCGGGTTTGCCTCCCTGGCTATCTTTAACCTGATAATACATGGCGAAGATTTTGTCTTGTTCCGCCTCAGGAATACCAATACCGGAGTCTTCTACTTCAAAATGCAGAATATCGCCTTCGTCATAACGCACGCGGACGTTCACATTCCCGCCCTGCGGAGTAAATTTCACCGCGTTACTAATGAGGTTCCACAGAATCTGGCGCAGCCGCGTACCGTCGGTTATCACTTGATGCGGCAGCGGAAGGGCGGGATCCAGCACAAAGTGCAGACCTTTCTGCTGCGCCTGCAGGCCAGAGAGGTTTTCCAGATCAGCGAGGAAGCCAGTGAAATCAACCGGCTGATTATCCAGCTGAATTTTACGCCGCTCCATTTTGTCCATCTCAATAATATCGTTGAAGATATTACCCAGCGTCACGGCTGAGACATGGATAGTTTTCAGGTATTTTTCCTGCTCTCCGGTTAGATCGGTATCAAGCAGGATCCTGCTAAGCCCCACGATGCCATTAAGCGGCGTACGCAGCTCGTGGCTAATGGTAGAAATAAAGGTGGTCTTATCACGGCTGGCCCTCTCCAGCGCGTCCTGATAGCGCTTACGCTCGGTAATATCGCGACCGAAGCCCATCAAGCCACGTCGCTTACCTACGCGGTCATAATAAGGTACCTTGCGGATTTCAAAGCAGGCCTTGCGCCCATCTGGATAATCCAGCCACTGCTCATAGGTCAGCGATACGTTATGACGGAAAACTTTCTCATCCGTTTCCAGCACTTTCTCCGCCACTTCTGCGCCATAAACATCCTGTGGCTTCAGATGAATTAGCTGCTTTTCACTTTTACCGGTCAGCAGTTCCATCGCCCGGTTGCAGCCAGAAAATTCCTTGTCTTCATTACGATAGAAAACCAGATCCGGTGACGCATCAAGGAAGGAGCGCAGGAAGGAGGATTGCTGCTCAAGCTGAATTTGCGCCTCTTCACGTTCCTTCATCTCAATTTTCAGTTGCTCAAGCGTCGTTTCACGTTCTGCTTCAGCTTTTTCACGTTCGCCGATTTCCTGATTAAGCTGGGCGATGTTGTCCTTAAGCTGCACATTCAACTTGAGATCGCGCTCGCGCATCTCCTCCAGCTTCTCCACTAGCCGCGAGAGGCGCTGCCGGGACTCTTCCAGTTGCTCAACAACGACTGAGAGGAAATAGACCGCCCACGGGGTAATCAGCAGGCCAAAGAAGATGGAGCGGATAACATCAATACTTTCTACCTGGCCGTGCAGCACCATGGTCACGGCCATTTGCACCACAATCGCCAGTACCACCAGCGCAAGGGCCAGCAGCATGGAAAAGCGCACCAGACCCAACTTCATCATCAGGTCAACATAATACTGCGCCAGCATACGGATTTGCTTCATAGGGGATTCCTTCACGACAACTTCGCACAATAATACTCAATTCTGAGCAAGACGCTGTAAGTTGTGCCAAAAATGCGGGAAGGATTGTGTTACGCGGCTGACCCTGGATTGCAGTCAGCCGGAATATAGATTGGAAACAGAGCTGGTCTTTAGCGTTTACTGAGTGCTTCCCATAGCCCTTTGAGGTAGGTTACTCCAAGTGCGCGATCGTACAACCCATAGCCTGGACGTCCCGTCTCCCCCCAAATAAAGCGCCCATGATCCGGACGGATATAGCCGCTAAAACCATTGTCATAAAGCGCCTGCATCACTTTATACATATCTAAAGAGCCGAATTCTGACGGGTGAGCGCACTCATAAAAGTCTTTGTCTTTGATGAGGTTTATATTACGCACGTGGGCAAAATGAATACGCTTGCGGCGAGTAAACTCGGCCAGAATCGAGTAAACATCATTGGCCGGGTCTTCCGCGATAGAGCCGGTACAAAGGGTGATGCCATTCGCCTCTGAATCTACCGCCCGGCAAATCCAGTCCAGATCGTCACGATTTTTCACCACTCGCGGTAGACCGAAAATTGAGTACGGCGGATCGTCCGGATGAATTGCCATTTTCACCCCCACCTCTTCACAAACGGGGATCACTGCATTCAGAAAATAGACCAGGTTTTCGCGTAGAGCCTGGTCATCAACATCTTTATATTGAGCAAACAGGTCCTGAACTTTTGCCAGGCGCTCTGGTTCCCAGCCCGGTAGCGCAAATCCATTCGAATTTTCCAGAACCTCTTTCACCACCTCTTCGAGACTCTTATCAATGTCTTTCTTCTCGAAAGCCATCGTCAGGGAGCCATCCGGCAGAACATAGTTCATATCCGTCTTCATCCAGTCAAAAACTGGCATGAAGTTGTAGCAAATCACCTTAACGCCAAACTGAGCAAGATTGCGGATAGTTTGCTGATAATTGGCGATATAACGCTCGCGGGAAGGTAAACCGATCTTAATATCGTCATGAATATTGACGCTTTCAATGACTTCCATTTTAAGCCCGGCCGCATGGGCTTGCTTCACCAAAGCCTCAATTTTATCAACTGGCCAGACCTCGCCGACGGCGACATCATAAAGTGCGCCTACAACACCTTCAACACCCGGAACCTGGCGAATATATTCCAGAGAGACCTTATCTTCATCTGGACCAAACCAACGCATTGTCATCTGCATACGAAACCACCTGAGTCAATGTTATCAATAAACAATAGCCTACTACCATACCAGTTTTTATCACCAGAGATATAATGACGATAGTGACAACGATCACATTACTTTTTGCAGGCTGTAGTGAAAGGGACTCGTGACGTTTTTCATTATTTCGTGGTTACCGGAGACACCCAGCCAGGACCGATGGCTGAGCCCTGGACACCGTGCTGATTAAGGTATTTATCCAGCTCAACCATCCCGGTCCAGCGGTTCTCACACCACAGCGGTGCCAGCAGCGTCGGACGACGAGCACTGGCAGAAATACGGTGATAAATAATCTCAGGTGGGGTATGGCGAATCATCTCTCCTGCAGTGACCGTATAGTCGTCCAGTTCAATACCGTTCAACCTTCCGGCTTCCCACGCTTTTGCCATGATGCTGCCCTTCACAATATGAAGTGGATGCAGCTTAATGCCATCAACGCCGGTTTCAACCACCCGATCCAGGGTTTGCAGGCAATGATGCTGCCCCTCTCCCGGTAGCCCGACAATCAGATGTGAACATACTTTCAGGCCACGTTCACGCGCCAGTCGGGTCGTGTGCTGATAACAGGCAAAATCGTGACCACGATTTATCCGATGCAGCGTTTTATCATGTGCGGTTTGCAGCCCAAGCTCCAGCCATACTTCATAACCCAACTCCCGATATTCGCTAAGTAAATCCAATACCGCTTCAGGCACACAGTCCGGACGAGTGCCGACGCACAGCCCAACCATATTGGCTTGGCTCACCGCCTGTTGATACATGGACCGCAGCACCTGAACTTCGGCAAAAGTGCTGGTGTAGGCCTGAAAATAGGCCAGATAGCGCTGAGCGCGATTAACCCGCTGCGCCTGATGTGCAAGCTGTTCGGCAATCGAAATATACTGCTGTTGTTCATCAGCGAAAGAAGCCACATTACAAAATGTGCAGCCGCCACGACCAATAGTGCCATCGCGATTTGGACAGCTAAATCCACCATGCAGCGTCAGTTTATGAACCTTTTCGCCATAACGACGCGCAAGATCCCCACCAAACATATTGACTAATTTTTGTAACTGCATAATCTGATAGACCGGCCTTAAGAAAAGGGCCAAGCCTGCCATTTTTAGCTACCGACGGCGATGACCTGGATCAATCGTCAACGCGGCCGCTTACCTCATTGCATAAACACTCAAGATAACCGCAATTTAATTCACATTCATAGTGATGAGTTTTCCTTATACATAGCCTCTGGTTTTGCCATTATCTTTGTCAGGACATAAAACAGTATTAGTTTCCGTAATTCACATAAAAAGCAGTCAAATAGTCTGCTATAAAAAAACTATTCAGCACAGACCGATAATCTTGTGCCATCGATATAGTGAGACAGATCACACTCAATTATGCCATCGGTTACGTTTCAGCAGCATTCGAAATGTCATTATTCTCTTAAAAATCATAAAACTAAGTGTTGTATAGCACATTTTTGTATAAATAAGATTGCCATTTGACGTATGTGCAGATTCCCGATAACTTGGGAATCCGCTGGAAGCTTTCTGGATGAGCGCTCTGCTCATCATATTTATGCAGTAATTGAGATTCCCTCTTAACAGCAAGTCCTCAAACTTGTGTACCGATGCGAAAAGGATTTAAAGAGGGCGAATGCGAGGTGCAAACCCCGTCGCCATGCTCTTTCTGTGCCCGTGCGCAACGGTTCGGAGGGTGTCCCGTAGAGCCTGGGGAGGTTCACTGATATGTTGTACGATAAATCCCTTGAGAGGGATAACTGTGGTTTCGGCCTGATCGCCCACATAGAAGGCGAACCTAGCCACAAGGTAGTGCGAACCGCTATACACGCACTGGCCCGAATGCAGCACCGCGGCGCGATCCTCGCCGATGGAAAAACCGGCGACGGTTGTGGCTTGCTGTTACAAAAACCCGATCGTTTCTTCCGAATCGTTGCGGAAGAGCGCGGCTGGCGTTTAGCCAAAAATTACGCCGTTGGGATGTTATTCCTTAATAAAGATCCTGAACTGGCCAAAGCGGCGCGCCGCATCGTCGAAGAAGAACTTCAACGCGAAACCTTGTCTATTGTCGGCTGGCGCGAAGTGCCAACCAACGAAGGCGTTCTCGGTGAAATCGCCCTCTCCTCGCTGCCCCGTATTGAGCAAATCTTTGTTAACGCCCCGGCTGGCTGGCGCCCACGTGATATGGAGCGCCGTTTGTTTATCGCTCGTCGCCGTATCGAAAAGCGCCTGCAAGAAGATAAAGATTTCTACGTTTGCAGCCTGTCGAATCTGGTGAACATTTATAAAGGTCTGTGTATGCCGGCGGATTTGCCGCGCTTTTACCTGGACCTCGCGGACCTGCGCCTGGAATCAGCCATTTGCCTGTTCCACCAGCGCTTTTCCACCAACACCGTGCCGCGCTGGCCGCTGGCGCAGCCGTTCCGCTATCTGGCGCACAACGGTGAAATTAACACCATCACCGGTAACCGCCAGTGGGCCCGCGCCCGTACCTATAAGTTCCAGACGCCGTTGATCCCGGATCTCCACGATGCTGCGCCGTTCGTCAATGAAACCGGCTCTGACTCCAGTTCGATGGATAATATGCTGGAACTGCTGCTGGCGGGCGGGATGGACATTATCCGTGCCATGCGCCTGCTGGTGCCGCCAGCCTGGCAGAACAACCCGGATATGGATCCCGACCTGCGTTCATTCTTCGACTTTAACTCCATGCACATGGAGCCGTGGGATGGCCCGGCAGGTATCGTGATGTCCGATGGTCGCTATGCGGCCTGTAACCTCGACCGTAACGGCCTGCGCCCGGCACGCTACGTTATCACCAAAGACAAACTGATCACCTGCGCCTCTGAAGTCGGCATCTGGGATTACCAGCCTGACGAAGTGGTCGAAAAAGGCCGCGTTGGCCCAGGCGAGCTGATGGTTATCGATACCCGCGAGGGGCGTATTCTGCATTCAGCAGAAACCGATAACGATCTAAAAAGCCGTCATCCATATAAAGAGTGGATGGAGAAAAACGTCCGCCGTCTGGTCCCGTTTGAAGACCTGCCTGATGAAGATGTCGGCAGCCGTCAGTTTGATGACGACACGCTCGCCAGCTATCAGAAACAGTTTAACTACAGCGCTGAAGAGCTGGATTCCGTCCTGCGCGTACTGGGCGAAAACGGCCAGGAAGCGGTCGGTTCAATGGGCGATGATACTCCATTCGCCGTGCTCTCCAGCCAACCGCGTATCATTTACGATTACTTCCGCCAGCAGTTCGCGCAGGTGACTAACCCGCCGATCGATCCGCTGCGTGAAGCCCACGTAATGTCTCTGGCCACCAGCATCGGCCGTGAAATGAACGTCTTCTGCGAAGCGGAAGGCCAGGCGCACCGTCTGAGCTTTAAGTCGCCAATTCTGCTGTACTCCGATTTTAAACAGCTGACCACCATGGAAGAGGAGCACTATCGCGCCGACGTCCTGGATATCACGTTTGATGCCACCGAAACCACGCTGGCTGAGACGGTGAAGGCGCTGTGCGATACAGCCGAACAAATGGTGCGTGACGGAACCGTTCTGTTGGTGCTCTCTGACCGCAACATCGCTAAAAACCGTCTGCCGGTACCCGCTCCGATGGCAGTAGGCGCGATCCAGACCCGTCTGGTCGATAAGAGCCTGCGCTGCGATGCCAACATTATTGTCGAAACCGCCAGCGCCCGCGACCCGCACCACTTTGCGGTGCTACTGGGCTTCGGCGCGACGGCCATCTATCCATACCTCGCCTATGAAACTCTGGCGAAGCTGGTAGATAACAAAGCCATCGACAAAGAGTACCGCGCGGTGATGTTGAACTACCGTAACGGCATCAATAAAGGTCTGTATAAGATCATGTCGAAGATGGGGATTTCAACTATCGCGTCCTATCGCTGCTCGAAACTGTTCGAAGCAGTGGGCCTGCATCGCGAAGTGTCTGACCTGTGCTTCCTGGGCGTTGTCAGCCGTATCGGCGGCGCAGGTTTCGACGACTTCCAGCAGGATCTATTGAACCTGTCAAAACGTGCCTGGCTGGCGCGTAAACCGCTGGATCAGGGCGGTCTGCTGAAATACGTCCACGGCGGCGAATATCACGCCTACAACCCGGACGTGGTGCGTACCCTGCAACAAGCGGTACAAAGCGGCGAATACAGCGATTATCAGCAGTACGCGAAATTGGTTAACGAGCGCCCGGCTGCAACGCTGCGCGATCTGCTGGCCATTACCCCGGACGGCACTACCGTCAGCCTGGACGACGTTGAACCGGCAAACGAACTGTTTAAACGTTTCGATACGGCAGCAATGTCCATCGGCGCGCTGAGCCCGGAAGCGCACGAAGCGCTGGCAGAAGCGATGAACAGCATCGGCGGCAACTCGAACTCCGGCGAAGGCGGCGAAGACCCGGCGCGCTACGGCACCAATAAAGTATCGCGTATCAAGCAGGTCGCCTCCGGTCGCTTCGGCGTGACTCCGGCCTACCTGGTCAATGCCGACGTTATCCAGATTAAAGTCGCTCAGGGTGCGAAGCCCGGCGAAGGCGGTCAGCTACCGGGTGATAAAGTCACCCCGTACATCGCCAAACTGCGCTATTCAGTACCAGGCGTGACGCTGATCTCCCCGCCACCGCACCACGATATCTACTCTATCGAGGATCTGGCACAGCTGATCTTCGACCTGAAACAGGTTAACCCAAAAGCGATGATCTCCGTGAAGCTGGTTTCCGAACCGGGCGTCGGTACCATCGCCACTGGCGTAGCGAAAGCCTATGCAGACCTGATTACCATCGCAGGTTACGACGGCGGCACCGGTGCAAGCCCGCTCTCGTCGGTGAAATATGCAGGCTGTCCGTGGGAGCTGGGCCTGGTGGAAACTCAGCAAGCACTGGTGGCTAACGGTCTGCGTCACAAGATCCGTCTGCAGGTGGATGGCGGTTTAAAAACCGGCGTCGACATCATTAAAGCCGCGATTCTGGGCGCGGAGAGCTTCGGCTTCGGTACCGGTCCGATGGTGGCGCTGGGCTGTAAATATCTGCGTATTTGCCACCTGAATAACTGCGCAACCGGCGTAGCAACTCAGGATGAAAAACTGCGTAAGAACCACTACCACGGCCTGCCGTTCAAAGTGACCAACTACTTTGAATTTATCGCCCGCGAAACCCGCGAGCTGATGGCTTCGCTGGGTGTAAAACGTCTGGTAGATCTGATTGGCCGTACCGACCTGTTGAAAGAACTGGATGGTTTTACTGCCAAGCAGCAGAAACTGGATCTGGGCAAGCTGCTGGAGACCGCTGAGCCGCATCCAGGCAAAGCGCTGTACTGCACGGAGAACAACCCGCCGTTTGACAATGGCGTGCTCAATGCGCAGCTGCTCCAGCAGGCGAAACCGTTCGTTGACAGCAAGCAGAGTAAAACGTTCTGGTTTGATATCCGCAACACCGACCGCTCCGTTGGGGCATCGCTGTCAGGTTATATCGCCCAGACCCACGGCGACCAGGGGCTGGCAGCCGATCCTATTACCGCCCACTTCAGCGGTACTGCTGGCCAGAGCTTCGGCGTATGGAACGCGGGCGGCGTTGAGCTGCATCTGACAGGCGATGCCAACGACTATGTAGGTAAAGGTATGGCTGGCGGCCTGCTGGCGATTCGTCCTCCGGTAGGCTCAGCCTTCCGTAGCCACGAAGCCAGCATCATCGGTAACACCTGCCTGTATGGCGCGACCGGCGGTCGTCTTTATGCGGCGGGGCGCGCAGGCGAGCGTTTCGCAGTGCGTAACTCCGGGGCGATCACTGTGGTCGAAGGTATTGGCGATAACGGTTGTGAATATATGACCGGCGGGATTGTTTGCGTGCTGGGTAAAACCGGCGTCAACTTCGGCGCGGGGATGACTGGTGGTTTCGGTTACGTTCTGGATGAAGACGGCGACTTCCGCAAACGTGTGAACCCGGAGCTGGTGGAAGTGCTGGACGTTGACTCTCTGGCTATCCACGAAGAGCATCTGCGCGGTTTGATTACCGAGCACGTGCATCTTACCGGTTCGCAGCGCGGCGAAGAAATTCTGGCCAACTGGCCAGCCTTCTCAGCGAAGTTTGCGCTGGTTAAACCGAAGTCCAGCGATGTTAAAGCACTGTTGGGTCACCGTAGTCGTTCCGCAGCTGAGCTGCGGGTGCAGGCGCAGTAAGGGGTTAAGATGAGTCAGAACGTGTATCAATTTATCGACCTCCAGCGCGTTGATCCGCCAAAGAAACCGCTGAAGATCCGCAAGATAGAATTTATCGAGATCTACGAGCCGTTTTCCGAAGGTCAGGCCAAAGCACAGGCAGACCGCTGCCTGTCCTGCGGCAACCCGTACTGCGAGTGGAAGTGCCCGGTGCACAACTACATTCCGAACTGGCTGAAGCTGGCTAACGAAGGGCGTATTTTTGAAGCGGCAGAACTGTCGCATCAAACCAATACCCTGCCGGAAGTCTGTGGGCGCGTTTGCCCGCAGGATCGTCTGTGCGAAGGTTCCTGTACCCTGAACGACGAGTTCGGTGCGGTGACCATCGGCAATATCGAGCGCTATATCAACGATAAAGCATTCGAAATGGGCTGGCGTCCTGACCTGACCGGCGTCAAGCAGACGGGTAAAACCGTCGCCATTATCGGCGCAGGTCCGGCGGGTCTTGCCTGCGCAGACGTGTTAACCCGTAACGGCGTCAAGGCGGTGGTCTTTGACCGCCACCCGGAAATCGGCGGTTTGCTAACCTTCGGAATTCCGGCATTTAAGCTAGAAAAAGAGGTCATGACCCGTCGCCGTGAAATCTTCACCGACATGGGCATTGAGTTCAAACTCAACGTTGAAGTCGGCCGCGACATACAGATCGATGACCTGCTGAAGGATTACGATGCGGTATTCCTCGGCGTCGGCACCTATCAGTCGATGCGCGGTGGGCTGGAAAATGAAGACGCCTCCGGTGTATTCGACGCGCTGCCGTTCCTGATCGCCAACACTAAGCAGATCATGGGCTTCGGCGAAACGGCTGATGAACCGTATGTCAGCATGGAAGGCAAGCGAGTTGTCGTTCTTGGCGGTGGTGATACCGCGATGGACTGCGTGCGTACCTCCATCCGTCAGAACGCGTCCCATGTCATTTGTGCTTATCGCCGTGATGAAGAGAACATGCCGGGCTCCAGGCGCGAAGTGAAAAACGCGCGTGAAGAAGGCGTGGAATTCCAGTTCAACGTCCAGCCGCTGGGTGTGGAAGTGAATGCTAACGGTAAGGTTTGCGGCGTGAAGATGGCGCGTACCGAAATGGGTCAGCCGGATGCGAAAGGCCGCCGCCGCGCGGAAATCGTCGCCGGTTCCGAGCATGTGGTACCTGCCGATGCCGTAGTCATGGCATTCGGTTTCCGTCCGCACAGCATGGAGTGGCTGGCGAAACACAGCGTTGAGCTGGATTCTCAGGGCCGTGTTATTGCGCCAGAAGGCAGCGACAACGCCTTCCAGACCAGCAACCCGAAAATCTTCGCCGGCGGTGATATCGTTCGCGGTTCCGACCTGGTCGTGACAGCAATTGCCGAAGGCCGTAAAGCGGCTGACGGGATCCTCAACTACCTGGAAGTGTAATACGAATCCCCGGATAGCTTGTTTTATCCGGGTAAGTCATCCTGGCCCGATGGTTAATTCCATCGAGCTTTTTTATGCACTTAACAAATCGGCACGCACTTTAATCACCACTTTTTTAATATCGGCTGGCTCTGTTACCACGCAGCCTGGCTTATGCGGCTCCCCCGGCATAAAGACCGCGAACATGCCGGGCCTCAAGGTGACGGACTGCTCGCCCACCATTTCACCGCACAGTTGATAATCCTCCTCAACGTGCATCTCCTCGCACTGCCGCGCACTGTCGGCCACGCCATAAAAAATACGCTCCTCGCCCGCCAGTAAAATCTGGATATCGATAAACTGCACATGCAGTTCGGCTTTCTTCTCTTCAGGTAAACCTGACGCAAATTGCATCACGTTCATAAAGATATCGTCCCCCTGCAGCTCGTAGCTTCCGGGAGCAATACTTTGCAAGTCGTGCGCCTGCGCGAGGGTTATTGCTTGCTGCAACATGGCCGATATTCCGGCCTGCGACGGATTATTGATATCACCGAAAATCATGATTTCTCTCCCTGCCCCATAGCGCCGCGCCCAGTAGCCCGGCATCATGCCGATAGCGTGCTTCGCGTAGCGGGACGTGATAAACCGCTGGTTCCTGCGCCAGATATTCACGCACCAACGGCAGGTATCCATCCGCCAGGCCGATGCTGCCGCCAACCACGACGCACTGACAGTCGGTCAGCGCTTTAAGATCGGCAATCAGCCGCGCCAGCGTTTGCGCCGAGCGCTGAACCAGTGAACGCGCCTGCAGATGATGTTGTTCCGCGAGGGCAAAAATAGATTTCGCATCCAGCCCGGTGAGTTCACCGCCAGCCGCATCGGCAATCGCCCTCCCGGCGGCAATTGCTTCCACGCAACCCACTCGACCACAGCCGCAGCGCGGCCCATTTGGGTCAGCCAGCGTATGTCCACAATGTCCGGCTAACCCCCCGCTTCCGGTCAGCAACCTGCCGTTAGTGACCATGCCGCCGCCAACGCCCGTCGAAACCGTCAGAAAAACCATATCGCTCACGTTCTCCGTTAACGCACGATATTCTGCCCACGCCGCGGCCTGGGCATCGTTCAGGGCGATACCAGGCAGTCCGCTGAGTTCAGACAAACAATCGATTAAGGGAAAATGCGCCAGACCGCCAAGGTTAGCTGGGTTGAGTGCGGTTAAAATGCCGTCCTGAATAATGCCGGTAGAAGCAACCGCAAATCGCTCAGCTTGCGCCAACAGCGGAGCAATCAGCTCTTCTAACGCTAAGGCAAGCCCGGCAGGCCGCTGGCTCGCCGGGGTCGGGATTTCCCGTCGTTCACGAATAGTAAGATCCTTATCGACCAACGCGGCGGCAAGCTTGGTGCCGCCAATATCTATCGCCAGCGTGGTCATGGCTGCGCCTCTTTTAACGCGGTGTTGTACCACTGGCAAATATGCTCTAGCCGGGTAATCGCTGAACCAACGGTTACCGCCCACGCCCCGTGACGCATAGCTTCTGCCGCCTGAGCGGGGGTGTTATAGCGGCCTTCCGCATTCACCCGACAACCCGCCTTCGTCAGCGCTTTCACCAGCGCCAGGTCGGGCTCATCTGGCGTGTGCGATGTAGTATAGCCTGAAAGCGTGGTACCAATAATCTCCGCGCCAAGCGCCTGACAGGCCAGGCCATCCTCCAGAGAGGAACAATCGGTCATCGCCAATAGCTTGTGCTGATGAATGCGCGCCAGCAGCGCTGCCACCGGAACCGGGCGTTCACGGTCAGTTCCATCAATGGCGATGATATCGGCCCCGGCCTGCGCCAGCGCATCGATATCTTCCAGATAAGGCGTGATCCGCACCGGCGAATCATCCAGATCGCGTTTAATAATGCCAATAATCGGTACCGTAACCAGCGCTCGGGTGACGCGCAGATTCTCGACTCCTTCAATGCGCAACGCTACTGCGCCCGCCTGCTCCGCCGCCAGCGCCATCGCGGCAACGATCGAAGGGTTGTCCAAAGGGCTGCCGGGGACCGGCTGGCAGGAAACAATAAGCCCGCCGTTAGCGCTGATGCGTAAATCCAATTCTTCCAGCAAAGACATAATAGCTCCCTGATGAATGTTTTCGCCCGGCACCGCTGCCGGGCCGTTTATTATCTGGTTTTAATTAATCCACTTTTACTGCCACCTAACGGTACCGCGCCGCTGAACGGTTTCCCGTCAATCGCATCATGGGTCCGTACGGCTTCCGGGCGGATCCAGCGCTGTACGCGGGATGGCATATCCAGACCAATCAACAGGATCACCACGAATGTCAGGCCGAAAGAGAGCGAGCCCAACGCGGTGCCCAGATCCAGACGCTGGGCAATCAAGGCACCAAGAACCGGCGCAATCGCACCGCCCAGCGCCCCCACGTTATAGGTAAACCCAAGCCCCGCCGCGCGTTGATCGGTATCGAAGTAGCCGCCGATCAGTTTCGGTAAGATCCCCGAGATCCCCTGTCCTAACATCTGCTGGAAAAACAGTAGCAGGCCAAGGACCCATATGTTTGTGCCGCCGATAGCAAAGACCGGAATAATCAACAACTGTGAAGCCAGCAAGCTGCAAACGTAAGCCTTGCGGGTTCCCAGCCAGTCGCCAAGAAAACCACCCACGCAGCACCCTACCGCTGCGCCAAAGCCGCTGAAAAACAGAATATTCGCTACCGTGGTATGGTCATAAGCCAGTTCGGTTTTCAGATAAGTGGGTAGCAGCGCCTGGATAGGCCACGAATAAAGGAAAGCGAAAAGCACGACGACCATCAGCGTCACGCCAGTGGGCCAGCGCTTACCGCTGCTCTGGACCATAAAGCTGATAAAAATAACCGCGCACATCACGCCCAGTAACAGCACGATACCGGCATTTTGCAAATCGCCCGCAAAGCAAAACCATAATGCGGTCGCCGCGACAACTGTCATCAAGATATTAATAACCCGATGCTTACCGCGATAAAGCAGATCCACCATGGTCTGCACCGGTTCTTTGCCCTCATGCTTCTCTTTCCAGTCTTCGGCTTCTGGAATATTTTTGCGTAACCAGAGCGCGAAAACGATCGGCACAATGCCAATGAAGAACAGCGCACGCCAGCCCCAGACGGGCACCACCAGACTGTAAACCTGCGCGGCAATAACGGCCCCGACGGAGAATCCGGAGATCAGAAAACCGCTGGCTTTGTTGCGTAAATGCTTCGGCCAGCTTTCAATAACATAGGTCGCGCTTGAGCCATACTCACCTGCCATTCCCATGCCGATAACCAGACGGGCGATAAACATGGTGGTGTAACCTGGCGCAAAACCGCAAGCCAGGGTACCAAGTGAAAAAAGAATAATGCTGGTGACCATCGCCAGGCGTCGACCATAGCGGTCGCCCATTGCGCCGAGCATCAGGCCACCAAACCAGCGAGAGATAAAAGCGGCTGAGATCAGGCTGGCCGCCTGAACCGTTGTCAGACCAAAATCCCCCTGGACCTCGGTCAGTACCAGGGCAATCAAGACAAAATCAAAACCATCAAGCAAATATCCCAACCATGCGGCTGAAAAAGCCCGCCACTGAGGACGACTAAGATGGCGATACCACGGGATGTTCTGGGTAGAAGTACTCATTTTACTCTCCCGATAATTTTTTGTTGTTGTGCCGGGTAGCGGCTTCGCCTTACCGGCCTACGGTCAAAATATGTAGGCCGGGCAAGCGTAACCCCCCGGCAAGTTGCGGTTACGCCTTCTCTGCCAACAACTGCTGAGCCAGCGCTTTCAGCTCCGGCAGGAATTGTTCGTCAACCGGGGCGAACGGCTTGCGGCACAGCGGCTCAGCGACAACATCCATATAGTGCAGCACGGTTTTCAGACCACGGAATACGCCGGTTTTAATCAGCAGATCGATAACCTTGTTACATTCGCACTGCAGGTGTTGCGCTTTGGCGACATCACCTGCTTTTAGCGCCTGAACGATCCCCTGATAACGCCACCCCATGATGTTGTAGGTGCTGCCAATTCCACCATCGGCACCTGCCAGCAGGCCAGAAGCGAAGATCTCGTCATAGCCGTTGTACAACACCAGGTCCGGATGAGCCCGACGGATTTGCTCCATCTGGTAAAGATCGCCGGAGGTCTGCTTCAGCGCGCCGACGCCCGGCAAGGTCACCAGAGTATTGATCTGATCGAGCGTCAGCTTAACGCCGCTTAGGGCCGGGATGTTGTACACCACCATCGGCAATCCATCAGCCGACTCAATGATGGCCTGATAATGCGCGCAATGCTCTTCAAAGCTAAACGGATAATAGAATGGCGTCACCGCAGAAACGGCATCGTATCCATAGCTTGCCGCCGCCTGCGCCAGCTGTTGGCTTTCAAGAGTACTCACGCAGCCGACATGGGCGATCAGCGTCATTTTTCCCTTCGCCTCTTCCGCCACAATCTCCAGTACTTCCTGCCGCTCAGCGCCGCTCTGCACAAAGGCCTCACCAGTGGAGCCTCCCACGTAAAGCCCGTCGATCCCCTGGCTCAGATTGAAACGAACTAGCCGACGCAGACTCCCTTTATCCAGTTTTTGCTGACCATCGAACGGCGTAAGCAGTGCCGCCATGACTCCACGTAAATTGACCGCCATATAAACCTCGTAGTGATATTAGTGTGATTAACTATGTACCTTTATACCTGTTATACCAGATCAATTAAGCAGCAACGTAATAGAGAACGCTTATAATGCGATCTACTTCACTAAACGATCCGGAGGATCGTGAGGGTTACTTACGTGGTTGTGTTTTCTGGCCGAGGGCGTGCCAGGTGGCGGAGACGCTATTGAGGTGGGTTTGGAGGGCGCGATCGGCTTCATCAGGATCGCGACGGCGAATAGCATCAACAATAACAATGTGTTGTTGATAGCTCACGCTATTATGTTCGTGTAAATCACGTTCTGGCACCGCAGGCCGGGCGGCGATTAGCCAATCCAGCAATGCCACGTGAATAGCCATAAAGATCGGATTACCCGGGATTTCCGCCAGCACGCGGTGAAACTCGACGTCAGATCGGATAAACAGCGCATTGTCATCAAGCGACTGGCTGTTGATTTTCAGCGCCTGCATCAGCTTTTCGATCTGCTCGTCGCTGGCATGTTCTGCCGCATAGCGAACCAGGCTGGATTCAAAAAACAGGCGTAGCTGTTCAAAATGCGCGATACCGCCGGGGTGAGACAAAAAGTCTTTCGCCATGCCGGAAAGCTCGCCAATGATGGTGTCAGCTGAAGGTCGGGACACGCGGGCCCGCTCGCCGTTGCTAATTTGCACCAATCCCTTACGCTTCAGCGCCGCCAGCGCTTCACGTACCGAGGGGCGCCCGACGTTAAAAAACGTCATCAATTCACGCTCTGATGGCAGTTGTTCACCTTCGGCAAACTCCCGTCGGCGGATCATCTGCTCTAGCTCCTCTTCCACCATTTCGGACAGTTTTTTGCGCGCCAAAGGACGACGGCCCAAACTGTTGCCAATGGAGGATGGAGTATCTTCGGCTTGTGGATCAAATGCGCTCATAGGGACCATTGTGTGATTTGTGACAGCACGTGACGGCTGTTCCATCTTAACACAAGAATTTTGCAGAGATCAGAAAACAGGCCCCGAAGGGCCTGATAGAGATTACTTCACGACGCGTAGCGCAGGGCGCCCACCGCGTGGCGGAGTTGGCGTATCATCGGGATCGTCATCATGATTATCTGGCTTATCGCCATCAATCACCGACATGACCGTTTCGCTGTCGTTGCCTGGCAATTCTTCGTCATCATTCAGGCTGGTGACGTCTTCATCGTAGGCCGCTTCAGGTTCAAACATGGTACCCGCACCATTTTCACGTGCATACACAGCCAGCACAGCAGCCATCGGTACAGAGACATTGCGCGGCACACCGCCGAAACGCGCGTTGAAACGCACTTCGTCGTTAGCCAGTTCCAGATTACCTACAGCACGCGGGGCAATGTTAAGAACGATTTGTCCGTCGCGAGCATACTCCATTGGAACAAGTACGCCCGGCAGCGTCACATCGACGACCAGGTGCGGAGTCAGCTGGTTATCCAGCAGCCACTCATAGAACGCCCGTAATAGATACGGGCGACGCGGCGTCAGCTGTGATACATCCATTGATTAGCCTCGACCCAGGCGCATTTCACGCTCGGCTTCAGTTAAAGAAGCGAGGAAAGAATCACGTTCAAATACGCGAGTCATATAGCCCTTGAGCTCTTTCGCGCCAGTTCCAGTCAGTTCCACACCGAGAACAGGCAAGCGCCATAGCAGCGGTGCCAGATAGCAATCGACCAGGCTGAACTCATCGCTCAGGAAGTACGGCTTCTGGGTGAAGACTGGCGCAATCGCCTGCAATTCTTCACGCAGTTGCTTACGTGCATTATCAGCCTGCGCAGCAGTACCGGTCTGGATGGTATTCATCAGCGAATACCAGTCTTTTTCGATACGTTGCATGTACAGACGGCTTTCCCCACGAGCTACCGGATATACCGGCATTAACGGCGGATGCGGGAAACGCTCATCCAGGTATTCCATAATGATGCGAGATTCCCACAGAGTGAGCTCACGATCCACAAGCGTTGGTACGCTTTGATTCGGGTTGAGGTCAATCAGATCCTGAGGTGGGTTATCCTTCTCCACGTGTTCTATCTCAAAACTAACACCTTTCTCGGCCAGCACAATGCGGACCTGATGGCTATAGATGTCAGTAGGACCAGAAAACAGCGTCATTACCGAACGTTTGTTGGCAGCGACAGCCATGAAAACCTCCAGGTATATTCAGAATTATTGTACTGCTGCCGACCACGCATGGTCAGCCAGATGTAAAAACCCCATTCGCGTGACATCATTTCCATTTATCATCTAAACAAAAAATGAACAATCACCTGCATTTGGGCAGAAAATTGGATGATAGTTTACCAGATTTTGAAGGCATTGTGGTGAGGGTATTCTGGAAATGCTGAAAAAGTGGCAAGAACAGGGCAGATCCGTATGGATAATGACAGATTTATCCATAAAAAAACCCGCCGGAGCGGGTTTTTTCGCAAATTGTTCTGCGTGAGCAGAAAACAATTAACGCTTGGAGAACTGCGGACGGCGGCGTGCTTTACGCAGACCGACTTTCTTACGTTCAACCTCACGAGCATCACGAGTAACGAAACCAGCTTTACGCAGTTCGCCACGCAGTGACTCATCATATTCCATCAGTGCACGGGTGATACCGTGACGGATAGCGCCAGCTTGACCAGAAATACCACCACCTTTAACGGTGATGTACAGATCCAGTTTACCAATCATGTCGACCAGTTCCAGCGGCTGACGAACTACCATGCGGGCAGTTTCACGACCGAAGTACTGTTCCAGAGAACGCTGATTGATAACGATTTTGCCGTTGCCCGGTTTGATGAAAACGCGAGCTGCGGAACTTTTGCGGCGACCAGTGCCGTAGTATTGATTTTCAGCCATTGCCTATAATCCCGATTAGATGTCAAGAACTTGCGGTTGCTGTGCCGCGTGGTTGTGCTCGTTACCCGCGTAAACTTTCAGTTTACGGTACATAGCACGACCCAGCGGGCCTTTTGGCAGCATGCCTTTAACCGCGATTTCAATCACGCGCTCAGGACGGCGGGCAATCATCTCTTCAAAGGTCGCTTCTTTGATACCACCGATGTGACCGGTGTGGTGATAATACATTTTGTCTTCACGCTTGTTGCCGGTTACAGCAACTTTTTCTGCGTTCAGAACGATGATGTAATCACCGGTATCTACGTGCGGAGTGTATTCCGCTTTATGCTTACCGCGCAGGCGCAGAGCCAGTTCGGAAGCCAGACGGCCCAGAGTTTTACCGGTCGCGTCAACAACATACCAGTCGCGTTTTACGGTTTCTGGTTTAGCTGTAAAAGTTTTCATTAAAAGCTTACCCAAATAATAAGTTACACGTTGGTGAACACCCAAACGTTTTGTCAGTTGAGGTTCACACGACATTGTCCAGCAAACCTACCCCTTCGAATAGCCTATGCCGGCACATAGAAAGTTTTGGGAAAAAAACCTTCTCGTAACGTGGGGTCGCAAGATTATAGAGAAGTCGGGGTCAAAGATCGACCCCTTTATGTGATTTGTACCCGGTTTTACCCCGGTAAATGCTCTCGCTTCAAATACTCCTCGCTCTGCATCTCCTGCAGGCGGGATAGACAGCGTTGAAACTCGAATTTCAACCGTTCGCCCTGATAAATGTCATACAGGGGCACCGCTGCGCTGACCACCAGTTTAACGTGACGTTCATAGAACTCATCCACCAACGCGATAAACCGCCGCGCCTCGCTTTCCATCAGCGACGTCATCACCGGCACATCAAACAGCATCACGGTATGAAACAATCGCGAGAGCGCAATATAATCATGCTGGCTGCGCGCATCCACGCACAGCGTCGTAAACGAAGCCGCCAGGGTCTGATTTTCTACCCCTAATGTCGACAACGGACGATGGTTTATCTCCAGAGTTGGCGTCTGCTCGCGCTTCGCGCCCGCCAGAGCCTGCCAAAGCTTATCCATTTGTTGCTGAGTCTCGGTATTGAGCGGCGACAGCCACAGGTGCGCCTGGGTCAGCGTGCGCAAACGGTAATCAATACCGGCATCAACGTTCATTACATCACAATGCTGTTTAATAGCGTCAATAGCGGGCAGGAAACGGGCGCGCTGGAGGCCATTACGGTACAGCTCGTCAGGAGGGATGTTCGACGTGGCAACCAGGGTAATGCCGCGAGCGAACAGCGCTTTCATCAAGCCGCCCAGCAGCATCGCATCGGTAATATCAGAAACAAAAAACTCATCGAAACAGAGCACGTCAGTTTCGGCTTTAAAACGGTCGGCAACTATCTCCAGCGGGTCGCTGTGCCCTTGCAGATGGGTTAATTCTTCATGAACACGCAGCATAAAGCGATGAAAATGCAGACGTTGTTTACGTCCACCTGGCAGGCTTTGATAGAACATATCCATCAACCAGGTTTTCCCCCTTCCTACGCCCCCCCACATATAGAGCCCGCGCACAGCCACCGTTTCGGCAACCGGCTCGCGCTTGCCCAACAGCTTGCCGAATTTTGCCCGCAGACCGCCATTGTTTTGCGGCGCGACAGACGGCTTATTCTGCAATTCATGATAAATGGTATCAAGGCGGCTAACCGCCTCTTGCTGAACGTCGTCGGGCTGATGACTGCCCTCTTTGAGAGCGGAAAGGTAACGCGATGTTGGCGACAGGCTTTGCATGATCTTATTGTTATTCCTTGAAAACCGTAATGCTGGAGCTCACGATTGACGAAAAAAAGGCCGTTCTACACTACGCGATGATACGCCAGGATTCCACTTCTGTGGGATTAGCGGTTATAGTGGCACTATCGGGCGCAGGCGGAGAGCCTAACAGCCACCCTACGGAACCACAAAACAACGGGAGATGTTCATGACCTGGGAATATGCGCTAATTGGGCTAGTCGTCGGTATTATCATTGGTGCCGTGGCAATGCGTTTTGGTAACCGCAAATTACGCCAACAACAGGCGCTGCAATTCGAACTGGAAAAGAATAAAGCAGAGCTGGAAGAGTACCGTGAAGAGCTGGTAAGCCATTTTGCTCACAGCGCTGAATTACTCGATAATATGGCGCATGACTACCGCCAGCTGTATCAGCATATGGCGAAAAGCTCCAGCAACCTGCTGCCAGCGAGCATGGCGGACGCCAATCCGTTCCGTAATCGTCTGGAAGAGTCGGAAGCCGGTAACGATCAGGCTCCGGTCCAGATGCCACGCGACTACTCTGAAGGCGCATCCGGTCTGCTGCGCGGTGGCGCGAAGCGCGACTAATCCTCCAGCGGCAGTAAAAATATTGTCCGGGCGCCCCCTCAGCGCCCGTCTCCATCTCTCATCCCGGCTACAATTTAAACATTGACCACATTGTTACCTGATCGAAAATTCAATAACATCAGGCCATTCGGGACGTTTCCCATACACCTCAGGTTACGAGAGCCAGCATCTAATGAAGAAACAGACTTTGCTGTTGAGTGCGTTAGCGTTAAGCATTGGGTTGTCGTTGTCCGCCTTACCTCCGGCTGCAGCGTCATTACCAACACAGGTACCGGGCCAGGGCGCATTGCCAAGCCTTGCCCCGATGCTGGAAAAAGTGTTGCCAGCGGTGGTGAGCGTACAGGTTGAGGGTACGGCCTCTCCGGCACAGAATATGCCGGAAGAGCTGAAGAAGTATTTTGGCGACAATGCCCCACAAGAGCAGGCGCAGCCGTTTGAAGGTCTGGGTTCTGGCGTCATCATCGATGCAGCGAAAGGCTATGTGTTGACCAATAATCACGTCATCAACCAGGCGCAGAAAATTAGCGTCCAGCTCAACGATGGCCGTGAGTTCGATGCCAAACTGATCGGTAGCGATGAGCAAAGCGACATCGCCCTGCTGCAATTACAAAAGCCCAGCAATCTGACGCAAATCGCTATCGCCGATTCCGATAAACTTCGGGTGGGTGATTTCGCCGTCGCCGTCGGTAACCCCTTCGGCCTTGGGCAGACTGCCACTTCCGGGATTATTTCAGCTCTGGGCCGTAGCGGCCTGAACCTGGAAGGGCTGGAAAACTTTATCCAGACCGATGCCTCCATCAACCGCGGCAACTCCGGCGGCGCGCTGCTGAACCTGAACGGCGAGTTGATTGGTATTAATACCGCTATTCTGGCACCAGGCGGCGGCAGCGTCGGTATTGGTTTCGCCATCCCCAGCAATATGGCACAAACCCTCGCTCAGCAGCTTATTCAGTTTGGCGAAATCAAACGCGGCCTGCTGGGTATTAAAGGCATGGAAATGAGCGCGGATATCGCCAAAGCGATGAATCTTGATGTTCAACGCGGTGCCTTCGTCAGCGAGGTTCTACCGAACTCGGGGTCCGCTAAAGCTGGGGTCAAATCTGGCGACGTTATCGTTAGCTTGAATGGCAAATCGCTTAACAGCTTTGCCGAACTCCGTTCGCGTATTGCCACCACCGAACCGGGGACCAAAGTGAAGCTAGGGTTACTGCGCGATGGTAAGCCCGTCGAGGTCGAGGTCACGCTGGATAAGAGCACTTCTTCTACCGCCAGCGCTGAACTTATCATTCCTGCCTTGCAGGGAGCGTCGTTAAGCGATGGGCAGATGAAAGATGGGACCAAAGGCGTCGCCATTGATAACGTGGATAAAGGAAGCCCTGCCGCGCAAGCGGGTCTGCATAAAGACGACATTATTATCGGCCTCAACCGCGAGCGAGTACACTCCATCGCTGAGCTGAGGAAAGTTCTGGAAAGCAAACCGGCGGTTATTGCGCTGAACGTCATTCGCGGCAACGAAAGTATCTATCTGCTGCTGCGCTAAGCCTCTTTCCGGACATCGCGCGCAGTGCGATGTCCGGACAAGTCGTGTTATGCTGCGCCTGTCCATCCATCAACGATATCGGCATCATGTCTGGAAAGCTTTTACGTTCGATACTCATCGGCCTGATCGTCGGGGGTCTGCTGCTGGCCATTATGCCTTCGCTGCGCCAATGGCAGCTTTCGCCGACCACGCAATACGATAGCGCGGATGAATCCCCCGCCAGCTATAATCCTGCTGTACGCCGCGCCGCGCCTGCAGTGGTGAACGTGTATAACCGCGCCCTTAACAACACCAGCCAAAATCAGCTAACTCTTGGTTCCGGCGTGATAATGGACCAACGTGGCTACATTCTGACGAATAAACACGTTATCAACGATGCGGATCAGATAATCGTCGCGTTGCAGGATGGTCGGGTTTTTGAAGCGCTGCTGGTTGGCTCAGATACCCTCACCGATCTGGCGGTATTAAAAATCAACGCCAGTAGCGGCCTGCCGGTCATCCCGATTAACCCAAAACGCGTGCCGCATATCGGTGATGTGGTGCTGGCGATTGGTAACCCTTATAACCTCGGGCAAACCATTACCCAGGGGATTATCAGTGCCACCGGTCGTATCGGCCTGAACCCGACCGGACGCCAGAACTTCCTGCAAACCGATGCCTCAATCAACCACGGTAACTCCGGTGGCGCTCTGGTGAACTCCCTGGGCGAACTTATGGGTATCAACACCCTGTCATTTGATAAAAGTAACGATGGCGAAACGCCTGAAGGGATCGGTTTTGCTATTCCTTTCCAATTGGCAACTAAGATCATGGATAAGCTGATCCGCGATGGTCGCGTCATTCGCGGCTACATTGGCATCAGCGGTCGCGAAATTGCGCCTTTACATGCTCAGGGCGGAGGCGGCATCGATCAGCTTCAGGGGATCGTGGTGAATGATGTTGCGCCGGAAGGCCCAGCCGCCCAGGCCGGGATCCGCGCCAACGACGTGATTATTTCGGTTAACGATAAACCTGCAGTGTCAGCTCTGGAAACGATGGATCAGGTGGCGGAGATTCGCCCGGGTTCGGAAATTCCGGTGGTGATTATGCGTGACGATAAGAAAATCACCCTGCATATCGCCGTACAGGAATATCCGGCGACCAATTAACAGGCTCCCCGGAAGGGGAGCGTTGTTTTCTATAGACAAAAAAGCCGGAACACAGGTTCCGGCGTATCTTTTCGTGAAATGTTATTTATTCACAAAATCCTCACCGAGGGCGATATCTTTCTTCAGCGTATCCAGCATCCCTTCCAGAGCCTGTTGCTCGAAGGCGCTGAGTTTGCCAACAGACCGACGCTCTTCTACGCCATTTTTACCCAACAGCAGCGGCTGTGAGAAGAAGCGGGCATATTGGCCATCGCCTTCAACATAAGCGCATTCTACAACTCCTTTCTCACCTTGCATTGCGCGAACCAAAGAGAGGCCGAATCGCGCTGCTGCCTGGCCCATCGATAGCGTCGCTGAACCACCACCGGCTTTTGCTTCAACAACTTCGGTCCCGGCGTTTTGAATGCGCTTAGTCAAATCAGCAACTTCCTGTTCGCTAAAGCTCACGCCAGGAATTTGTGATAATAAAGGAAGAATGGTCACGCCAGAGTGGCCGCCAATAACCGGCACTTCAACGTCTGATGAAGATTTGTCTTTCAGCTCAGCGACAAACGTATTTGAACGGATAATATCCAGCGTCGTGACGCCAAACAGCTTGTTCTTATCATAAACGCCAGCTTTTTTTAGCACCTCGGCCGCAATCGCCACCGTCGTATTCACCGGGTTGGTAATAATCCCAACGCAAGCTTGCGGGCAGGTTTTGGCGATCTGTTGCACCAGATTTTTCACAATCCCGGCGTTAACGTTAAATAAATCGGAGCGATCCATGCCGGGCTTACGCGCGACACCTGCGGATATCAGCACCACATCAGCACCTTCCAGTGCCGGGGTTGCGTCTTCACCGGAAAAACCTTTGATTTTTACATCGGTAGGGATATGGCTAAGATCAACCGCCACGCCCGGAGTTACCGGAGCAATGTCGTACAACGAGAGTTCTGAACCTGAAGGCAGTTGGGTCTTAAGTAGTAGGGCAAGCGCCTGGCCAATTCCACCAGCGGCGCCGAGGACTGCAACTTTCATCCTAAACTCCTTATTATGGTTAAAATAGTCTTTCGTTACTCCGTCGCCTGGACCTTAATTCACAAGATGAACAATTACAATAATTATGGCTGAAGAATGCGTGGTCGTGCGCAGCGATGCAACAGCTTCGCATTTTCCTCCCTGAGACTGACCATCCAGCAAAGCGTAGTACCGGATCGACTGTTGGTTACAATACACCCAGCGCATTGGGCAGAACAACATCATTTAATAACATTTCATTTACTTTTGTAGCAATTTGCGTGCCGTGACGCAGGCATGTTCCTTATTAGGGTTATTTGCTAAAATATGCCCCCTTCATAACATTATTTACGCTTCTCCCCTGCGGATTATTTGCATAAAAATGCATGGTTATGCATAATGATGTTGTTTTTACCACCATAATTGGGTGACTTATGCGAAGTTCGGCGAAACAAGAAGAACTGGTTAAAGCGTTTAAAGCGCTGCTTAAAGAAGAAAAATTCAGCTCTCAAGGTGAAATCGTACAGGCGCTACAAGAGGAAGGCTTCGATAATATCAATCAATCGAAAGTCTCGCGTATGCTCACGAAATTTGGCGCAGTGCGTACGCGTAACGCCAAAATGGAGATGGTGTACTGCCTGCCTGCCGAGCTTGGCGTCCCGACAACCTCCAGCCCGCTAAAAAATCTGGTGCTGGATATCGACTATAACGATTCGGTTGTCGTCATCCATACCAGCCCTGGCGCAGCGCAGCTGATTGCCAGACTGCTGGACTCTTTAGGCAAGGCTGAAGGTATTCTTGGCAGCATTGCAGGTGACGATACTATCTTTACCACCCCAGCCAGAGGTTTTAGCGTTAAAGATTTGCATGACGCCATTCTCGTCCTGTTTGAACAAGAACTCTAAGCTTCTTCCCTCTGGTTAACTCCAGAGGGTTTACTCTCAAAAAATCAGCATTTCTTTAACATTTAGTGTGCTTTTCCACTTCTATACATTCCTTTACCTAATGAATCCCCCTGAAGCGCACAAAAGATCAAATAACCATATCCATATGATTTTATTAACTATAAAAGTCAGTCATGACCAAAGCCTGACATTTCTAATTCTTATACGTTATAAAGAAGACATTTCTTTGTAATTATTTACAAGAACAACAATTAGCACGGTATTAATATTTTCAGTGATTAGTGTATACTTGATTTTGTGATGAGGGTCACGAAACAAAGACCCCCAATAAAAAGATTCGACGAGGTCAACATCATGAAAATCAAAACCGCTGTAGCAGCATTGAGCATGCTTTCCGTTCTGTCCTTCGGCGCTTTTGCCGCTGATTCTATTAACAGCGAGCAAGCTCAAGGCCGTCAGGCAATCGGCACCATTTCCGTCGGCGCGGTAAGTGCTTCCCCGATGGACATGCACGAAATGCTGAATAAGAAAGCTCAAGAAGAAGGCGCTTCCTCCTATCGCATCATTGAAGCGCGTACTGGTGACCACTGGCATGCAACTGCAGAACTTTATAAATAAGATTTAACAATTGTCGGTCATTAGCTGAAATACAGAATATCCCCCAGCGGCCTGAGTGCATTGAGACCTCCCGCCGCTGAAAACAATATGATTGGAGTAAAGATTATGAAAAGCGCAATTATCATCGCATCCCTGGGCCTGGCTTCCGTACTCTCTTTTGGCGCGAACGCTGCCGTCAATCAAGTTAACGCTGAGCAGGCACAAAATCTGCAATCTATGGGTACCGTTTCCGTTTCTCAAGTAGGTAGCGCCCCAATGGATATGCGTCAGGAGCTGGCGGCTAAAGCCGAGAAAGAAGGTGCCAGCAGCTACCGTATTATTGAAGCTCGTACTGGTGACAGCTGGCATGCTACTGCTGAGCTGTACAAATAAACCCTCGTCGTCTCATCTGACGACTTGCCCCCGCCTGTTGGGGGCTTTTTTTTGTCTCTGTCGTGCGTTAAAACGCAAGTTCCCTTCCAGCCCTTCTTCCGCTTCATCAAATACTAAAGCGTCTACGCTGCTTATCGCCGGGTGGCGGTTAGCTATTGATCAGTACATGCTGGTATTTATGCAGCATCTCCACCAGCCTGCGCACGGGTTCCGTCACTTGCGGTGATGCTTCCCAGTGCTGTAGCTTTTCCTGATAGATATTGAGTTCATCTAACAGTCTGGCGAAATAATATCGACGTTTATCATCGCTACCGGCAGAAATAACGCGATCGGCTGTACGCCGTAGCTGCCGATGAAACCCAGACAGGTCGTCGTTTATCGGTACAGGTGCATCACGCAGACGTTGATGGGCAATAATCAAGGTCAGCGCCAGACGAAAACGCGCGATATCACCAGGAAACTTATTCAGCAGTAAAAAAAGTTGGCGATACAGCGCCGGCAGATGGTTCTCCTTGCGTCGCGCCGTATTGGTCGTCAGCGACGAAACCGCCGCCGATACAAACTGGTTTAATAGCACGCGTCCGGTACGTGCCTGTGAATTATCGCGGACCAGCAAGATCACCATCAGCGCGAGGAAACACCCCACGATCTGCCCTAAAGCGCTATCAAGGAACTGGCTAAACTCAAACTTCATCGGGTTATCGAGCACCAGAATATTGATTGTACTGGCCAGCGCCCCCAGCGAGCCCAGACGCCGCTTTTGCACCTCAATGCCGATAAAGAACGCCATCACGGCAAGGCTAATACACAGCAGCAGCATGCTTTGCTGCGTCGCGGGCATAATCACGAGGAAAAACAGCGCACCCAGCGGTAAAGCTGCCAACGTGCCGTAGAGGAAATCGATAGCCACCATCCGGGGATTAGGCAAACGCATCGCCAGCGCGGTGACCACCGCAATCATGACCATCGCCCCACTACCTGAAGTCCAGCCAGTCCACAGCCAGAACAGCGTCCCGAGAATACAGGAGATAGATGTACGCCAGAAGTTAACCATTGCATGATGGCGCTCGGCAGATTCAGCCTTAACCACCACTTCGCCCTGAAGAACTTCATTTTCAATACGGCTGATTTTGGTATTGCTGACCACTCCGCGCTTCAATAACAGATAGCGCGTCGCGGCTCCCACCCAACTGTAAATCGTCACCGGGGTATTATGCTCCCCCTTCCAGGTCAGAAAGCGGCGCATTCGTTTTAGCTGCCGGTGAACGTCCTGCACGTTTTCAACTGGTTCAGCAAACAGTTCACGATAGTCATCGGTGACCATTTCAGGGCGCGTATTCTGAATCAGGTAGGTTTCGCAAGCCTGGGTAATCAGGGTCAGAGAAAGAGTATTGATCGCCTTCAGGCGCTGATTCACTTTTGCCCAGCGCGAGGACTCCATAATCAGGTTCCCACGCATACCTTCCAGCGCGTTAGTGCGACGAACCAACGCGCTCCAGGCTTTATCGACTTCTTCTTTATCGCCATGCGCCACGCAAAGCTGCATCAGGCAATATTGATCAATCAGCAGATTATCCAGCTCAAGATCGATCTCTTTTTTAATCGAACGCGGTGAAAACAGCAGGTCGGCTACGATAGCGCTGACGATACCAACAACAATCTCACTGCATCTTTCGACGGCAAACTGCGGCGCTAGCATCGGCTCTGCGTGAATGGTAATGATGATGATAAGTGCGGTATAGCCCGCCAGTCCCCAGGCATAGGAGTTCTCGACACGTACCAGCGATGAGATCCAGGTACAAAAGCCCGCCCATAGACAGCAGACCAACATCATCAGCAACGGGGCACGGATCATCACAATGATGATCGCAAGCGCGGCGATACAACCAATAAAGGTGCCGACAATACGCAGCATCCCGCGATAGCGAATCGCACCAGAATAGGGTTCTCCCCCGGCAGCAAAAGCTGGGCCAGCGGCAACAATAGCCGCAGTGAGCACCGCCCAACGCGGCGTTTCCAGTTGGAAATGAAAACCGACGAATA